>JAAZMI010000125.1 GCA_012798895.1 Bacillota bacterium
CATTATCTTTATATAAGAGCAACTTGGTGTGAAAAATCGTAGCATAGTGATCATTTTTTATTATAGTTTTGTTAGCAACATCTTGCTAGGTGCAATGCCCCGTGAAGCGAAGCAAAGAATTCACGACGAAGCACAGGCCTTAAGATGACCCTGCCGACAGGATACCTGTGGCCGGCCGTGCAGCCATGAATTTAGATTTTTTATCACTTGTTCATTTCATACCGGCAACTTCTTTGCCAGAGGTGCAACAACTTGTAGAGCAAGAGAACAAGTTCACTGCGAAACGAGAGTTGAAGATGACCCCGCCGACAGGACGCCGGCGGCCGACCGTATGACCATGGATGGGAATTTGGTCGGGAAGGTCATCGTAGGCTCGAGGAAAGCAGTAGAACTTGCCGAGCGCAACTTGTTGGCATTGCACCTCTAGCAAAAGTTGCCTGAACCCGGAGCTCACTACATCCTTCACCACCATTATAACACCTTCAAAGGATTGAAATCCACCGTCACCCAGGTATCCTCGCCAACCCGGCGCGTAAAATCCCAAACGGTTTCACGAACGATTGCCCCGTATTTTTGGAGATCGAACCCTCTGTACAGAAGATGATAGCGAAAACGATCTTCAATTCTTTGCAAAGGAGCCGGAGAAGGCCCCAAAAACCCCTCTGCTCCTTCTTTTCCCGGCGGCAGGTGGACGATCAGTCTTTTCTTCAATTCTTCTGCAGCTTGCCGGGCTTCCTGTTCACAGGGTGAACTGCAGTTAAACAATAGTATCTCCGAAAAAGGGGGATAAAAAAGTGCCTGGCGTCTTTTAAGTTCCTCCCGCGTAAATTTAGGGTAATTATGCACAGCCGCGGCCTGAATGCTGTAATGCCAGGGCGTGTAGGTCTGGATGATCACCCGCCCTGCTTTGTCTCCCCTGCCCGCCCGCCCAGCCACTTGCGATAACAATTGAAAGGTGCGCTCCCCGGCCCGGAAATCGGGTAGATGCAAGGTAATATCTGCAGCGATTACCCCCACGAGAGTGACATCGGGAAAATCAAGGCCCTTGGCGATCATCTGCGTCCCGATGAGCACCGAAGCTTTTTTCTCCTCAAAATTGCGCCAAATTCTCTCGTAGCTCCCCTTCCGGCCGGCAGTATCGCTGTCCATGCGCATCACACCTACCTGTGGGAACAACCCGCGCATAACTTTCTCTACGCGCTGCGTCCCCAGGCCGAAATTGCGCAGATACATGCTTCTGCACCGCGGGCAAGATTGTGGGACAGCCTGTTTGTAACCGCAATAATGGCACTGCAGATGCTCCGGGGAAGCATGGTAGGTTAAGGAAACGGCACAATGGGGGCACTGCATCACCCACCCACATTCCCGGCAAAGCTGGAAACCGGCAAAACCGCGGCGGTTTAGAAAAAGAATCAGCTGCTCCCCGCGGGAAAGCGTATCCTCCATGGCTCGGAGCAACAGGCGGCTGAAGATCCCCCTGTTTTTTTGTTTGAACTCATGACGCATATCCACCAGTTGAACAGCAGGCAGAGAACGATTCCCGATCCTTTTCGTCATCTGCAATAGTTTCAGCTTTTGTTTCCGGGCCTCCCAGTAGGATTCCAGCGAGGGCGTAGCACTTCCCATCAACATGATGGCATCGTGGTATTCGGCTCTCCACTTGGCAACATCGCGGGTATGGTAACGTGGCGCATCATCCTGTTTATATGTATTTTCATGTTCTTCGTCCATGATGATCAAGCCAATGTTTTTTAAAGGAGCAAAAACAGCGGAGCGGGCACCGAGCACGAAACGTGCCTGTCCACTTTCGATGCGTTTCCATTCCCTGAACCTTTCGCCCGGGGTGAGTTTGCTGTGCAACAGAGCAAACTGCCCGGTAAAACGCCTGTTAAAATGATCGATGATCTGTGGCGTAAGCATGATCTCAGGGACGAGAAATAACACAGTACGACCCTGTTTTAAAACCTTGGCAGCAGCACGCAGGTACAGCTCTGTTTTTCCGCTTCCGGTGACACCGTAGAGTAGAAAGTGCTTCGGGGAACCGGAAAAACCTTTCTCGATCTCCTGCCAGGCCTTCTTCTGCTGGGCAGAAAAAGAGAGACCTCCCTTGTTTTTAGGCAACGTTGCAGCACCTTGCCGGGGAAGCTTTTCATAGGGGATCTTCTCGATCTTTACGTAGCCCTTGCCTTCCAGGGAGAGCAGACTTTCCCGCCGGGACCCCGTTTTAATCCTCAATTTTGCCCAAGGCAGGCCTTTTTCCCCGACCGGGGCCAGATGTTCAAGAATAAGGGACTGTCGCGGCGCTTTTTTCTTTAACCTGCTGCTCATCTCCCGTAATTTTTCTCTGTCCATAAGGGGAAAAACATATTCCACCTCTTTGGTTTTCAGCCTTTTTCCGGCCGGGGGCAAACAAAGATGAATTGCTTCAATCCAACGGCTGAAAAAACGCCGGGAAAGCCAGTAACTCAGCTCCATAAATTCCGGCAACAAAGAGTAGGGCGGCTCGGGAAGAGCTAAAATTTCACGGGGATTTTCCACTGCCGGCTCTTTTTCCAGGGCTACCACGTAAGCCGTCTTTTTTTGGGAACGAAAAGGAACTACCACCTGTGAACCCAACTTAACGACCTGGCGCAGATGCGAAGGAATCAGATATTGAAAGGGCCTGTCTACAGCATTGCTTACCAGATCAACAATTACTTGGGCATACAACTTTTCGGTTTCGGGCAAATAAGACACCTCGATACACAAATTATTCCTTAAAAAGATCAAAAGCAGGACAAAATCCGGCTCTGTTCTGCTTGCGGTTTTGTTCCGCGGTTTATTTCTAAAGGAGGTTGTAATATAATAGGTGGTGAAAGGTTGTTGTAAGCAGCAACCTTTCACTCCCAAAAGCAACAAAAAGGTAGAATGGAAAAGGAGATTGCATGTTTAAACCCAATGTGAAACAAATTTTACAGCAAAACTTAAATTGGCTTGTTTTAGCTCTAATTTTCTTTATTTTTGGTCTGGGAGCTGCTGCGCTTGTTTTTAAAAAGGATGTGTTTCTAGAGAGCATTACAGAGGCTCAGTATGATGCTTTAAAACAGATGGCGGAGATGATCTTTTCAGGCCCGCGGTGGCGGGGCATCCTCATCCTGTTTTTCCATAACCTTATTGCTTCCCTGCAGATGACTGTGCTGGGAGTGCTGCTGGGTATCCCCTCTTTGTTAGGCCTTTTTGCCAACGGAGCCCTGATGGGCAGTTTGTTGATGGAGATAGGGCGGGAGGGCCTGCCCCTTTTTTCTTTTATCGCCATCGGGATCCTTCCGCATGGGCTGTTTGAACTTCCGGCGTTCATTACCTGCGCGGCCTTTGGCTTGAAGATCGGTTATCACCTTGTTTTCCCGCTGCCCCAGAAAAAAAGAAGGGAAAGCCTGGGCGTCATCTGGAAGGAGTTCTTTACCCTTTTCCCTCTAATTACCGGCCTGCTCATCCTTGCCGCTTCCATCGAAGTCATCGTTACCCCCTTGCTGGTAAAGCAATTTATGAACCTTTAATGCAAAAATAGAAAACCAGGGCGAGGGGCAACAAGAAAAGAAGGAGACAAAAGGAGATCATGGCCGGCTGCGTTCCTTGCTGATGCGGTCTAAAAGGAGATGAGACAGATCAAACTTGGACATGCAGGGAAGCCCTTCCACCCGGCCATCTTTGTAAAGTAGCTGCACGATATTTGTATCTACGGCAAAACCGGCACCTTCCTGGTTCAGATCGTTGGCCACGATCATATCCAA
>JAAZMI010000012.1 GCA_012798895.1 Bacillota bacterium
CCCTTTCTGGAGGACCTGGAAAAAGGAACGGCCCGGCATATCTATACCACAACAGAGCATCCCTCGCTGGATAGAACGCCGATACCGCTGTGGGACCTGATCGATCTGCGGGATTATGCCACGATGAACCTGCAATTTTCACGAGGTTGCCCTTATGATTGTGAATTCTGCGATATTACTGCTTTGTTCGGGCATAAGCCTCGTTTAAAAACCGCTGCACAAGTTCTGGGCGAACTGGATGCTCTCTATGAATGTGGTTGGAGGGGCGGGGTTTTTATCGTCGATGATAACTTTATCGGCAATAAAGCGTACCTCAAGCGCGAAATCTTGCCGGCCATGATTAGCTGGATGGAAAGGCATAGAAATCCTTTCTGGTACATTACAGAGGCTTCGATCAACCTCGCCGATGATGAAGAGCTGATGTTGTTGATGCAGGAGGCGGGATTCACCTCCGTTTTTGTAGGCATTGAGACGCCCGATGAGGGCAGCTTGAAAGAATGTAACAAATATCATAATGTTAACCGCGATATGATCGCCTGTGTCAAGAAGATCCAGAATTACGGGATGCAGGTTAGCGGCGGGTTTATCGTAGGATTCGACAATGATACGCCCTCTATCTTTGAAAGGCAGATCAATTTCATCCAGAGAAGCGGGATCGTCACGGCCATGGTGGGCTTGCTGCAAGCCCCGGTGGGAACCAAACTGTTCAAGCGCCTTAAAAAGGAGAAACGCCTGTTGCCGAATCCCAGTTTTAGCGGAAGCAATACGGATCTGAGTACCAATTTTATCCCCAAGATGAATATGCAGAAGCTCGTGGAGGGCTATCAGAAGATCGTAACGACTATCTATGAACCGAAGCATTATTATGCCCGCGTGTTAGAATTTTTTAAGGAGTTTAAACCTGCCTATAAGCGCGGCGTCTCTTCGCTTCGCTTTTGTTATGCCAAGGCTCTCTTCCGGGCCATGTACGTTCTGGGGATTAAGGAGAAAGGACGTCGCTATTACTGGAACCTTCTTTTCCAGACCCTGGTAAAATACCCGCGATTTCTGCCGGAAGCGATCGCGTTTGCCATCTATGGGCATCATTTTCGCAAGGTTTTTAATTGCGATCGCTAATCTATCTGCTCTTGTTTTGGTTTTTAAGCCTTCGAAAAAAATAAAAAACCCTTCATTATAAATGATCTTAAAAATAGTGAAGGGTTATCAGTGCTATTCTAAGGTTGCCGGCGCGTACAAAACCCAAGGCTAAGGCAGCACGTTTGAATCTACATGTTTTTTGGCCAGCTCTGTAATGATGCAGAGCTCACTTCTATGTTTGCAGGGTTTCAAGCAGTAGAGCGGGGTGGACATGTATTTTTCGCCCCGGTCCGGGAGCAAGGCTACGATTAAACCTTCCCGAAGTTTCTTAGCTATCCCGGTGGCAACGTGAAAAGCCGCACCGGCGCTCATTCCGGAAAAGATTCCTTCTTTTCTGGCCAGCAGCTTGGTCATGGCAAAGGCATCTTCATCGGAGATATTTATTTTTTCATCGATCAGGGAGGGATCATAGAGTTCCGGGACGATAGCTTCCTCCATGTTTTTTAGGCCCTGGATTTTATGGCTTTTATATGGTTCAACACCGATGATCTTGATCTTTGGGTTGTATTCCTTCAAACGCTGCGAACAGCCCATGAGGGTTCCTGTCGTCCCCATTCCCGCTACAAAATGAGTGATCTTGCCCTTCGTCTGTTCCCAGATTTCGACGGCTGTCGTCTCGTAGTGGGCCAAGGTATTGCTATGGTTGTCGTACTGATTGGGCATATAGTAACGCTTGGGGTTTTGGGCGTAGAGCTGGCGGGCTTTTTCAATAGCCCCGTCCGTGCCCTTTTCGCCCGGGGTTAGGATAACCTCTGCCCCGAATGCCTCCAGTATTTTCCTGCGCTCCTCGCTCATCCATTCCGACATGGTGACCAGCAGGCGGTACCCCTTGACTGCAGCGACCAGGGCCAGGCCGATGCCGGTATTACCGCTGGTCGGTTCCAGAATAATTTTATCCCTGGTTAGCTCCCCGGATTTTTCCGCCATGGTAATCATATAATACGCAATTCTATCCTTCACGCTTCCACCGGGGTTGGTTGCTTCCAGCTTAACGGCTATCGTGACCCGTGGGTTGGGGTTAAGCCGGCCGATCTTTACTAAAGGGGTTTTTCCAATTGTCTCCAACAGGTTTTCTTTCAAGGATAAGCCCCCCTTGTTCTTTTGTTAATTATAACATACTCCGGATGTTGTGGGAGATGTTTTTTTAGATTAAATATCTGGTATCACCCGGGAATGCTGCTAGAACGAAGTAGATTTAGAAAAATATTGCTTCTTGTTATGGTATAATCAGCTCATGGGTTGTAGGAAAACACGAGAGAAAGGAGGGCAGTCTTTTTCTGTGGCAAGGGATATTGTATGCAGGAAAAGGCGTTGACTTGCTGTTGGAGAGAATGGAAGTAGGCCCCTTTTTAACAAATTGTTACCTCGTTGCTTGCCCGAAGACCAGGGAAGCGGTGCTCATCGATCCCGGGGACGACGGAGAACGAATTATCAGGCGGGTGCAGGAACTTAAGTTAAAGGTTAAGTATGTAATAAACACCCATGCACATATCGATCACATCGGGGCCAATGATGTAGTAAGGGCCGCGTTGAAAGTTCCCCTCCTGGCCCATGCGGCAGACCTGTCCAGGTACCGCAGTCCCGGGGCCAGCCTGGCTCTTTCCGGGGGCCGGGTGGAAGCAGAACCCCCGGACCGCTTTCTGCAAGAAGGGGATGTCCTAGAAGTGGGTACTCTTAAAGTTAAAGTGCTGGAGACGCCCGGTCATTCTCCGGGGGGGATTACGTTGGATATTAACGGGGTTCTCTTCGTGGGGGATACTCTTTTCGCCGGTTCGATCGGCAGGACCGATTTTCCAGGGGGGTCTTTCCCGGTCCTAATCGAAAATATTAAGAAAAAAATTTTCTCTTATCCCGACGATACAGAAGTTTTCCCCGGCCACGGGCCGCCGACTACAGTTGGGGACGAACGACGCTATAATCCTTTTTTGGGGGGCTCTTTTTAAAAGGGGGATGCTTGTGTTGCCGGGGTGGGGCGGATAACATTGAAACGGATTTAAATTTTTAGCTGATCAACAGATTAATGGTTTATTTCCGGGATGTATTTTGGTATAATTGCTCCAGTATATTAGCATGAATATGAATATGAACGGCCGATGGCCTGTTATCCCCAGATCCTTGGAGACGGAAAGAGGGTGTTCCCTTTGAAATTTGCCCAACCGCAGCGCTTTATGATCGTGGCGTCTGCAGCGGAAGCCAACCATGCCTTAACGGCATTTGATGCCGCCCTTTTAAATGCCGGGCTCGGCAATGTCAATCTCGTCCGGTTGAGCAGTATCTTGCCTCCCGGTTGCCGGGAAGAAGAAAACGGGATCGATTTCCCGCCCGGATCTTTTGTTCCTACAGCTTACGGGACATTCTCCAGCGAGGTGAAAGGAGAACATATCGCCGCTGCGGTGGGGATTGGTTTTACCGCCGGGAGCTTTGGAGTTATTATGGAGCATGCCGGATATTGTTCCGCGGGGGCGGCCCGGAACAAGGTGGAGGCGATGATCGAAGAAGCATTTCTAAACCGCGGCCTCATTCTGAACGGACTAAAAATTAGAACTGTTGAACACAAGGTGGAGAAGGCCGGAGCGGTCCTTGCCGTGGTAGCCCTATGGTAGCAGGGGCGATGGCGAAATTCTACCGCCGGCGGAGGTAGTAAGATGGAACTGTGGTACACAGAAAAACAAACTCCCAATCTGGGGTTCTCCTGCAGGATAAAAGAAACCTTGTGCCGTGTGCAGACCGAATACCAGGAGATAGCTGTTTTGGACACCTTCCAGTTCGGGCGCATGCTGGTTTTGGATGGCATGGTGCAGACGACTGTGGCCGATGAGTTTGTCTATCATGAGATGATCGTGCATATACCGCTCCGGACGCATCCTTGCCCCCGTGCTGTGCTGGTGATCGGCGGTGGCGATGGCGGGGCGGTGCGTGAAATAAGTAAATATCCGCAGGTGGAGATAATTACGCTGGCGGAGATCGATCTTCAGGTAGTAGAATCCTCCAAACGTTTTTTGCCGGAGCTCAGTTCTGCCCTGGACGATCTTCGCCTTGAGATCAAGATCGCCGATGGCATCGAGTATATTCGTTCCCTGCAGGAGGCCTATGATATCATTATCGTGGATTCCACGGAACCGGTCGGGCCGGCGGAGGGTCTTTTTGACCCTTCGTTCTACGAGGCGGCTTTTCGTGCTTTAAAACCGGAAGGAATACTGGTGGCACAGACAGAATCGCCGTTTTTTAATGCGGATCTTATCCGCACTGCTTTCCGCCGGATCAAAGCGGTTTTTCCCCGCACCCATCTCTACCTGGCGCCGGTTCCCACTTATCCCGGGGGGCTTTGGAGTTTTACCCTTGGTTCCAAACATCATCATCCCCTAAAGCCGCTGGGCAAGCTTCTGCCGCGGGATGCCAGGTATTACACGCCCAAGATTCACGAAAGTTCTTTTTCCTTGCCCCGTTTTGTGCAGGATCTGCTTGAAGATTAAACATTGGCCGGTGTAGTGCCTGACCCCTTGCAGAATTACGGCGTCAGCGAATTCGGAAGATAGCGTTGTGCCGGAAGGAGCGATGAGGTGGTGGAGTGCTGAATTGAATCTATCCGGGTTTCCGCCCATAGAGAATGCGGGTGTTTTTCTGGCCTCGGGCCGCGGCAAAGAAGGTGACGGTGTGATCCTGGGAGTCCCTTTGGACGATACCAGCTCTTTCCGGCCGGGCAGCCGTTTCGCCCCGCAGGCCGTACGGGCTGCCTCCCAGGCTTTGGAAGAATATAGCATTCGCCGCCGGAGGGATCTAAGGAGCCTATCCTTCTACGATGCCGGAGATCTCATCCTGCCGCTCGGGGACACTGTCTTATCGCTGGAGATCATTAAAGACAGCGTCGTTCATTTTTTAAAACGGGGAGAAAAACCCTTTTTGCTCGGCGGCGAACATACGCTAACCTATGGGGCGGTAAAAGGTTGCCTCGAGGTGCACCGGGGGATTGCAGTGATCATAATGGATGCACACGCCGATAGGCGCCCCGCATACCGGGGGGTAGCTGTTTCCCATGCTTCGGTGGCCTATCTCTTGCACCGGCTGGAAGGTGTTACCCTCTACCAGTTTGGCGTGCGTTCGGCCGAACAGGAAGAGATGGCCATGTTGCAGGGTGAAAAAGTATCATTTTTTTCCCTGGCGGAACCCTTAAAAAAAACCTTGCCCTTATTGCGGGGTATGCCTCTCTACATCAGTTTGGATATGGATGTTGTCGATCCTGCATTTGCCCCGGGCGTGACCGCTCCAGAACCGGGGGGGATTTTCCCGGGGGAGCTGCTGGAGATTTTTTCTTTGTTGGAAGATTACAGAGAACAGGTGGTTGCTTTTGACCTGGTCGAGGTCTGTCCGCCTTATGACTATGCTCAGATTACAGCTTTGTTAGGAGCAAAGCTTATGCGCGAGGCACTACTCACTTTTTTGTAGCTTTCCATCTATTTTGTTTGGAAAAGGAGTCGAAAAAAGAATGGTTGCCAAATATGTTTTTATCACCGGGGGGGTAGTATCCTCGCTGGGTAAAGGCATTACAGCAGCTTCTTTAGGATGCCTGTTAAAAAGCCGCGGTTTCAAAGTCACCATTCAAAAATTGGATCCGTACATCAACGTAGATCCGGGGACGATGAGCCCTTACCAGCATGGGGAGATATTTGTGACTGATGACGGAACGGAGACAGATATGGATCTGGGGCATTATGAACGGTTTATCGATGCCGCTCTAACCAAAAATAACAATGTGACGACCGGGAAAATCTACTGGTCGGTGATCAACAAAGAACGGCAAGGCGAATATGGGGGGGGAACGGTCCAGGTCATCCCGCACATCACCAATGAGATAAAAGCGAGGATTAAGTGTATGGCGGAGGAGGCGGGGGCAGAGGTGGCCATCTGTGAAATAGGGGGAACAGTCGGAGATATCGAAAGCCTGCCCTTTCTGGAGGCAATCCGCCAGATGAAATCCGATCTGGGCAAGGGGAACGTCTGCTATATCCACGTTACGCTCATCCCTTATCTGGAACCGTCCGAAGAACTGAAGACAAAGCCCACCCAGCACAGCGTGAAAGAACTGCGCGGGATCGGCATCCAGCCGGATGCGATCGTCTGCCGCACGGAATATCCTCTCACCGGGGAGATCAAAGATAAGATTGCCCTTTTCTGCGA
>JAAZMI010000126.1 GCA_012798895.1 Bacillota bacterium
GTTGGGAAAGTGCCTTTTGATAAAGCTGTTACAGAGGCTATGGTAGAAGGACTTTCGGTGGTGGAATATAGCGATGGGAAAGTATCCCAAAGTATTAAGGAGATCTGGGACGTGATCACAAAATTATAGTAAGAACTACTGGTTAATACTATAATATCGGGAGAGGAGAACATGCCCATCTATGAGTTTGAAGGCAAAAGACCACGCATAGATCCTACTGCTTTTGTCTATCCCGAAGCAACAGTGATCGGTGATGTCGTGATCGGGAAAGGATGTTATGTTGGCCCCGGTGCCTGTTTGCGGGGCGACTGGGGAACAATGGTTATCGGCCCCTATTCAAATGTACAGGAAAACTGCGTAATTCATACAGCTCCCGATGTCACAACCGTGCTGGGTGAAAGAAGCCATATCGGCCACGGGGCGATACTGCACGGGCCTACGCTCGAAGATCATGTGGTCGTAGGCATGGGTGCCATCGTCATGGATGACGTTATAATTGGGGCCGGCAGCTATATCGGTGCCGGTGCATTGGTTACGGCAGGGACAGTGATCCCCCCGGGAAGATTGTTTGTGGGGGTCCCGGCCAGAGATCGCGGCGAGATAGACAAGGAGATGGAAAAATACTTGGAATATGCGACAGGAGTATATATTGCACTGCCCCCGCGTTGCTTTGATGGCTTGGCCGAGTTAAGCCTTGAGGATGTGTTGATAGAAAAATAATATAAAGAAAACCAACCGCCAATCATTATTATTAGATAGAGTGGCGGTTTTTTCTTTTTACGATGATGTTAATTGAAAATTGATAGATTTTCTATCCACCCCTAGGGGTGAATTCTTACTGGCGGCACTTAACCTATCTTTCGCGCAGCAGATTGCGGATCTCTTCCAGCAACATTACTTCTTCAGATTGTTCCGGGGCAACTTCGGGCCCTTTATCTTCATCCTTCTTAAAAGAGTTTATCAGTTTAATCATCAAGAATATTGCAAAAGCAACGATTAGGAAATCAATGACTGCCTGTAAGAATGTGCCATAATGAAGAGCCAATTCGGCTGTCTCTCCGTAAGCTTCTTTAATAACCACCTTGAGGGCTGTCAAATTAATTCCCCCGATTAATATACCTAGCACAGGCATAATTACATCATCTACCAAAGAGGTGACAATGCGTCCGAATGCGCCGCCGATGATAACTGCAATGGCAAGATCGACGACATTGCCCCGGTTAATAAAATCCTTAAATTCTTGTAGCATCTATGACACCTTCTTTTTGTATTACGAACTGTTTTAAGATGCTCATTTTAGGCATAAAGATAGAAAAGGTTGCTTTTGATCCAGCCGATCTTAAATGATCCTGGCAATTTTTTCTATCTCTTCAGCCGAACTGGATAGCTGTTGTATAGATGCCGCAATCTCTTCAGAAGCGGTGGCCTGGCGCTGAGTTACCCCCGTTATATTTTCTGTAGTGTCACTGATCATCATCACTTTTTGCTGGATGAGTTCGATGGTTTCCTTGATTTCTTCCACTGAGCTGGCACTGTTATCTGCCATTTTGCGGATTTCATTTGCCACCACTTCAAAACCTCTTCCCTGTTTGCCGGCCCTGGCGGCTTCAATGGAGGCATTTAGACCCAACAGATTTGAATTGGACGCCACTTTATTTATAAATTTTAACATTACTTCAGTTTTATTTACCTGTTCAATCAGCTCTTTTTGCAGCGTATTGAGAGATTCCATTTCATTGGCAAGTTCCTGGGCGGATGCTGCGAGTTCCTCGGTCATAGCTGTAATCTCTTCAGAGGTTGCCACAAATGATTCTGCCGTTTCGAATAAAAATTCTTGATTTTTAAGGCTGACCCCAAGGCCCAGTCCGCCGATCACATTACCGTCTTCATCTCTTACAGGTACCCCGGTAGCTTTAAAAGGTATGCCAAAGCTTTCTTTGGGGACTTCAACACTGACCACCTTTTCGGAATTAACTGCTATGTATATGGCATCCCCCTCCGGAATGATCTCGTCCTCGCACTTTAGATCAACATCCTCAGCAGGCAGGTACCTTAAAAATTTTTCCTTATCTGTAACGCCGATCATGCAGTCAAGGGGAACCAGTTGTTGAATCAACGGTGCAACCTCTACCAGCATCTCTAAAAGATCGCTTTGTTTTTTTGAACTCATTTTTATTGGGCGCCTCCTTTTTTGTTGGTTTTATTTCTTCTTTGTTTATTGTACCATATATTTTAGTTGTTTTGTAGAAAGGCGGGAGAATGTTTTTACAATATAGAGTGAAGTTTATTTGCGTTGAGGTTGCCCCGGATAATAAACCGCCTGATAATTTCTGTATTGTTTGGGACACATTCTTTTTGTTTCATGTGCCGATTATAGAGGCCCACTTCAATTTGTTTAAGAAAGAATATCATAACTGGGGGGCAACAAAAATTTTTATAATTTTGTTGCCCCCCAGCGTGTTGTTATTTAGATCCGCTGCTCCGTTTTCAAGTATCTTTCAGCCAGTACGGGTTATTTTACAAAGACATGGTTGCCGATTGTCGTCTTATAGGGCCTGTTGCGGATCCAGGCATTACATGATTGGGCCGGGTTAAAAAATGATACAGCCCCGCTGGTGGGATCATCGCCCTTCAGAGCTTCTTCGACTGCTTTAACCGCCTGTCTGTCTGCCGGGAAGTTGATTGTCCCATTGCGCACCGGACAGTACTGGAAACCATGATCATATTCATAGATGACCTCCGGGATAGAAGCGGGGTAACCCGGATCTTCCACCCTGTTTAATACTGTTGCTGCAACGGCAACTTTCCCCAGATAGGGTTCCCCCTTGGCTTCGGCGTGCACCAGGCGGGATAACAGATCGAGATCTGCGGAAGAATACCGGCGGGTACTCTTTCTTTCTGGCCCGGCCTCTTTTTTTGTGTCATCCTGGGGCTTCTTTTTTGAGGCACGGGCCAAACAATTTTCTACTTGTTTCCCTTCATGCCCACCCCGGGCAACCGCTGCTTCCGCTGGATTTCCCAGAAGAACGGTAAGACATAAAATCATAGCCAGGTACTTTTTCACAAGAAAAACCTCCTTTGCCTTCGGAGTTAGCTGACGGGTTGGGGCTGGAGATCTGAGCCCTACTTTTGCAAGTTTCACCCCAAAACATGGTTTCTCCGTACCTCCCTAGGGGGGATTCGGCAATAATTATGGTGAAAGTTCGATATGCGCTGTATTATAACAAAAGGGTATGGGCCATGCA
>JAAZMI010000013.1 GCA_012798895.1 Bacillota bacterium
AAAATATTCCCCGGGAAAGGGTGCGATCTACCTGGAAAAGATCAGGCTAAGAAATTTTTTCTTTGCTGCTGTCACCGGCCTGGGAATAATGTTGGGTATTTTTCTTTTTGCCTGCGCCCAGGTGATGCCTGCAATTAAAATCCGGGTAGTGGGCGTGGCCGGTATATGCGCAGCCGTTTTCTGGTTAATTGAATACAGAAGGCTTAAAATCGCACAGCTCATCGTTGAAAATAAGATCTTGCAGATCCACCCTGTTGTTTTTGGGGGCAACCCTTGCCCTGCAGGTGGTATTTTTAACAATTTGACGACGGAGCATGCGGAGAACATGGATATATTTATTTCTTATTTCGGTATCCTTCTGGGCCGGCGGGTAATCCAGTTTGCTTTCGATGGCGTTCGCCTGAAAGAGGTAGAACTTGGTCAGGATTTTATCATGCTCACCTATGGCAACGATAACGAGGCGCAGAGTATGCACCTTCTGCACGCGGCGGCCGGGCAGGATAAGCTGGAAATAATTGCGGAGAAATTCCGCCGTGAAACTGGAATCATCCCCTCGGTTATCTCCCGGCCTAGGGAAAAATAAGAAGAGGTTTACAGAAAGGGGGATGGCAGTGGAAAGAATCGAATGGAAAATCAGCGTGCCGATCTTCAAAAACACGGTGATTTTGAAGCAGTTGGGAATCGTTATCGGCATCCCCTTCGGCATCATCGTGCTAGTCATCGGGTTTGCTTCAGATGAAAGCGTATATGGGCTGGGGTTGATCGGCGCGCTGCTATTTTTTACCTGGCTTTTCATAATGATTGTGTATCGCGGAAAATATGAGGTGGAATTCGTTTTTGACGACAAAGGATTGATCTGCCGGACACTGGCAAAGCAGACCAAAAAGAACAAGGTCATCAATACCCTGGCGGTTATATTTGGTTTATTTACCGGAAATCCGGCTGTAGCGGGAGCAGGGATGCTCGCACAGTCGAAACAGGAGGTTTCCCTCCGCTGGAACCGTATCAAGAAAGTCAAGTATCTACCCCGGGGCCGGACCATCATGTTGCGAGGCGGCTTGATGGAAAGCGTGGCATTGTTCTGTACGAAGGAGAATTACAAGTGGATTGAACAGGCCGTCAGATCGCAAACAAAACATCTGTCCCCGGACGGTGAAAGCAGTCGTTAGAGGCAGTTTCCGATCGGTTCTCCCATTTGCTCTCTGATACGCCCGCCCCCCTTTTGAAGGGGGAGTGCAGGACGGATTGTTCCCTAAGGGATAGGGGGGAAATTGCCCTGTTGCGTTATATATTTTCGTGAAAGTAAGGGCTACTCATGTTCTGCCCCCATTGCGGCTCGGTTCAACCGTCAGATGCAAATTTCTGCAAAGCCTGCGGGGGTGCCTTGAAGCAGCAGTCCGGAACTACTCACCAGCCCGCCGCCAATAGGCTACGCGGATTCTCACCCCGGATAAGCGATCCTGCTTTTGCCAAATACACCAAGAGCAGCAATCGCTGGTCGGCCATATTTTCTTCTATTCTGGCGGTGGCTGCTGTGGTTGGCTTCTATATCGCTGGCGAAGTTGGCTCGGGGATGGATAATCCGGGCTCGCTATATATAGGATTTGCTATCGGGGGGATGTTTCTCTCGATTGCCTTCCTCCAGATATTGGGAATAAGACGAAGTAGGACCTGGGATGGTACAGTAGAGGATAAAAAGATCAAGAAAAAGACCGCGAAGCATCAATATGGGGATGACGTTCGCTACAGCAATTACCTGGAATATTCGGTGATCATCCGTAGCGACGGGGGGAAACGGCACTTCTTAAAATCCAAAAATGACGATACCCTGTACAACTATTACCAGATTGGCGGCCGGGTGCGCCACCATGCCGGGCTTAAATCCTTTGAGAAATAGGATAAAAGCGGCGATAAATTCATCCCCTGCAATGTTTGCGCCACCCTAAACAATATCAATGAGGATTACTGCTTCCGCTGCAAGTGTCCCCTGCTGAAATAGGAATAGAAGACCCGGCCGGTTCGGCCGCCGGGTTTCAGGATATGGCTCTGTTTACCTCAACCGGTTGCGGGGTTGGCCTGTAAGAGCAAGATCTACGTGGTTTATCCAAAAAGGACAGATACGATGGGAAAAGATGAACAAGGTAAAGTAAAACCTCAACGGGTAGTTGCAATTATCTTGGCAACAGCTTTTCTGTGCTCCTCTCAATCTTAATGGTTTTTATTTGTTGGCTGTTGTTATCGGCTCCAGCCGTGGCGGAACAGCCCCTTACCGCCAAGGAAATCGCTGGTACCTGGAGCGGTACCACGGCCCTCCCTGAAAACACCACCGAGTAGGAGGCGATTGATAGTACAGATGTTTTGCTCGAGATCTACGAAGATGGCCGCGGGATGTTCTCTTCTCAGAGTCTATCCGTAGAACTAAGCTGTGAGGGCACGAAGATCAAGGGTTCTATAATTCATTCGGGTGAAATCCCGGGTGAAGGGAAGGTCGAAAAGGCGGCCCCCATCAGCAACACTGGATTGTTCCCGGTTTTTCTTCTGTAATCTCTCCGATGATGTCTGCCGCCGGGGTATTTTTTTCTTTCAATTTTTGTACCAGAAAGGGGGCTTCCTCTTCAGGAACGGAGATGAGCAGCCCCCCCGATGTCTGTGGATCGGAAAAAATATCTAAAAGAATGGGATCTACTAAGGGATCGATCTCCAGATGTTTTGAACAAAATTTTTGATTCTTGTAGCTACCCCCGGGGACAAGCCCCATGGAGGCAAAAGATTTTGCAGCGGGGAACACCGGCACTTTTTCCGCGTAGATCTTCAGACCCACATTGCTTGCCTCGGCCATTTCGAGGCTGTGCCCCAACAATCCAAAACCTGTAATGTCTGTACAGGCGTTTACATTCACCTCAGTCATTGCTTCAGCGGCGCTTTTGTTCAAAGTAGCCATTAGTTCCGTAATCTGCATGGTAGCACTTTCTTCCAGCTCGCCCGCTTTCAAGGCGGTCGACAGCACCCCTGTCCCCAGCGGCTTTGTAAGTACGAGAAGGTCGCCCGGCTTTGCACCGGCATTGGTCAGAAATTTCTGGGGATGTACTACCCCTGTCACGGATAATCCGTATTTCAGCTCCGGATCTTCGACGCTGTGCCCCCCGAGCAATACAGCATCTGCTTCATGGATTATCTCCAGCCCGCCCTGCAGGATCGAGCGCAACACTGAATTATCCATATCCTTGATAGGAAAGCAGACGATGTTCATTGCTGTTAAGGGCTTGCCTCCCATGGCATAGACATCGCTTAAGGCATTTGCCGCGGCAATCCGGCCGAAGTTAAACGGATCATCTACGATCGGTGTAAAGAAATCCAGGGTTTGGATTAAGGCGATCTCATCTGTTAACTTGTACACGCCGGCATCATCGGAGACATCGAGCCCTACGAGGAGATTTGGGTCTTTCTTCATTACTAAACCTTGCAAAACATCTGTTAGGTCTCCCGGACCTATTTTCGAAGCTCAACCAGCAGCCCGAGCGTTTTTTGTTAGCATGGGTCTGTTTTCCATATATAGTTTACCTACTTTCTGCATCAAATTAATAGAAATATATCTATCTTAACAGTATAATATTGTTTGCGGATTTGGGGAAATAGATTCTTTTGATGAAAGCCACCGCTGTTATGGATATTTTCGATAATGGCCCTTTTAATTATAGGCCACCCCGGCGGGGAAAAACAGATCTATCTACAAAACCCGGGGCAGATCTATTATAATATATAGGATCTCAAAAGCAACAAACACAATAGCATAAGTAGGGGTGAAAAGGTGAATGAAAGTTTATGGGCAATTATTTTAACGAGCGCAGAAGATTCTTTTATTGAGGTTACCGCTTTCGTGGGTGCCATTCTCTTACTGTTTAGCTACATAGATTACAAACGGCAGGAGACATTTGTAAACACTATTGCAAAGTCAGAAAAATATCAGCCGTTGATCGGTTCGCTTTTAGGTATTATTCCAGGTTGCGGGGGTTCAATCCTTGTAATGCCCTTGTATGTGAAGGGCACTGTTACCTTTGGCACGGTTGTGGCTACTCTCATTGCTACAACGGGGGATTCAGCTTTTATATTATTAACGCAAACCCCCCGGGATTTTCTGATCATTACCCCTATCTGTTTTATCGTAGGTGCGGCTGTAGGCTATATTGTTGACTATTACAAGATTGGGGCCTGGCTTAAAAAAAGAACAACAAGGAGAAAAATAGCAGATCTTGAAAGGGAACATAGGGAAGCAGAGGCTTTATTAGACGAGCTCTATCATGAAAACCCCATTGCCTGCCGTTCCTGTAGCTTAAGGCATCTTGGACACGAAGAAGGCGATGAGGTCGACATGATCCTGCACCACGAAAATCCCTTGGATCCGGGTAAGTTGGGTTATAGAATTACTCATAGCTGCTATATTATCTTTTGGATCATGTTGGCCGCAGGTTTTGTGCTGGGCGTTATGGATCTGATGCAGATAGATATCAACCGGCTTCCCGGGCTGCCTGATGCCGGTATCTTAATCGGGGGAACAGGCACCCTCATTACATTATTGTTTATGTTCTGCTCCAAAAAGGTAATACAAGCCCAGACCCACGAGGATACAGAACACAAGATATTTTCCCTGAAAGAAGCATTTGCTCACAACGCCCAGGAAACTGCCTTTGTCGGCACCTGGGTATTTGCAGCCTATCTTATCTACGAGCTGGGGGTATATCTGGCTGGTGGAGAACAAATAGTGACGGCTATGATGATCTCTACGGGATTAACGGCTGTTCTTCTGGGGGCCCTGGTCGGAATTATCCCGGGTTGCGGGCCGCAGGTCATATTTGTATCCTTATATATTAAAGGAATCTTTCCTTTTGCAGCATTATTGGCCAACGCCATCTCCCAGGACGGTGATGCCCTCTTCCCCTTGATTGCCATGGATCGGAAAGCCGCCTTTTGGGCCACAGTGTTCAATACCCTGGCTGCTTTGGCAATCGGAATAGCTGCCTTTTTAATCGAAAATAAGATGGGTTGATTACCGTTTATCCGGCGGTGGGCCAAAAGATTGAACCCGGGCCAAAAAAAACGGGCTGTTGTAAAGCAGGCAGAGTGAAAATATGATACAATATAACAACGTTGCGGCAATATTTAAACTCCTTCAACGAGTTTTTTATAGTAAGATTGCAAATAATTGCAAAATATCTTCCATCTTTCCTAAATTCAAACTGGGCATCAGTGCCGGCGCCGGCCGGTACTTATAATATACAAGGAGGATATGAGATGAAAAAAACAGATCTGTTGGTAATTGGAGGAAGCGCGGGTGGAATTTTAACTGCTACGATGGCCCGCAAAGCTTACGGGGATATTGATATTACTTTGATCCGCGATACTGAAACGGTCATGGTTCCCTGCGGTATACCCTACATCTATGGAACTTTGCGCGACCTGAAGAAAAATATTATTCCGGATGCCATGCTACATAATGCCGATATCGGGCTGGTCATCGACAGGGCACTGGAAATAGATAGGGAAAAGAAAACAGTTAAAACAAAAAATAACGGAGCGATCGGCTACAAAAAATTGGTCATCGCCACCGGTTCCCTGCCCATCATCCCCACTTTTATCCCGGGCCACGATCTGGACAACGTATTTCCGATCTTGAAAGATGAAGAGCATTTAAGCGTAATCTTTAATAAACTAGAGACCGCCGAAAATGTTGCTGTCATCGGGGGAGGATTCATCGGGGTTGAGTTTGCCGAGCAGATTAAGATGTTAGGCAAAAATGTTACGCTGATCGAGATGGCCGATTCTTGCCTATGGCAGGCTTTCGACAAAGAGTATACTGATGATATTGAATCTCTTCTGAAGGAAAGCGGCATAAACGTGATGACGAGCACCAGGGTGAACAAAATCCTTGGTGAAAACACCGTAGAAGCCATTGAATTAGAGGGCGGCAAAACAATCCCCGCTGATATAGTAATTCTGGGGTTGGGGGTAATTCCCAACGGTGTGCTAGGAAAGGAATGTGGGTTGGATACAAATGCCAAAGGCGCAATTGTGGTCGACCAGTATATGCGAACCAGCGATTCCGATATTTTCGCTGTTGGTGACTGCGCAGAAAAAAGATGCTTCTTTACCGGCAAAGATGTGCCGCTGCTGCTGGCTTCCACTGCTGCAATGGAAGCTAAAATAGCGGGCAGCAATGCTTTCCATTTAAGGTTAATCCGGGCCAACAAAGGTACATTAAGCACGTTTTCAACAAAAATACACGGTAAAACATTTGCAGCAGCCGGTCTAACAGAAGTTAGAGCAAAACAGGAAGATTTCTGTATAATGGTCGGCGAATTCAAGACCATGGATCGCCATCCCGGCACCCTGCCCGATGCACAGGAGGTCAATATTAAGTTGATATTCTCCAGGTGCTCCGGCACTATTCTTGGTGCACAGATCTCCGGTGGGGATTCGGTTGCCGAAATAGTTAACATTTTAAGCCTGGCCATCCAGAAAAACGCTACAGCTACCGAGCTCAACACCTTCCAGGCGGCAACGCATCCTCTGGTTTCACCATCACCGATCGCCTACCCAATTAATTCTGCAGCCATGAACGCCATCGCTACCAACTGCAGCCATCTCAACGAAGATCTGATAATCTAATTTGGTGTCGCTTGCCAAGGCCGGCTTTCATTAGTTGGTACAAGCTATTGCATACAGTATTTTGGTAAATTGTTAATGATGAAAGGAGGAGCATATTGCAAAATATCTGTGCCACGTTATTTGATTTAGCGGAGCCCTACCTTAAAGTCAGGCATAACGATATCCATACAAAAATTTCGTTTGATTTTGCCCGGCAACTGTTGGAAGATCTCGGCGGCAGACCAGAAATTGTTTTGCCCGCCATCATCCTGCACGATGTAGGCTGGAGCGCCGTGCCCGAAGAAAAACACCTGCAGGCTTTTGGTCCGGAAAAATTCGATGCAGAATTAAGGCGCATTCACGAGATAGAAGGAGCCAAAATTGCCGGCAAGATCTTAGAAAAAATCCCTTTGGCCCCGGAAGATCGCCTGGAGATATGCCGCATCATTGAAATCCACGATTCAGGGGAAAATCCCCTAACCCTGGAAGAAAAAATAGTTAAAGATGCCGATAAACTATGGCGTTACACCATGGAAGGCTACACCATTGACTACCAACGTTTTGATATTGACGCCAAAAAATATTGGAAAATGCTGCACGGTTTTTTGAAAAACTGGTTCTTTACGGATCGGGCTAGGGAACTGGCACGTAGAGAGCTGGAGAAAGTAGGGGAAAAAAAAGGCTTTTCCCTTTAACGGGAAAAGCCTTTTTTCGATTTCATCAGACCCAAAAAACGTTTAGCTTATTATTGTGAGCGGACAACGTTTTCGGCTTGCAGGCCACGATCACTTTCAACAACGTCAAAGGTTACTTCTTCGCCCTCTTCCAGGGTTTTGAAGCCTTCCCCCTGGATAGCAGAAAAGTGAACGAATACATCCCCGCCCTCATCTGATTCAATAAAGCCATAACCCTTTTCGGCATTGAACCATTTTACTCTTCCTTGCATCTTTTCGATAACCTCCTTTTACCTTAAGATTGGTCAAAAAGTTTAAACCAACAACCCTTGACCAATCTTTGCAAAATAGAAGGCCAAATGCAGGTTTGTGTTTGAACTTTTTAACGCTTGAACTTTTAATGAAGACTATGCATATTATAACGACCTTTTATCTTTAAAGCAAGTTTTTGAACCAGATCCTTTTTAGCACGGCAATCTTACAGCAGACAGCAGGATTATATTGAATTGTGTAGAACCTTTGTAGAACGATGGCCAAGCCTTGTCTGCCTATGCTGTTTAGGTTAGGATGGGTGTTTTCAGCGGGCATCACCATTTATAAATTATGCTCGGCTTCAAATTTTTTTAAACAATCTAGGAGGTAAAACCGTGGAAACTGTACCTATTAGAGAAATAGAAAGAAGAATAAGAGAATTTCAAGGCAAACTAGCAGAAAAAGAAGTAGATATAGCTATTATTGCACAAAACGTTGATCTCTACTATTTTACCGGCAGTTGCCAAAGTGGCTATTTGGTCGTTCCCTCCCGGGGGGAACCTATTTATCTGGTGAACAAAAGTTTTAAACGGGCACGAAAGGAATCGCCTTTGCCCGATATAAGGCATCTACTAAAGTTTCGCACCCTGCCCCAGATCTTGGAAGAGGAGATACCAAACATAGAGAAACTTGGCTTGGAATTGGACGTTTTGCCGACTTCTTTTTATCTGCGCTTTCAAAATATGTTCCCACAAGCGGAAATCATTGATATATCGGGAGCCATTAGAGAACTGCGACTGATAAAAAGCCCCTACGAAATTGATATTTTTAGGAAAGGGGCGGAGATCAGCCGGCAGATGCTGGAAGCGGTGCCCCGTTTTTTAAAAGAGGGTAAAACAGAGGTGGAATTTGCTGCAGAACTGGAATGTTTTATGCGCAAACGGGGACATCAGGGAGGAATACGCCTGCGGCAGTTTAACCAGGAAGTTTTTTATGGCCACGTTATGTCGGGAGAAAATCTTACTTATCCCTCATTTTTTGACAGCCCAACAGGCGGCCCGGGTCTTTCCCCGGCCTACCCGCAGGGACCGGGGTGGAAAAAGATTGGCCGGGACGAAATAGTAATCGTAGATTATGTTGTTGCTTACCAGGGTTACTGTGTAGACTGCACTCGCTTTTATTCCTTGGGCAGTGTTCCCTCACTGTTAAAAGAAGCTCATGCGGCCGCGTTGACCATCCAGGAAGAGATCATGAAAACAGCCGGGCCGGGGACTATCTGTTCGGATATATACAGGCAGGCCTGCCAGATAGCCGAAGATTTCGGTCTTAGAGATCACTTTATGGGATATGGTACAGATCAGGCCACATTTGTTGCTCATGGCGTAGGCCTGGAGCTGGACGAACTGCCGGTTATGGCAGACAGGCAAGATTACCCCCTGCAAACGGGTATGGTTTTCGCCCTTGAACCCAAAATGGTCATACCAGGTGTAGGTGTCGCCGGAGTGGAGAACACCATTCTCGTTACAGAACAGGGTTTAGAAAAAATTACAATCCTGCCGGAAGAAATTATTCCCGTTTAATCTAGGAAAATTCGAAAACGCTGCCCGCCGCATGATATACAAATTTGTCACCAAAGGCTTGCTGAAAAGCCATCGTCGGTCCAAACCCGGTACAGTGGCAGGGTGCAACAACCTGCAGGTCGAAGTTTTTCAGCTCTTCAAAAATTAAAGCCAATTGTTCTGCGGGCGCCCTAAAAAGGTGTGTTCCACCTAGCAGGGCGTAAAAATGTTTTTTTCCAGTCAGGGTTACGACATGCCGAAGAGTGTTCACCAGCCCGGCGTGGGCACAGCCCAGAACAACAACGATCCCCGCCGGGCTATCCACCACCAAAGCCTGATCATCTAAAAAAGGATCGTCCCTAAACCCTGTTTCCGTCTTCTGTAACAGATCCGGTTCAGGGCTCGTCCATTCTTTAAGGCGTGGCACCTCTCCCGTAAGCATGACCCCCCCGCCCAGGTCTACCGCTTCCCGCTGTAGATTAAACTGTACCCCCAGCGATTCGAGGTCCTCCCGTAACCAAGGAGGGCCAATATATTTTGCATTCCCTTTAAAGGGCACATTTAATGAACGATACTTGGGAACAAAAATATCCGGGTGGGCATATACATTATCTACAGCAACCTTTTGGCAAAGAGGTTGCAAGCCGCCGGTATGGTCATAGTGGCCATGGCTTAGTAAAACTGCATCCAATCTGCTAAGATCAATGCCCAGTACGGCTGCGTTATGTAAAAGCGTCAGCCCCGAACCTGTATCAAATAATATTCTTTTATCTCCCACTTCTAAGAACATAGATAATCCGTGTTCCCCCAAGAGTCCGCCGCCAGGTGATTTGTTTTCACATACAGTGGTTATCCTAACTTTTGTAGTCATGATGAAACGCCTCCTGATACACCAGATTTAACAGAGATAACCTGCGCCAAAATGCTTAGGGCGATCTCCTCGGCTGTTTTAGCGCCGATGAACAGACCGATCGGGGCATGCACTTTTTCTAATTCTTTGGCAGAATAACCCTTGGCCTGCAGGTTTTTAAAGATAGTTTCCACCTTCTTCTTGCTACCGATCATCCCCAGGTAAGCCGCCCGGGAACGCAGGGTTTGTTCCAAGGCATCTTGGTCTTGAACATGCCCGCGTGTTATGATGACAACGTAGGATCGATCGGTAATCTGCAGATTTTGCAGATGTTTCGGTATATCTCCTACCAGGCACTGTTCCGCTTGCGGAAACCTTTCCTTATTACAAAAATCATGGCGATCATCGAGTACAATAATATTAAAACCCAAAATTTTTCCCATGGCCGCCAGTGGTTGGGCAATATGCCCCGCACCAACGATAATCAAGGTCTCCGGGGGAGCAAGAACGTCAATAAAAACGGTGATCTCACCGCCACAGATCATCCCCAGGCCGCCGGCTTTTTCCTTATCGAGTGTATAAGTGCTAATTTTGGGTGTATTAGTTCGCAGCGCCTCTAAGGCCTCCTCTATGGCCATTGCCTCCACCGGCCCCCCGCCAATTGTCCCTACTATACCGCCCTCTTGATCAACCAACATCTTAAAACCGGGCTTTCCCGGTGCTGAACCAACGGTTTCCAACAAAGTGATCAAAGCGGCAGGCTTTTCCTCCTCGACCATCTGATAAAGACGCGCATAAATTTCTTTTTGTACCACCTTAAGATCACCTCTTAATATTTTTTTCGCAAGCATCCTTACCACTTGTTTTTTAACCTTTTTTTATCACTTGTCACTTTAATCTTTTCAACTTGTCATGGTGGTTTTTACCGTTTATCTTTTAATCTTTTCAACCTACTGTAGTGGTGAAAGGATGTAGTACAGCGACTTGTGAAGCGAAGCAAAGAGTTCACGGTAAAGCGTAGGCCTAAAGGTGACCCTTCCGACAGGATGCCCGTAGCCGCCCGTGCGGCCCTGTATTTAGGATTTTTTATCACTTGGCATTTTATGCCGGCAACCTTTTTGCCGGGGTGCAACAACTTGTGAAGCGAGAAAACAAGTTCACTGC
>JAAZMI010000127.1 GCA_012798895.1 Bacillota bacterium
CAGGATAACCAGCACTTCCTGAGAAAGATTTGTGGCTGTTTTCCTATCAGCACCGCCGACCGCTTTAGCAGCCTTAAAGATAGCGTTAATGATCCTCCCCTGATCAAAAGCGACCACACGGCCATCCCGCTTAATAATTTTCTCCGGCAATATATTTCACTCCTTTACATTTGCAACGGGGTTTTAAAGGTCATAAAAAAGATTTCATTTTGTACAAATGCTGCGTACTGTATGCTGCATCTTGAGATAATAGTCTAGAAAGAAATCAAATTTTCAACGATATCAGTAGAGCGTCTGGCATTTTTACCCGACATAAGATCATTCTTGAGAGAAACCAAAATCCCTTTTGCCCTCGATCATTAAAATATTGGGTGTCTATCAAAAAACTAAGTTTGCGGGGAAGAACCATTGAAACCTGCTTTAGCGGATATTATTTGGCCACAACCTGCATTTGACGCAATCTTCCACATTAGTTAAATTATAATATACCAGTAATTGTTACCCAGAAAGGAGAATAAAATGACACCACTTTCTTTTAAGAGTTTTAAGCAAACGTGTAGACTGTTGATCGGATTGTTGCTTTGGGGCACTTTCTTCTTTAGCTGTTTGAACTTCTTTTCCGGGCCGGTTTTGGCACAAACCAAGGATCCGGACAAACCCGGCACGTTAAGTTCGAAAAAATCGACCTTAACCGTCCCAGTTCAGGAAAAGGAAAAAGAGATCCTTGTTTTTCTGGACGGGCTGCAGATTGTTTTTGACACCCAACCGCTTTTGGAAAAAGATAAGGGCAGGGTTCTCGTTCCCTTCCGCACGCTTTTCGAAGCCCTGCAAGCTGAGGTCCAATGGGACAATGCTTCCAAAACCGTCAGGGCAAGAAAAAATGATCGCACCCTGCAACTAACCTTGAAACAATCGAAAGCAGTGCTTAATGGCAAAACGCATACCCTCGATGCGCCTCCCTTACTCGTCGATAACCGGGTGCTGGTTCCCTTGCGGTTTATCGGAGAATTTTTCGGGGAACTAAAAGTAGATTGGGTGGAAGCAGAAAGAAAAGTATATCTGGAGACAGGGCTGGCCCAATATCGCTTTCTGGAACGCAAATTTGATTCCACAGAACCAGTAAGGGTTCATGCAGTAGAACTCTCGCCGGCATTGGGCGCTAAGATCTCCTTAGCCCGGGGGCGGATCGGCCAAGCCATCCCCCTGCGCGATTATGCCACCTATTTCCAAAACCCGGTCGCCATCATTAACGGCACTTATTTCAATCCCACCGGCAAATATCCGGATCCCTACGGCACGATTATCACGGATGGGGAGATAGTACATACCGGTGAAGAGGGAACAACCTTCGGTTTTACAGCCGGAAAAGAGATCCGGATTGCCGATCTGCATCCAAAGATTAAAGGAACGGTTCACGATGTCGATGATGTGATTGTTCACAACTGGGGAGCATTCGGTCTTAACCATACCCCCACCGCAGACAAGCCTTCTATCTACATCTTCACCGCTGCCAGAGGAGACAACATAGGCTTTGCTCACGGCACTGCGGTGCTAGTGGATGAAAATGGGGTTATTTTAGATTGCCTGCAAAATGTGGACGCATCCATCCCCCCGGGGGGCTTCGTCCTCGTCTTTACAGGGTATCTGCAAGCAGAAGCCCAGCAGCACTTTGTGCCGGGGAGAAAGGTTGCCTATGAAATCATCCTTCACGATCGGGAGGGGAACGCCGTCGATTGGTCAGACATTCAAGAAGCCTTTACATGCTGGCCCCTGATCATAAAAGATGACCGGATCGTTGCACCCGCCTCCAAGGTTCCGGCCATCCGTTCGGCTCTGGCTATCCATCCCGACGGACACATAATCTTAATCAGTTCTACCCCAGCCACCCTCGGTCAGCTGGGCATTGTTTTGCAGGAAGAGCTGGGGGTCTCCCAGGCCATAAACCTGGATGGGGGCGGTTCCGCAGGTCTCTACCTGCATGGCCTGCCCATCACCAAGCCCGGCCGCCTGATCCCCAACGCACTCGTCTTCTTCGAGGATAACGATGGGGAATTTTAGCTTCAATAGAACAATCCGCCCCTGGTTGCAGGGAAATAAAGATCACTTCCCGGAAACCTTCGGCAGCGGCAACATGGTTTTGGCCTCCCAGGTGCGGCCATTGCTTTTCAGGGTTACCGCACCATGCTGATCCGTGCGGAAGATCTGCAGGCCCTTTTCCTGCAGGGCAGCAAGGGTTTCCGAATGCGGGTGGCCGAAAGAATTGGGCCCGACGCTAATCACCGCCGCCCAAGGTTCAACCTCATCCAAAAAGTGAGGCAAATTGGGCAAGGCGCCCCCGTGGTGCGGTATCTTTAATACCTGGCCGGGTGGAATTTTTCCCTGTCCTAATATATATTCGATAGCCTTAGTTTCGGCATCCCCTGTCAAAAGCAGGCCTGTCTCTTTATAACGCAGATGCAAAATCAACGAATTGTTGTTTTTATCGCTTCCCGTTCCCTGCCACAGCTCTCGGGGCGGATTTAAAACAGTGAGTTTCAGGGAGGGCTCTACTGTAAAATGGTCGCCTGCTTCTAGAATTTCCCGGGAAATACCTTTTTCCCGAGCCAAGGCTAAAAGTTCGGCATAGAAACCCGTCTCCGGGGATTCGGCATTAGTTGCCAACATTTTAACGGGGAACCTCTCCAAAACAGGGAAGAGCCCGCCGTAGTGATCCTCGTGGGGATGGCTGATAATCACCAGATCCAGCTTTTTAACACGCCGCTGCTCCAAAAAAGGAACCACCACAAAATGGCCCGTCTCGGTAATATCCCCCTGGTAGGCTGGCTTGCCGCCACCATCCAAGAGAATGTTCCGCCCCCGGGGAGTTCGGATAAAGATGGCATCCCCCTGCCCCACATCGAGGAAGATCACCTCCAGGGACCGCTGCCCAACACCCGGCATCCCCCACCAGGTTAAAACAAGCACCGAAAGCAAAATTAATACAATAAAATGAAACGGGCACACCCTTTCCCGCAGGTAAAAATAGAAGGAACGGAGATATTTCCCGCCCCCGCCGGCCAGCACCAAAAGTATAACGTAGTAGAAAACTATCCCCGGCAGATGCGGGGGGTAGACCCGGATGTAAGAAAAGGGCAGGGAACCCATTTTGGCGGTCACAAAGAGCATGTAGGCCAAAAGTGGGTAGTTGGCCAGATTAAAAAACGCACCGATCTGGGACAAAATCAGCCCCAGCAACACGGAAAAGAGGCCAATACCTAACACAAGAGCCATCACCGGCAAAATCAATACATTTGTAAAAAGAGCTACCAGGGAGATCTCCCGAAAATAATAAGCGGTTAGGGGAAGTACACCGATCTGGGCCGCGAGGGTCACTGCTAAAAGGGGAGAAACTTTTTCGGTTAAAAATGAAGACGCTAAACCTCCCCCGCCCATCAATAGCGTTCTAATTTTTTCCTGCAAGGGAGAAGCAAAAAAAATCAGCCCCGCTGTAGCGGCATAAGAAAGCTGGAAACCGACAGAGAACAGATAAAGCGGGTTAAAAAGCAAAGTGATAAAAGCAGCCGCGGCCAAAGCCGTGGGGAGATCATTTTGCCGGCCGAAAAAAACAGCGCCCATCGCCAAAAGAAACATAAAAAAAGCCCGCAGGGCCGCGGGCTTAAAACCGCACAAAAAGACATATAAGAAAAGGAAGAAGGCACTCAACAAAAAAGCAGGCCAACCCTGCCCGGTTAATCTGCGCCAAAAAAGCAGAAGAAAACCGGCCACCAGCCCACAGTGAAGACCAGATACAGCTAATAAATGTGCCGCGCCGCTACGGCTAAAGATATCTTCTGTTTCAGGCTCCAGAGCGCTCCTTTCGCCGAAAAGCATCCCCACCAGCAGGTTCCCCTCCCTCGCCGGCAGGTAAGCCCTTAAAATAGCAGACATCCTCCCTTTGACCTGCAGGGCGGCCCGGCGCAGACTGGACAGCTCCGGGGAAAGGCCAAGGCCGGCCGCATCCTTGGCCGCACCATAAAAAGTGGCCGCCATCCCCTGCGTTTCCAAAAAATCACGGTAGGCAAAACCACCGGGGTTGCGCTGTCCTTGCGGCTCATAGAGTGCACCTTTCAGGGACACCTGTTGGCCGTAAGATAAAAAATTTAGTTCTTCATCGCCAGCCCTGTTCTCTAAACTTTGCGGGCTCCCCTTATTATTATCTGCATACCAACTTCCGCTCCCCTCCCTATCCCCATCCTTATACTCTTCATTAGTCCCAAATCTTTTTTCATCCCCGCTGCCCTTCATGCTGCTCCCCGAGGTGCTACCACTCCCCGGTGCGCTACCGTTGCCCTTGGGCTCCAAGCGAAGGGTTACCCTGACCTTGCCGTTAACAGGATATTCATTTTCTTCCAGAACTATTTTCTCCGGGCGCAGCGGAAAAACAACATCATCCCCCCGCCACAAAGGTTCATCTTCCACCATGCCCACCAGCGTACACTTTTCCCCGCCAAAGTCGCGAATATTGCCTTTTATCCCAGCCAGCGCATAGTGATATCGCATCCCCCCGGCAACTAAAAAAAGAAGCAAGAGAGGGATAAAAGGCTTAAAAACCTGCACCTCTTTTTTTTCGCTGAAAACTTGCCACAAAGCCCAAAGAAGAGCTGCAGCCGCCGGCAAAATAAAGATAGTAGGCGTAAAAAAACGCCCGAGGACAATCCCCGCGACGTAGGCCAGTATCAGAAAAACCAGTGGACGAGCCATGAAAATGTTTCCTCTCCCCGCAACTATAATTAGCAGATACAGTTTTCCACAACGAGACCTGTATCATTAAAGTATTCTCCTCGGCAACCCTACTTCATTATACCCCATTTTTTGCTGCTTTTATAGTAGCGCTTTTTATAAAAGATGTGTCTTAATTATAAGCAATCTAAAACTATTATCTGATAAATCTATTTTGGGTATTCGAATATATGACAATAAATAATGCTGTAATAAAAAATATAATTATGCCAGTAGTCTGGAAAAACGGTTTTTTAACAATACTACTTAAGCCCCATAAAAAGGTACTAAAAGCAAATACAAACATTGCTTTACCCATGAACTTGCATAGCAACTTTTCATCCACCTTAGATTTCTTTTCTTTTTTCA
>JAAZMI010000014.1 GCA_012798895.1 Bacillota bacterium
AGATTTAAAAAGGCAGTTAGAACAGTACTTTGACACAATAAGTATACGCGCCAAACAAAACCCCAGGGATATCGTATGCACCCTGGGGTCAAGTTTATTAAATCGATAGGAGTAGAAACCATGAGCGTAAATAAAACGAGAGGATTTCTATACAAGTTGGCCAGGTTGTTGGGAGATTGGCAAGCGATTTCCAGCGGGAGCAGTAAAAAGATTGCCAAAAGGGCAGGCCGCAGAATTGCCGGTAGATCAACGGGAAAAGCGCTGCGAAGGTTGTTTAAGTAACACAGTGCCAATTGAGGTTGCTCCCAGTTGAAGGCTGCAAGTTTCATTTTTAAGATCTTCACTTGTTTTGTCTTGGAAATTGAGGTAAAAATTGTACTATTTTTTGTGGTGTTCTTATCATTTCTGCCGTAAAACCCCCGGATTTATCCGTGGGGAGTATGTCAAATGCTCTAGGGAAGCTTCTATTGCGGTAATCTGGAAAATGGAATCAGGATGGAAGGCTTTCCGTAATAAAAGAAGGGCATCCCTCATTTTGTTGTATTGCTTGTAGAAGAGTTCATTCCCTTCTTTGGTTCCGCGCATGATTGCCAGGGCAAAAAGATTGGCGAAGATCTCCGCGAGGCCTTGAGAGGAAGGGCGTATTAATTCGGGGAAATCACGGGGATCCAAGCTGTTAAATAATGCCAATAATGTTTCTGGCAGGGGTTTGCCGGCCATATACTTTCCAAAAATTAGATGCCCTATTTCGTGCAGGACAAGGTAGATGCGCTTTGCTATGTTCTTTTCCGGAAGGCTATAGAGAACAATTACATGGGGGTTTAAAAGGTAACAGGCTGCTGTTTTTTCGCGGTATGGCGGTGCTACGATGAAAACTGGCCGGCCACCCCGATGAAAAAGATAGGGTGAATAATTGTTGCGCAGAAGCATCTTTACAGCCGAAAAAAAAGAATTTTTCCAGAGGGTTCTATCGCCCTCATCGGTGAGATGCAGCGATTTTAAATAAACGATCGCCTCTTGAAAAATTTTTAGACGGTGAACGATTCCTACGGCTGGTTTTCCTTGGTTGCAACCCAGAGCGCGGTAAGGTGGTAGAATATCCATTAGAATCCTCATGGCCAATATTCTTCCCCCATCTAACCCTTCGGAATAGCCCAACCCCTGATGGAATAAAGCAATTGAAGGGGTAAGAGTGAAGAAGTCTTCCAACAGCTCTCTCTTTTTTTCTTTAAGTAATTGCTCCCAAAGCTGAGGTTCTATGTTTTCTTCTGATTGGAAACAGATCATCTCTTCCAAAAAATCAATAGCCCATTGAATTGGCTCCCTCGTTTCAATTTTTCTTTTAATCTGTGCACCCATTTAGCCAGCCTCCCTATATTTTGTTGCAAGGATATTTACAAGCGGTACAGTAGTGATTAATTGTAATAGATGAACATAGCCTTATTTTGTGCAATATGGTAAAATTTATGAGCCCGAGGGTATGTTTTGTAGTATACAGTAGCAGCTAGAAAACATATAAAAAGAATCTTTAGAATCCATTGACAATTCGGTTAATTGCTGTTATCATTATGTATGATTAGATAACGGGTAGAAAGGAGGAAAATAATGGGCGATGTAAGTAGCACCTATAAGGTGATTGAAGTTATCGGAACGAGCGAGGAATCATGGGAGGATGCGGCAAAAACTGCTGTGGAGACAGCTACGGAGTCTTTAAGGGATGCTCGGGTGGCGGAAGTAAAAGAATTAGATATCAGAGTTGGGGAAGACAAGCTGCTTTTTAGGGCTAAGCTGTCACTTTCTTTCCGGTACGAAGGGGAAGAGTAAAGTATACCGTTTGTTTTAAAGATGAAGGCAATGTGGATGATGGTTGCAACAGTGCAGCGGGGTACGAGTCGGGGCGGCGTGCGAGTAATTAAGGTTTAAGGGATAACCGGGGTTACACAACCCCGGTTATCCCTTTTGAATGCGCTAAAACCAGGTGTTGCCTGGCTGAAAATTCTGGATTAACCCTGTAATATATGATAACATTATATTGCAGCCCTATAGAAAAAAGTATGTTCTTTTTTGTTCAGGTATATTAAGCTCGATGCTTAAGCAATACCGCGAAAAAGGGCATATTTCTATTTTTACCGATTAAACAGGTAGGAGGGGAAAAATCGTGAAAAATAATCACACAACTACAGTATCGGCAGGAGAAGGTAAATTTCGTCTCTGGGCTACGGCGATATCTACTGGTGGTGAAGGAATTAACGTTACAGTAGTAGGGGGGGAGGCGCCACATATTGGCGCTGTAGCCGTCGCAGTGCCGCGGCCCAGCCTCAAAGATCCATCCCAAATAAGTGCCAGCACCTCTGTCTATCTTCTTGTAGGCCACAAAGATGATGCCCTGGCCAAACCTCTGGCCGAGCGGATGGCCCGGGCTTTGAACCAACCGGTGGTGGTAGCAGCCGGGGTTCACATCGGGGCGCCGGATACTTTTACGGCTTCACCGGAGGAGATCGAAAAAGTGATGAAAACAAATGAAGCATTGGGAGAAAAATTGATCCGGAGGCTGACCGATGAAAATTGAAACGGTTATCTTTGATCTGGACGGAACTTTGATCGATTCATTGGGAATGCACTATAATGTGCTGGTTACGGCCTTTTCCCGCTTGGGTTTGCCGCTGGTAGAGCGGGAAATAGTAATCCGGCAGATGGGAAGCGGTTCGATGGATTGGGATCTGCTGCTTCCCCGGGAGATTGGGGATAGGGAAGATACTATCGCGCAATGCTACCAGATCATTCAAGAGCTATGGCCAGAAGTATATCGCGCAGAGGCAGATCTATTTGAAGGCGTTCCGGAGGTTTTAAAACAACTGAAGACTGCAGGTCTGACTATCGGGGTGGCTACCTCCGGTCCGCTTAGGGATCTAATTATTGAACTACTGGCCCGGCGCAATGTTTATCACTATATCGGTGCAATGGTATGTAGAAATGACGTTCCAAAACCCAAACCTTCTCCACAGAGTATTCAAAAATGCCTTCACCTGTTGGGGGCATCTCCGGAAAAGTCTGTTTATGTCGGCGACAGCATAGTGGATATCCAAGCCAGCAGGGCGGCGGGGGTTAAAAGCATAGCGGTATTAAGCGGGGCGGGGGATTTTGAGATGTTGGCCGGGGAAGATCCGGATTATATTATCAGGGATGTTACAGAATTGGATGGGGTTTTATTCCAACTTGAAAACGAAAGATAGATGATGCATTGGAGGTGTAATGATGGCTCCAGACTGCCGTACGCTAGTTGTCAAAGGAAAAATCTTCACAGATCTCGGTGAAGGGGCAAGTTTCACGCGTCTCCCGTGGGTGCGTGAAGAATTTATAAAGCGGGTGGGGATCGACCCCTACCCTGGTACTCTAAACATCTGGCTTGAAGATGACGAAATCCTACAGCAAGTTACATGTTTAAAAAACCTACCTGGTATTATTATACCTCCGGGGCAGGAGGGTTTTTGCAGTGCCAAATGTTTTAAGGTTACCGCGGGAGGGATCCCTGGTGCCGTGGTTTTCCCCGCGGTGCCCGGTTACCCCTTGGAAAAATTTGAGATGATCTTCCCCGTGAATATGAAAGAAACGCTCGGCATTCAGGATGGCGATCTATTGACGGTAGAGATCGAGAGATAGATAGATTTAAAAAACCGGTTACAAAACAATGAAAAGGTTGGCTTGATGGTACAAACCGTTCGCTATGAAAAAACAAGGAGGTCTTTTGGGATGTTTAAAAGCCTAAGAGATTTTTTAGATCACTTAGAAGAACAAGGCGATCTATTGAAGGTTAATGAAGAACTTTCTACCAAACATGAAATTCACGCCGTCTTAAAATATGCGGACAAGGGTCGAGGCCCGGCGGTATTTTTCCCCAATGTTAAGGGCTACCGGGTGCCGGTGGTGGGCAACCTCTTAGGCCGCCGCAGACGACTGGCTTGGGCCCTGGGAGTAGAAGAGAGGCAGATCGTAGATGAATATTATCGTAGACGCCAGCAAACCCGGAAACCACGTATAGTGGCTGATGGTCCCGTAAAAGAGGTGATTATCCGCGACAAAGTAGACATTACAGAGGTCATACCAGTGTTAACCCATCATGCCAAAGATATCGGCCCTTATTTTAGCTCCGCGGTTACCATTGCCAAAGATCCAGAGACCGGCGTTCAAGGAATGGGCATTCATCGCATACAAGTAAAAGATCAGCATACCTTGGGCCTTTTTTTGGCTACCCCACCGCTTTCAGCTTATCTTAAAAAAGCCGAGGAACGTAACCAGCCACTTGATATCGCTGTTGTCATCGGCTTGGATCCGCTTACTTTCTTTTCATCTGTAATTTGGGCCCCTCCTGGGTTTGATAAATTTGAGATCGCCGGCGCTTTGGCGCAACAGCCTATCGAACTGGTCAGATGTGCCACCGTTGATCTGGAGGTTCCAGCGCAGGCGGAATTTGTGTTAGAGGGCCGTGTTTTGCCCGGCGTACGTGATACCGAAGGCCCTTTTGGCGAATCTAGCGGCTACTATTTTACCTACCAGAACCCGGTTGCTGAAGTTCAGGCTCTCATGCACCGTAAAGATCCGATCTACCAGGCCCTCTGTGTTTGGTCGCAGGAGGAATCTACCCTCATGGATGTGGGTTGGGCAGTCGACAACCTCCGTCCTTTACGTGCAGAATTTCCCAATATTAAACGCATTGAATTCAGGGAAATTGGCGCCCTGGGCATCGTGCAGATCGATAAAAAATCCGAGAGCGAACCGCAAAGGATCATAGAACACCTGCTTTCCACTGTCTTTGCCAAGATGGTATTAGTAGTAGATACCGATGTAGACATTGATGACGAACGGGAACTAAGCTGGGCATTGGCCACACGGGTGCGTGGCCAAAAGGATCTAATCATCAAACCGGAGATGATGGGCTCTATGATCGACCCCTCAGCAGTTATGGAGGCAAGTACTGCCAGGGGCAAACTCAGCGCTATTGATACTCATGTAGCCAAAGTAACCAAGATTGGTGTGGATGCAACCAAGCCGCTGCATGAACTTGAAAAATACGAAAAGATTGATATCCCATCCGAAATTAAAGACCGCATTGCCCCCCTTATCCAAAAATACTGCCCGGAGGTTAAGATGTTTTAGAAACTGAAATCGGAAAAACACTTGCGGCGGCGTGCTCTAAGATATGTTCTATCAATCTTAAAATGTGGCAATTTTTGTAAAGAAGAGCCATAATAACTTGATTACAAAAAGGGAAGGCAGCCGTTATCATGCAAACTGAACATCGGTTTTTCTATAAAGATTCGCGAAGGCTGGATTTTTTGGCAGATGGAAGCGTGCATCTAGTAGTAACTTCACCTCCTTACCCTATGATCGAGATGTGGGACGATACTTTTATCGGTTTAAACGGGCAGATCGGGGAGGCGCTGCACAAGGAGGATTATCGTGCTGCTTTTGAGCTGATGCATCGTGAGCTTGATAAGGTTTGGAAAGAACTGTTCAGGCTATTGGTCCCCGGGGGTTTTGCCTGTATAAATATCGGCGATGCTGCCCGGTCGATCGGAGGGAGGTTCCAACTTTTCCCCAATCACTATCGGATCCAACAAGCCTTCTGGGAAAACGGGTTTGACAACTTGCCACTGATTCTTTGGCGGAAACAGACCAATATCCCTACCAAGTTCATGGGTTCGGGGATGTTTCCGGCAGGGGCTTATGTCACCTTGGAGCATGAGTATATTTTAATTTTTCGCAAGGGGGCCAAAAGAAACTTTAGGACAGAAACGGAAAAAGTAAACAGGCGGAAAAGCGCTATTTTCTGGGAGGAAAGAAACCGCTGGTATTCCGATCTTTGGGATTTTAAAGGGGTTCGCCAGGATATAGTCTCCTTAAATGATGATCTACGCAAACGCAGCGGCGCCTTTCCTTTTATTTTGCCTTTTCGCCTGCTCAATATGTATAGCGTCTATGGGGATACGGTGCTGGATCCCTTTTTGGGAACGGGAACCACATCTTTGGCCGCTCTTGCCTGTGGGAGAAACAGCATCGGTTGTGAAATAGACGCCAATTTTGCCGGTTTATTAAATAGAACGTTGACAGATCCCCTGCTGCCGGATCTACTAAATGATTACCAGCGGCTGAGGGTGCAGGATCATTTGGATTTTGTAACACGCTACACAGATAAAAAAGGGCATCCACCCAAATACATAAATAGCTATTATGATTTTCCGGTGGTTACCAGGCAGGAATCCAACCTACAACTTTTTAAGATACGTAGAGTAACCGCTCCGGGAAAGGATTGTTACAAGGTTTTTTATAATGTTTTTGAAAATTGTTAAAGAAAATCCATTCCAAAGATATCCTTCCGACAAGAGGTTCATGGGAGATCTGAAAGGGCAATATTCTGGAAAGATCAATATAACGCATCGCCTGGTTTATGTGATAATTGAAAGGGAAAAAGCAATAAAGGTATTATCGTTGTGGACGCACTATGAATAGCCGGGACCTTTTTAACCTTTAAAAAGTTGCTGCCGGGTTTTCATATGGATTTCAAGGGTTATCTCTACCCGTGAAAAGGAGAGCCTCTTCCTCCCCTTCCTCCCCGAAACCGGCCTCTGTAACGATGACAATGGGCTCTGCAGAATCCACCTTTTCCACCCCGGCTGCAGGTAATGTTTTGTGAACCGCATTCTGGGCAGGTGTATTCTCCACGGTTGATCCGCTCCATATTTTCAAAACTTTCCTTCCAGTTATGCCCACATTCGAGACACTTTGCCGGGCAGATATTGCGTGTATAATAGCCACCTTCGATGCGGATTGCTTTCCCTTTGGTAAGGCTGTCGGCAACTTTTTTGCGCGCCGAAAAAAGTATCCTCTGGAATGTCGGGCGGGATACTTTCATTTTTTCCGCACATTCAACCTGCTCTAAACCCTCCAGATCTTTAAGTCGCAGCGCCTCTAGTTCTTCTAATTTTAATGTATTTTTATCGAATTCTTCTGTTTCCCGATCAGAGGGTACGAAGTTCTCTACTGCGGGAATATGTTCAATTCGTCGCCATTTCGTGGGCCTGGCCATAGGATACCTCGCTTATCATCTCATTCTATTTAGGCTGGAAACATGTTGTTCCCAGTATTGTTTTATAAGATGCGAAAAGGAGGCAGGAAATAGCCCCCGCCTTCTTTTCGCATATTCCGATACTATCTACTCGGTTTTTCCCAGATTTTCAAGTTGTTGACGCACAGCGTTAAGCTGTTGCTGCAGAATATCTGCCTGGTTTTGCAGAACTTCTTTTTCATTCACACCGGGCGCCGTACCCTGGTAAGGGTAAGGTGCAAAATTTTGCGGATAGGCTCCGGCTCCGTAACCCGCCCAGCCGGGAAATCTGGCCGCATAACGCATTCTTCCAAAACCCCGGCCGCGCCCCATACCAAAGCCGGCGCTTGCATACCCGGGGGCCGCGTAGCCGCTACAGAAACCCATCCCCCTTCCGGACATCGGCCCCATTCCGGCCGGTCCTCTTCGATCTCCTCCTGGCATATTGAGTAACCTCCCTTCATTCGCTTGTTTTATAGGTATCACTTTCTCTGCGGGGATAATTGCCCCCACTTTCTTAGCATGGCCAAAAGTTGTTAGCCTATGCTCATAACTAATTATAACAGATTGTGGGCATATGTCAACAATAAGTTTAATATTATATTGATTTTTAGAACCGGGTATTCAAAAGATTGCTACTTTGATATTTAGGTTTTGATCGTTGATGACAATTTTAATTTTTAGTATACATTTGTTGTGTGAATAACTATGTAGATGGCGATGGTAATTTTGTAACGGGTTGAGGAAATAGTTTGGCTATTAAATGACGGGAAGATCAGATGAAGCGGCCATATATTTAGCTAGAATGCAACAAAGAAAAATAAGAATTAAATATATTATAAGCTGCGCTTCTTATGGGGGTATTACAGAATATTGTCCCGATGATTATCTGTTTCCCAGTTGTCTTAATAATAATTAACGGCCAATTTACTTGGTCGTTTTTTCCCATAGATGTCTATCGATTACTTCTATACGATCTAGCCCTGGGCTAATTGCAATGTTGCGATCAAGCAACTTGTTTTTTTTGTGGTTTTTTGTTAGAATGTTTATGTTCACAGGTTTGTGCACACATGGCCCGCAGGGTGAGGGATAATAAAATAATCAAAGAAGCGAAAGAGAGGGCCAGTACCTTGGCAGATGATCTGGTACGCATTGGTGAAAAAATAATCAGCATGCCTAAAATCGAACAGAATATCCGAAAAATTCTTAGGCTGCGTGCTACGGGTTTGTCGCAGCAGGAGGTTGCTAATATGTTGCACCTCGATAGAACTTTTATTTCCCGCCTCGAAAGCAGCGGTGAGATCCGCAAGGGCAAAAAAATCGCAGTTTTTGGTTTCCCGGTGAAAAACAAGGAGGAGATAAAAAAAATCTCCAGGGAACTGGGCGTAGATTTTATCTATGTGTTGAATCAGGAAGAAAGATGGAACCTGGTTAGAAACAAAAGTGCGCTGGAATTTTTTAACGAGGTTATGGAATTAATCTCCAAGCTGCAAGCATACGAGATCATGATCCTCGTAAGTTCGAACCGCTGGTTAAGGGTTGCAGAAGCTTTTTTTGGTAATGAAATTATCTTTCTGGAGCTGGCCCCATCTCCGGTTGAAAAGGACTGCTGGTTGGACCCGGTTAGGTTCCAGAAAATCGTCAGTAGAGTTGCCTCTAGTCAAAGAGTGCAGGATAGGGAGGATGAAGATAATTGAAACGGGTAGTCAGTATCAGTTTGGGCTCATCGCAAAGGAATCATTCAGCAGAAGTTAGGCTGATGGGGCGGTCTTTTCAGGTTAAGCGCATCGGTACTGATGGAGATCTGGGAAAGATGATCCGTTTTATTCGTGAAAATGATGGAAAAGTAGATGCTTTTGGGTTGGGCGGCATGGATCTCTATATCCAGGCCGTAGATCGCCGTTATACGATTCGTGATGCTTTAAAAGTGGCTCGGGCGGCCAAACGCACGCCACTGGTCGATGGTTCAGGGCTAAAAAATACTTTGGAACGGCGTGTTGTGAAATATTTAAAAGAAAAGACAGATATTTTTGCCACGCAAAAAAAAGTGCTGGTGGTCAGTGCCATGGATCGCTTTGGTTTAGCCCATGAATTGGCGGAAACCGGCTGCGAAATGCGTTACGGGGATCTTATTTTTATCCTGAATCTGCCTATACCTCTTAGATCGCTTTATTCCCTTGCCTTCATTGCTCGCCTGGCCGTGCCTGTAATCCGCTTGTTGCCTTTTACGATGATCTACCCTACCGGGAATAAACAAGAGAACACAAAGTCGCGCCATACCCGTTTTTTTCAGGAAGCGGATATCATTGCCGGTGACTTTCACTTTATCCGGCGCAATATGCCGGCTGAATTGCCGGACAAGATCATTATTACGAATACGATCACCGCGGAAGATCTGGAGACGCTGCGTCAAAAGGGAGTCAAAATACTGATCACCACGACGCCGGAGATTGAAGGACGTTCTTTTGGAACTAATGTTATGGAGGCCTTGCTGGTTGCATATACCGGTAATAAGGCAGAACTTGAGCCTGCGGAGTACGAATCTTTGCTGCAGGAGCTGGACTTTAAACCGCGGTTGGTTACGTTTTAAGGCGATTTTAAACCTGTTTTGGAGTTGGCAAAGTGAGCCTTTCAAGTATATAAGTAATACTCCACGAAATTCAAGAAAGGCGTTCCAGTCAGACAGGGATTTTTAGACGACGATCTGTTCCGAAGTAGCTACAAATCCAGCAGCTTTCAAGGCTGGTCTTTAGGTCTTAAACCGGCAGCTACCGTTGACCGGTGGCTGTATCCTTAAAGGAGGTTGCGGCAGTTATCTGGCCCCAAAATGATGAAACAGGTTGAATTTGCTTTTATTCTACATCCTTTGACTATGGAAGATATCTTTAAGAAGTTTAAGTTTTTGCGTAATTTGCCTCATTTTCTGGCCGGTGCTGCCATTTCGCTCTTTCCCCCGGTGCTGGCTTCTTACATCTCCGGCATTTCTTCGCCCTATGCCAGCGTGGAAGGATGTTTCATCGGTATTACCCTCACTACAGAGCAGATGTTGCGGCTTCCACAAGAGATACCCCTGCGCAAAATTATCGCCGCTGGCAAAAAGGCAGCCCGCGCGGGGGCCAAAATCATCGGGTTGGGGGCGATGACGGCTGTGATCGGCGATGCCGGCGTAACCGTGGCGCGCCATCTGGATGTTGCAGTGACTACCGGTAACAGTTATACGGTAGCTACCGCCCTGGAAGGGACCCGCAAGGCGGCGGAATTGATGGGGCTTGATTTTGAACAGGCCGAAGTTGCCATTTTGGGGGCCAGCGGTTCTATCGGCAGTGCTTGCGCGCGCATCTTGGCCAGAGATGTTAATTTCATGACTTTGATTGCCCGCAATGTACCGCGCCTTGAAAAATTGGCGGACAGCATCCTGCGCGATACAGGCCTGGCGGTGAAAGTTACGGCCCAAGCAAAAAAAGCGCTTAGAAAAGCAGATATCGTAATCGCAGTCTCCAGCGCTGCCGGCAGCGTGATCGATCCGGAAGATCTTAAGCCCGGGGCCGTGGTCTGCGATGTGGCCAGGCCGCGGGATGTCTCCGCAAAAGTGGTGCAGAAGCGAGATGATGTTTTGGTGATCGAAGGGGGCATCGTGGAGATTCCGGGGGATGTAAATTTTAATTTTAACTTTGGCTTTCCCCCAAAAACGGCCTATGCCTGTATGGCGGAAACCATGATTCTGGCCTTGGAAAAACGTTTTGAAAACTTTTCACTGGGCCGGGAGTTGCACGTTTCGCAGATCGATGAGATCAGTGCTCTGGCGGTGAAGCATGGTTTTAAACTGGCCGGTTTTCGCAGTTTTGAACGTCCTGTTTCTCTCGATGCAATTAATAAGATAAGGAAAAAGGCGTCTTTGAAGAGGGGAAAATCTGATTAAAGAGGGCCTGATCTGCGTTGACAAATGATCAATATCAGCCTATAATATGATGAGAATTTAGAGGGAATCTCCACAAAAGGCTTATGGTCATAATTGTGGAAGAACGCCAACTGTTATTAAGGTGAAACACGTTTTTTCTACTTAAGTGTCAAGAGGGTCTTGGCACTTATTCTTACTTAAACCGGGAAACAAAGCCAGCTTTTAAGGGAATATTTATTTTAAAGATACATATAATTTTCTCTAAAGATCCGTTCTTCACTATGATTATAAAGGGGAGAGAACAATGTCACCCAAAGAGGTGATTCTTACACAGGATGGATTCAACAAGCTGGAGAAAGAGCTCGCTTACCTGAAGTCGGTTCGAAGGCGGGAAGTCGCCGGTCGCATAAAAAATGCGATCTCTTTTGGGGATCTCAGCGATAATTCTGAATATGAAGATGCCAAGAATGAACAGGCTTTTTTGGAGGGCAGGATTATTACACTTGAAAAAATGCTTCGTCATGCTCGATTGATCGATAGTGGCGAAATAAATAAGGAAATAGTTGGGTTCGGTTCGAGAGTTTCTTTAAAAGACTTTGACAGTGATGAAGAGCTGGAGTTTACCATTGTAGGTTCCGCCGAATCCGATCCTTTCGACAGTAAAATTTCTAATGAATCACCGGTGGGGCAGGCAATCTTTGGTAAGCCGGTCGGAACCACGGTGGAGGTCAATACTCCGGCGGGGATGATTAAGTATCAGATTATGGCAATAAAATAAATATTTATGCGGGGGTTTATATACTCTATGTCTGGGTCTGGGGATCGGCAAAGCGATCAGATTTCTATTCGTTACGGAAAGGTTAAGCAGTTGAGGGAACAGGGTATAGAACCCTATGGGGAAAAATATGCTGTTACACATAGCTCGGCAGAGGTGGTGGGGGAATTTGCCGCATTGGAGGGTAAGATTGTCAGCGTTGCCGGCAGGATCATGACCAGGCGGGGTCATGGCAAGGCCGGCTTTGCCCATCTTCAGGATGAGGCGGGAAGGGTTCAGATCTATATCCGGGTAGACAGGGTAGGCAAGGATTGTTATGCTGTATACCAGGATCTGGATATAGGTGATATCATTGGGGTAACCGGGGAAGTATTCAAAACCAGAACCGGTGAGGAGACGATCAATGTATCTTCTTTTCGGATTTTGGCCAAAGCGCTGAGACCCCTACCGGAAAAATGGCATGGTTTGAAAGATATAGATCTACGTTATCGCCAGCGGTACCTCGATCTGATGGTTAACCCTGCGGCATTGAGAACTTTTATGATCCGCAGTAAGGCCATCCAAGCCATGCGGGAATTTCTTACGGCCGATGGTTTTTTGGAGGTGGAGACTCCGGTCATGCATACGGTGGCCGGGGGCGCCACTGCCCGTCCCTTTATCACTTTTCATAATACTCTTTCCCTCGACCTCTACCTGCGAATTGCTACAGAGTTACACTTGAAAAGGCTTATCGTGGGGGGCATGGAAAAGGTTTTTGAGATCGGACGCATTTTCAGGAATGAGGGGATCTCTACCAACCACAATCCCGAATTTACCACTGTAGAGATCTACCAGACCAATGCTGACTATGAAGATATGATGATGCTTACGGAAAATCTGATCTCAAAAGTGGCGGAAAAAGTTCTGGGCACGCTGGAGATCAGTTATCAGGGACAAGATCTGGATCTGTCTCCACCCTGGCCCCGCAAGGCCCTGGTTCAATTGGTGGAAGAATTTACGGGGGTGGACTTTGCCGGGGTTCCTGATGATGAAACGGCGAGGAAGGTTGCCCTGGAGAGAGGATTGGAGATCGAAGGGGACGAAAAAAAAGGCGAAATCCTTTTTACTTTTTTTGAGAAGTTTTGCGAAGAAAAACTGTGGGGGCCGGTTTTCGTCAAAGATTATCCGGTGGAGGTATCGCCATTGGCCAAGCGAAGTCTGGATGATCCTGCTTTAACCGACCGCTTCGAGGTTTTTCTGGCCGGAAAAGAGGTGGCTAATGCTTTTACAGAGCTAAATGATCCCCTGGATCAACGGGGTCGGTTTGAAGAGCAGGCCCAAAAAAGAGCGGCCGGGAACGAGGAGGCGCATATGATGGATGAAGATTTCATTACGGCGTTGGAATACGGCATGCCTCCTACGGGAGGGTTGGGGATCGGGATAGACCGGGTCATCATGATCCTCACCGATTCACCTTCAATTAGAGATGTCATCCTTTTCCCCACCATGCGTCCCAAGGAATAGGTTTTCGGGTTTCCTAACTAAAATTTAATTTATATTAAAATAACAGCCGAGAAAATGTGTAAATGCTAACCTCCGAGGAAGGCTATGCCCTACCTAACGCAGGGGATTTACTATTCTCGGCTGCTTTAATAATCTAGACTGGTTCAGTGTAAATTATACATGGACCTGTGTTCATGTAAGGTTTAACGGTTCCACGGGCAGATTCCCCGGTTATGGGACGGATCTACCCATGGAAATCCAAAAAAATGGAATTAGTGGCGAGGAGGCAGGGGATGGAATATCTGCTAAGTGTGGATCTGGGTGGAACCAATATTTTGATTGCCCTGGCCAAAAGAAAGGGAGAGATAGTAAGGCTGCAACAGTTTCCAACGGGGGCTGCAGCCGGTCCGGAAAGCGTGTGGCACAATCTGCTCGCTGGTCTGGAGGAGGTTCTGTGTAGGGAGGGTATTCCCTGGCATAAACTGGCCGGGTTGGGGGTCTGTGCTGCGGGGTTTTTTGATTACTATACCAGGTCAATTATCAGTTCGCCTAATCTTCCCGGGTGGGAAAATATCTCTCTGGAAGAGAGATTAAAAGAAAAGTTGTGTTTGCCGGTGTTAACGGAAAATGATGCCAATGCTGCTGCCTTCGGTGAGTTTATCTTTGGTGCCGGCAGGGGGAAGCGGAATATGGTCAACGTCACTCTGGGAACAGGCATCGGTGGGGGCATAATCATTGATGGAAAAATATACCGGGGCAGCGGTGGCTTTGCCGGGGAGATCGGCCACATCCCGGTTCTGCCCGAAGGACCGCTCTGCGGTTGCGGGCGGCGCGGCTGCCTGGAAAGCCTTTCTTCGGGAAGCGCGATTGCCCGCGCCGGGCGTGCTGCAATTGCCGAGGGGGAACAGACGATTCTAAAAAAGGTGATCCAAAATAGTGGGGGAATAACTGCCTCCCACGTTTTTGAGGCAGCCCGGAAGGGCGATGCAGTCTCGGTAAAAATTATCGAAAGGGCAAATTATTATCTGGGACGCGCTTTTGCCACTATAGTCAATATCTTAAATCCCAGCCTAATTACGTTGGGGGGCGGAATGGCCCGTGCCGGGGAAACAATTTTTACGCCGGTGCGCCTTCATTTAAAGGAGGCCGCGATCCGGCCTTCCGGGGAAATGGTAGAGGTGGTTCCTGCTATCTTGGGAGAAGAGGCTGGAGTAAGGGGTATGTTGGCTCTTTTAGAACAGCATCTGCTCCAAAATTGATTGCTGCCAGTTTGCGGGCGCCTGTTTTTCGGTTGCCCCATTTTCCAAAGAGAAAATGAGGCGAAGGGTCCTCCATTATTGTTTGAATTCCTTCCGATATGTTTTCCATAGTAACCTTTTTCATAAAATATCGTTATAAATAGTAGAGGATGACATCCGACTACCAGAAGAGGCAATTTATGGATCTATCCTCTTTACCGATTTTTAGCGGCAGCATGATGGTACGGTTTTTGTCTGGCAAGCAGGAGATAACCAAGCGGGAGTAGAAATAATTAGCGTGTGAATTAGTACACCCCAGCCCTTTTATGAGCTTCTTTTGCGGGTTGTAGCTGCTCCTGCCAGGGAATTCCTGTTGGAGGTATACTGGTGAGCTCCGGGGCAAGGAGGTGTGCTAAATTCTAAAAGGATAGAGTGCTGAATCCTTCTAAGGAGAGGTCCGGTTTGTTGCTAGAAGAAAAGGAGCGGGAAATTGTCTATAATGCACAGAAGGATCCCCGTTCTTTTACACCGTTATACGATCATTATTTTCCTAAAGTCTACAATTATATTTATCGACGGGTGCAAAATGTGCAGCTAACAGAAGATCTGGTGGCTGAAACATTTTACAAAGCATTAGCCAATATAAATAAATTTAAATGGCGGGGGCAAGGGTATTCATTTGCCGGATGGCTTTTTACCATTGCCCGCAATCAAGTTATCGATCAGTTTCGCAAACAGGAACCGCAGTTGCTGGGGGAAAGCGGCTGGGATCTGGTCGCTCCGGAGACGGATAACCCCGAAGACAGGGTACTACAGGCTGCAACCAGAGAAGATCTGCTGAAAGTAATTCAAACGCTTACTCCGAACCAGCAAGATGCCCTGCTGCTTCGTTTTCAGGAAGGTTTAAAGATTAAAGAGATCGCTGCAGTTCTCGACAAAAACGAAGGCGCGATCAAGGCGCTTTTATTTCGGGGCCTAAAAAGCCTACGCAAAAAATTGGAAGGAGGGGATTATGATGCGGCAGTATGACTCTGAAAGGGATGAGGCCCTGGATGAGGCCTTGCATGATTTTTGTTCTTCACCGCAAGAAGCCCGTGAGCTGAAAAAAATTGCTTCAATGTTCTCCGATCTACCCCGGGCACAGTCCTCTTCTTCTTTTCAGTCTAAATTGAGGGCTTCTTTACTGGAAAAAGCTCAGAGTGCAAGCAACAATATCGATCGGAAAGAGAAAACCGGGTTCTTTGCTGCGATCTGCAAATTCCAAAAAAAGTATATCCCCCGCCCGCTTTTCACAGTTTCTGCGGCAGTTGTCGTGGCTGTTGTGGCGTTAACTATGTTTTATAGCTATGGTCTGGTTAAAACCGGAGCGGGCGGTTGTGCTCCCTGGTCTCCTTTTACGGCGATGATTGAAAAGAATGAACCAGAAAAAAGGGACGCGGCAGAAAAGGAACCCTCTTCTGCACCGGGGAAAACGCCCGCGGGCCAGGTTTTAGGTAAACAGGAAAAAACAGAAACGGAAAAGTCAGATCCTTCGGCTGAGCCTTCCGTTTCCAATGAGACAGAGGAGAATGCCCCCCCCCTGGAAGATTTTCCACCCGAGGAACTAGAGCCGGGGGAAGAAGAGGGTGCAGAGCGGCCCAATCTTCCTGAACAAGATGAACAAAAAATTTATCCCGCAGGACAGCAGGAGGAAGGGGATGCCCCTTTGAGACCGGCACCTGTGTTTGCCACGGAAAAAAATATGCGGAGCGTAAAGTTGGCGGGTAAGATTAAGCTGTCGCCGGCTTATTACAATATGGTTGCAACTCAGGCGGAGGCACCCGTGGAAAAAGTAAACTATGCCTGGAAGCCACGTAAAATTGTAGCTTCTATGATGACGGGGGCCCCATTCGGCTCATCGTCCTGGGCTCAGGAGATCCTTTCCAATGAGGGTTTTTCTGTCAGAGAAGGGGATATCCTGGTGATCAACCTTCAGGAAACCAGGAAGGGAAACTTTGCGGAAGTGTTCTATAATTCTCAGAAAAGCGGTGAGGCGGGGCCGAAATTGGCCCTTCATTATGAGGAAGGGAAGGGTATTATAGGGTATTTCTACCAGGAACAGGGCGATATTTGGCAGCCTGGGTTTTATCCTCTGTTATCGCCTTCCAAGGCTTTTGCACGAGCACGGGAGGTTGAATGGTATGCCCCTGCAGCACGGCTTGATTTTTCTTTTCAGGAAGTATTTTTAACTTATCACGATTTTATAGTAGTGGAAAATGCCCGGCAGAAGACGCAGCGTTTACCGGCCTATTGTTTTCTGGGAAGGGAAACCTTTCATAATGGCGGCGAATTTAAATTATACCTGCCGGCGATACCTTAATACATGGTTTGCGATGAAGATGCGGTTGTAGGCCGGCGTAATTTATGGTGATGCTCTATAGCAATTTCAGCTTGCTGGATGCAGATGGGCAAAGCCGGGGAGTGCCCCCGGCGCCCGGCCGGGAGTTGCCGGATCGACGAAGGTGTGATTATTCCACGTAAGCTTTAATTTCCGCTTATGGCAGGAAGCAATACGATGGTTGCAAATTTATGAGGGAACGCCGTTACGGCGTTCCCTCGCACTATATATAACTTTTTAACAGCCTGACGCACTATCATTTTGGGGTAGCAGAGATAGTGCATAGTTTAATATTCTAGCTGACCCAGCCCCTTAATTTCATAGCTTCGGCCAGGCGCTGCACCGCATACATAAAGGCTGCTTCTCGCATCGTAATCTCTTTATTAAAGTTTTGCATATACTCGTAAACATGGCTGAAGG
>JAAZMI010000128.1 GCA_012798895.1 Bacillota bacterium
CCGCGGGCAGCATCTTGCCGATTAGGCTCAGGGTCGTCCCTGTGGCTTTTTGCAGTTTTCGAATCAGTCTCCGCATTTTGAGCGGCGCACCTTTTCCCCCGCGGACGGTGATCAGAAGTTCGTAGTCTTCCCCTCCATAGAGAGCCCAATGGAGGGGATCGATCCCCAGTTGCCGGCCCAAGCGGGCGGTTGCATTGCTTACCGGCAGGCGCTCCGCCCAGATGCGGGCACCGCACCCGCTGGCTGAGGCTATCTCGTGCAGCTCCGAGGCGAGGCCGTCGCTCAGATCGTTCATTGCCCCGATGAGGCCGCTGCGGATTAAAACCGCCGCTTCTTTGACGCGGGGCACCGGCTGCAACTGGGCCTGTAACAGCTCCGCTGCGCCTACCATCTCTTCTTCCGTTTCGGGCTTTTTCTTTCCCGCCAGATAGGCCAATCCGGCTGCAGCAGCTCCCAACCTGCCTGTAACCAGCAGGTAATCTCCTTCTCGTGCTCCCGAGCGGTAGGCTACATCAGCACGGTTGGCTTCTCCCAGGATACAGAGATCGATTACCAGATGTTCCGGTGATGAACAGGTATCGCCGCCGACGATAATCACGCCAAATTTTTCCGCCAGCTCTGCTATACCGGCGTAGATCTCTTCTACAAAGCTGACTTTCATCTCCGGATCGATCCCCAAGGAGACCAGGACCCAGCGCGGCCGCCCCCCCATGGCGGCTATATCGCTAAGGTTCACCGCCAGTGCCTTCCAGCCCACCTGGTGCGGCGTGGAAAATGAGAGATCAAAGTGCACTTTTTCTATGAGCAGATCGCAGGCTGCCAACAGCCTTGTTCCGGGTGGATTTTGCAAAACAGCAGCATCGTCACCAATGCCGCGAATAACCCCTTGCCCCGCACCTTGTCCGGCCGGCCCCAGCACCTCTGCCAGGCGTTCGATGAGGGCAAATTCTCCGATATCTCGAATACGGCAATCTCTTTGGGCCATGCGGGCCTCCTAGGCTTGAAGAAATCTTTTTTTACCTCTTTTTCTCAAAAATTCATGCAGGATCTTCCGATCGGTGTTTATAATCTGTTCCGGCCCCAGGCCCGCTTCGCGGGCGATCTCCAGGGCCAGATCAAAACTGCCCACATCCTTTGCAATGTGTGCATCGCTGTTTATGGCCGCCAGGGCACCATACCTTCGAATCAGCTTTGCAATCTCCAAACAGGTGGCCTTGCTGCCCCGGCGGGAGATCGTGATAAAAGAACTGTTGTTTATCTCCAGTAGTTTCCCCTTTTCCGCCACAGCCCGGACGACGGTCTCCGCTTCAATGGGGAAATCGGGATTTCCGGGATGGACAATACCATCGACATAGGGGTTTTTTAAAGCATTGAGCATCGCCTCTGTGTTAAATTTGCGGGAGGCGGGCTGCAAACAGGGCGTATGCAGACCGGCCCAGACCAGATCCAACCGGCTGAGAGTTTCTTCGGGCAGATCGATCTCCCCTTCGCGATCGATAATATTGGCTTCCACGCCACGGAGGATCTCCACACCTTTTTCTTCTTCCGGTAGAACGAGAAGGTTGCCAAAATGATAACGGTGGGCCCCTCCCGGCATGGCCGGGCCATGATCCGTGAAGGCAATTACCTTCAGCCCTTTCTGCGCTGCGGCGGCGATGATCTCGTTTACCGTGCTGTAGGCGTGGCCGCTGGCTACAGTATGCACATGCAGATCCGCTACAAGTTTAATTGTATCCAATGTATCCAATTTTTTTCCCCCCTGCTTTTGCCAGTATTGGGCCTTTTCTTCCGATCAGTTTTTTCCCTATTCCAGCAGGTGTTCTTCCACAAACAAAGCCACGCCATCTTCCGTGTGGGGCGGCGCTACTACATCGGCGGCCTTCTGCACTTTTTGCGCAGCATTGGCCATCGCCACGCCCAGGCCGGCAAATTTCAGCATATCGATATCATTGTGGCCGTCCCCAATCGCCACCATCTCCTGCGGCATGATGCCTTTTCTTTTTCCCAAGAAATCCAGGGCCTGCCCTTTCGTCGCTTCTTTCGCTGTAATCTCCAAGAAATGCTGCCGCGGCTGCATAATAAACAGTTCCCGCCCATATTTCTCCCGCAGCATCTCCTGCAGATCTTGCAGGCGCTGCGGTTCCATATTGATCACTGTCAATTTGGTGGGATCTTTTTTATTTTCCAATAAAAATTGGTGAAGATCTCCTGTTATGGTCAGGGGTACGGAAGCAATCTGTTGGTAGTAGCGGGTAAATTCGTTTTCCTTTGCGGTATACAAGGAATCGTCCAAAAAAAGGTTGAAATGAAAGCCCTTTTCCATGCCAAAGCGCAGTATCTCCAGCGCCTGTTCGTTGGCGAGGGGGCTGTGCCGGAGCACCCGGCCGCCGGCTTTTTTGATCAAAGCGCCGTGATAGGTAATCAAAGGCAGGTCTAGCAGCAGCTCACGCGCATAGGGTATGGCAGAGCGAAACATGCGCCCCGTAGCAATGACCACCAGAAGGCCCTGCTCCACAGCACGGTGGATGGCAGCCAAATTGCGCGGGGATATTTCGTGTTCTTCGTTCAAAAGAGTGCCATCCAGGTCCAAGGCCAGCAATTTATATTTCAATACGACATCACCCTTTAAATTATTGCCTTATAATTAGCTTACAAGGAATAATCAGCCTTGTCAATAAAGCCGGATGCTCCAAGTTGAGAGCGGCTGTCCCCATGAAATACTGCAGTTTACAAACCCTTACACCTGAAGACAAAATCTTCTGCAATTTTTCCCGTAAACACAGGCCAACGCCCCTAAACTCTTTTCGCCTGTTTTTCCGGTAAAAACTTTAAAATATGGATGGCTATATCGTAGCAGGGCAACAACGTGCCCTCCAGCTCTACCTCGCGCAAGATCTTCTGCTGCGTAAAGAATCGGGGATTGTACCATTCTTCCAAAAAATCGGCTGTAACCCGGCGTTCCGGGTGAGAGACAAACAATTTACCCCCGGGTTTCAAGTTCCGGCAAAAGATCTCTCCCAAAAAGGGGTTGAGCCGGGGCTCGTACAAGATATCCGCGGCCAGCAGGTAATCAAACTTTTCACGGCAGGCAAACGTTCGCCAATCTTCCAGCAACAGTTCCACATCGGCCCCGTTCCGGCGGGCATTTTCATGGGCCAGCTCCAGGGCCAGCGGGTTAAAATCGGAGAGCACGGCCTGCGCCCCTTTCAGGCTGCATACTATGCCCGGCAACCCCAGGCCCGTACCGAGTTCCAGAACCCTCGCCCCCGGCGGAAAATGGACCTCCTCCCAGAGATAACGGGCCAGCCCGTAGGCTGCCGGCCAGATATCCGCCCAGCAGGGCACCTTATCGGGATCGTTGACATCAGTGATCAGGGCTTCAATATTCTCTACCACGCATAGTTTCAGTTCCCGCCCGGGCAGATCATAGCTGATCTCCTTCTTCTTAATGAGCTCTTTTTGCGGCAAAGCATCCCCCTCCCTTTTTATTCGGTTTGTTGCAGCGCCTCGTAGAGCTTGGCAGCAATAACATCGCTGATTCCGGGCACCCCGGCGATCTCTTCATGTGATGCCTCCCGCAGTGCTTCCATGCCCCCAAAATGTTGTAACAGCGCCTTGCTGCGCGCCGGCCCGATGCCCGGTATCGTCCTTAAAAAAGAGGCGAGGCTGCTTTTCAATACCAGCCCCCGGTTGAAGGCAAGGGCAAAACGGTGTGCTTCATCGCGAACCTGCTGCAAAAGTTTTAACGCCGGGTGTCCCGCCGGCAGGCGGAGCGGCCTCTTTGCCCGGGGCAGGTAGATCTGTTCCTCTTTCTCCGCCAGGGCCGCCAGCGGCAGGGATGGAGATCCTTTTCCCTCGAGGACGGCACTGGCCGCGGAGAGTTGGCCCCGCCCGCCGTCCACCAACACCAGTGAAGGCAGGGGCGCATCCTCCCGGCTGAAACGGCGCTGTAGCATCTCGGTCAAGGCCGCGTAATCATCGCCCGGTGCAGCCGTACGAATCTTAAAACGCCGGTATTCATCCTTGCAGGGCTGCCCCTTCAGAAAAACGACCATCGCTCCCACCGTATCCTGCCCGGCCAGATGTGAGATATCGTAACCTTCGATCCGCTGCGGCAGCTCCTTCAGGGAAAATATGCGGGCCAGCTCCTGCAGCGCAAGTCCTTTTTCCCGGTCCTGCCTCTCTTCTTCCTGCACCTGCAAGAGAACATTTTTTTTCAGCAGTTCCAGCAGGGCCTTTTTTTCCCCACGCTGCGGCACTTTAATCTGAACCTTTTTATGGCCTTTTTTTGCCCCCAGCCAGCCTGCAAGCAGTTCTTTTTCTGCCGGCCAATGTGAAACCAGCATCTCCCCCGGGATAAAAGACGCCCGTTCGTAATAATGGCGCAGAAACTCTTTCATTATTTCAGCACTGTCTTCTCCGGCGGATGCCGTCACCGGTTTAAAATAATCTGCCCCTAAAAGTTTGCCGGCACGCACCTTGAAAAAGCCGAGGGAAAACCCGGCCGGGAGCTCTACGAGGGCGATGATATCCCGATCCCGCAGATCCGTGGTGACCGCCTTCTGCTGCTCTCCCAGTTTCTGCAGGGCAGATAATTGATCCCGCAGTCTTGCCGCTTTTTCGAATTCAAGGCTTTTGGCGGCCCGTTGCATCTCTTTCTCCATCCTCTTTAATAGATGGGTCATCCGCCCCTCCAAAAAGAGGATGACCTGTTCCACGATCGCCGCATATTCGCGCTGCGGCAGATCCCCGCGGCAAGGCGCGAGGCAACGCTTAATCTGGTAGTTAAGACAAGGACGCCCCCTGGCCTCGCCCTCCCGCAGGGATTGACGGCAACTGCGCAGGGGAAAAAGTTTTTTGATGAGCTTGACGGTCTCCCGCACCGCTCCCGCTTTGCTGTAGGGGCCAAAATATCTATAGCCTTCACCTTCCACCCGGCGGGCCACCTCCAGCCGGGGAAAAGGTTCCTGCAGATTCAAACGCAGATAGGGATAGTTTTTGTCATCCTTAAAACGAACATTATAGCGGGGGGCGTACTTCTTGATCAGATTGGATTCCAGCATAAAGGCTTCTTCTTCGTTGTCCGTAACTATAAATTCAAGGCCGGCGATCTTTTCCACCAGCACCCTGAGGCGCGGCGAAGAAGATGCGGGGCTTAGAAAATAGGAACGGACACGCTGGCGGAGATCCAGCGCTTTGCCGACGTAGATGACCTCTTCATCCCGGTTTTTGAAGAGATAAACTCCGGGTTCGCGAGGCAGCTCCAATGTTTGCGCCGCCACCTGTTCCCTAGCTTCCCCGGCCAAGACTGCTCACCTCCGTGCGCGCCCCCCGGTCTTCCTGTTCTTCTTTGGGGGAAGAAGATTTCTTTTGCACCAAGTCCGGCTCTGTCTTCGTTTCCGCTTCCAAACCCATGCCCGTATCCGGGCCTCTGCCCTTGTCTTCAGCGGCACGGGCTAAAATTTTCTTCAGAAGCTGCCCCGTATAAGAAGATTCCACCCGGGCCAACTCTTCCGGGGTGCCTTCGGCCACTACCTCGCCGCCCCGTTCGCCGCCTTCCGGACCCAGATCGATGATATAATCCGCCCGTTTGATGACATCGGGATTATGCTCGATGACGATGACCGTATCCCCGTGATCGCGCAGGCGTTCCAAGACATCCAACAGTTTTTTAATATCATCCGTATGCAGCCCGGTGGTGGGTTCATCCAAAATATAGAGTGTTTTTCCTTCGCTACGGCGGAAAAGTTCGCTGGCCAGCTTCACCCTCTGTGCTTCGCCGCCGGAGAGAGTCGTCGCCGGCTGTCCCAAACGGATATAGCCCAGGCCGACATCGGCCAGGGTCTGCAGGCGGCGCCGGATGCGGGGGATATGCTGAAAGAATTCCAGGGCCTGCTGGACGCTCATTCCCAGCACATCGCTGATATTTTTTCCTTTAAAAGTAATCTCCAGGGTTTCCCGGTTGTAGCGCTGCCCCCTGCAGACCTCGCAGGGCACATAGACATCCGGCAAAAAATGCATCTCGATGCGCAAAATGCCGTCCCCGCGGCAGGCCTCGCAGCGTCCCCCTTTTACGTTAAAGCTGAACCTTCCCGGCTTATAACCGCGCATTTTAGATTCCGGCGTCTGCGAAAAAAGTTCGCGAATCCCGTCGAAAACGCCCGTATAGGTGGCCGGATTGGAGCGGGGGGTGCGGCCGATCGGCGCCTGATCGATCTTCACCACTTTTTTTAGATGCTGCAGCCCTTTTATCTCCCGGTACTCCCCCGGCCGGCTCCTCGCCCGGTGCAGCTTTACGGCCAGCGCTTTGGCCAGCACCTCGTTTACCAGAGAGCTCTTCCCCGAACCGGAGACGCCGGTTACACAGATAAAGAGCCCGAGGGGAAAACGAACGTCGATCCCCTTGAGGTTGTTGGCCCCCGCCCCTTTGACCTCCAACCAGCGCCCTTGTGGTTCCCGGCGTTCATCCGGCAGAGGTATAGAGCGTCTCCCCGCCAGGTAATCCCCCGTGATCGAGCCCGGCGTCTCCATTACCTCCCGGGGAGAACCGGCGGCAACGATATAGCCTCCATCTTCGCCCGCACCCGGGCCGATATCCACAATATAATCAGCAGTGCGCATCGTCCCCTCATCGTGCTCGACGACGATAACCGTATTGCCCAGGTTGCGCAGCCTGAGCAGGGTCTGAAGCAGGCGCCTGTTATCCCTCTGGTGCAAACCGATGCTGGGTTCATCGAGGATATAGATAACTCCCGTCAAGCCGGATCCGATCTGCGTGGCAAGGCGGATCCGTTGCGCCTCCCCCCCGGATAAGGTCGCCGCTCCCCGGTCGAGGGTCAGGTATTCCAATCCCACATCGATCATAAACCCAAGCCGTTCTGCGATCTCCTTGAGAATCTGCCGCGCGATGTAGGCCTCTTTCTCCGACAGGGAAAGGTTCGCCAGAAAATCCCGGAGCTCTTTCACCGTAAACGCGGTCAAACGGGAGATGTTTTCCCCACCCACAGTTATCGCCAGACCGGCTTCCCGCAGACGCGCCCCCTTACAGCGCGAACAAAGTTTGCTGCTCATATAGCCGGAGAGCTCCATCCGGCTTCCATCGCTCACCGTCTCCTTGTAGCGCTTGGATAAAAGTTTGAGCACGCCGGGGAAAGCCCGGCGGTAGTTTCTAACCCGACCGCGGTAGGGGCTGCGATAACGAAAATCAATTTTCTCCGGCGCGCCGTAAAAGATCATCTCTTTTTCTTTCTCCGTATAATCCGCGAAGGGCTTGTTCAATTCCAGATCAAAATGCCGGGCAAACGATTCCAGGAACTGGAAATGATACCCCCGGTGCCCGCCCCAGGGGTGGATCGCTCCTTCCGCAATGGAGAGTTCGGGGTTGGGGATGACCAGCTCCGGATCAAAATCCAGCGTAACCCCCAGACCGCCACATTCGGGGCAGGCGCCATAGGGACTGTTGAAGGAGAAGAGACGCGGCGAGATCTCTTCAAAACTGAAGCCGCACTGTATACAGGCAAAGCTCGTGCTGAAATGTTTTTCTTCATCATCTGTCTGCACCAGCACGAGGCCGTCCCCCAGCTCCAATGCTGTCTCCAAAGAATCGGCCAGACGCGTCTCCCGCCCCGGGCGGATGATCAGGCGATCGATGATCGCCTCGATGTCGTGTTTCTGTGTCTTGGAGAGGGAGATCTCCTCTTCCAGCTCCCTGATCTCCCCATCGATGCGTACGCGCACATAACCCTTTTTGCGCAATTCGGCAAAAAGGGAGCCATATTCCCCCTTGCGCCCCCGCACCAACGGAGACAAGATAACCAGCCGCGTCCCTTCCGGCAAGGAAAGCAGTTGATCGACGATCTGCTGCACGGTCTGGCCGCTGATCCGCTCCCCGCAGTAGGGACAATGCGGTTGACCGATGCGCGCAAATAAAAGGCGGAGATAATCATAGATCTCCGTCACCGTTCCCACCGTGGAGCGGGGATTGTGGGAGGTGCCTTTCTGGTCGATGGATACCGCCGGCGAAAGACCGGCGATGAGATCCACATCGGGCTTATCCATCTGCCCCAAAAACTGCCGGGCATAAGCCGAAAGTGATTCCACGTAGCGCCGCTGCCCTTCGGCATAGATAGTATCGAAGGCCAGCGAAGATTTGCCGGAACCGCTTAGGCCGGTTACGACCACCAGCCTGTTGCGGGGAATCTCCAGGTCTATATTTTTAAGGTTGTGCTCCCTTGCTCCTTTAATTACAATCTTATCCAGGACTGCTCCATCCATATCTGTTCCGCCCCCCTGTTTGGCGGCCGGCCGGCCCTATCCCGCCGCCTCATCGCGGTCTGCCGGGGCCCATTTTTTGCCCATGGCACGGATCTCAAAGAGAAGATCCCGCAGCTCCGCCGCCCTTTCAAAATTCAACTGTCGCGATGCTTCCCGCATCTCTTTCTCCAACTGACGACATAATTTCTCCCGTTCTTTTTTGTTTAAGGCGCGCAGGCCTTCGGCAGAGATATACTCCGCCTCTTCTTCGCTGACCCTCGTTGCTTCGAGGGGCGACCGGATCCCTTTGACGATCGAACG
>JAAZMI010000015.1 GCA_012798895.1 Bacillota bacterium
CCAACCGGCATATTGCCTGCTCTAATTATGCTCAGGGCGCCAAACACAGCGCGGCCCAGGTAGTTTTTGTACTCCCCCTGTTGGTAAAAATTAAAATCACCGCTTGTAATGGGATTAGAGAGAATTGTCGCCGCCATAGTGTCGATCTTTTGCTGCAGCGCGGCATCCCTAACGAAATCCCCCTGCATTGTATTGCTTAAAAGTAACCCCTCCGCGTCGATCATGTAGGAATCCGCCGTCCGCCCCAGTTCTTCCAGGTTGGAATGGATAACCTCGTCGATTATAGCCTGATTTAAAATTAAACTTAAGGAGCCGGTAATCTCCCCGCTATCGCCGCCGCTTCTTATCGGCATGGATACCGCCTGAGCATTCCCCTGGTAGATATCAGAATAAAAAATTTCCGACCAGGTAATGTTACCTGCCAGAGCACCCTGCACATAATCCCGATCTGAAAAATCATGGCCTGCCGCAACGTTTTCATCGGTACAATAGATCGCCCCGCTATCAGTTGAAGTAATTAAAAAAGTTTCAATCCCAAATTTTTGCAATGCTGCTGCAGATAAGCTCTCCAATAGCGCTTGCCTCTCCAGCCAACGGGGATCGGTAAAATCCCCGCCTATCTCCCTTAAAATATTCAAGCTATGATAAACATCTCTTGTGCTGGCCAACACTTCCAGCTCTGCTTCTTTTCCTTCAATGTATTCTCCAATTTGATGACTTGCCAGATCCCCAAACATCTGCATCTGGCTGAAAGCTTCTTCCCTTAGCTGCTCTGTCGTGCTGTGGTAAGCAAGAAGGCTGATTACCATTACCGGCACTAAGCCAATAAGTAGAAAAAGTGTTATCAATTTTATCTTCAAACTCATCTTTTTAAACATGCGCTCCCCTCCCTAATATATTCGTTGTTTAATGCATCCACCATCTCAATTACAGTAATCCCGAAAAATTTTTGGACTTTTTGAAACTGGACCCAATAATAAAAAAGGTAGATCAGAAAACCTGCCGGGCAATATACCGGCAGGCCTGAAATATATCAGCTATTGGCTGTCAGCCATTCTTTCGGCAACCGGCTATCCTGGCAGTATAACGCGATACTGTTTTAGACCCTTGGCTTTGCGTCCCCAGCTTTCGTTGGGTTTGCCCTTAACGCTGGCTCTGTTTTTTTTTAACCTTGTTTTTCCCGTTGCCCACCACCCGATGGAGGAGGAAAACAGGATGTCTCCTGCAACACTTAACTATTTATAACTATTTATCAATTCAATTCGACAAACATATAGAATATCCTTCTCCCTTTTAGGAATAATGGGAATAGTTGCAGGGTGCAAACTTTTCTTTCTTTTCATGCAAGCCATCACAAACATCGTGCCGCTCAACAATATATTGCCTCTAAAATGGACAAGCAGCCTGAATTTATTTTATAATACATCTAGAAGGATCTTTGGAAACATTTTTCTCTAAACAAAACAAGGAACAAGGAGAGATAAAATTGAAGCTGGCAGCAGTTATCACCGACATGCTCAATGATTTTATTAAACTGGACGGGCCCCTCCCCGTAGGCGAAGAGGGACCCAAAATCGTCCCCCGGCTGCAAAAACTGATCGGCATCTGCCGTAAAGAAAACATGCCGTTAATCTATGCCAATGACTACCTACCGCCAAATGATTTTTTGTTTGATTCTCGCATGAAACCCCATGGACTCCGGGACACACCCGGGGCACAAGTAATTGATGAACTTAAGCCGGAAGGTTCCGACCTGATCGTACGCAAACGCCGGTTCAGTGCTTTTTTTAAAACAGATCTCGATATCACCCTTAAAGAATGGGATATTGATACAATTGTAGTCGGGGGAGTAGCCACCGAAATCTGCGTCTTGGCTACAGCCTATGATGGCATCTCACATAACTTTAAAGTGATCGTCCTCGAAGACTGCTGTGCATCACGTTTCAGAAAAAGGCACGATTACATTATTTCAATCCTGAAGGCAAGCCCCATGTATCCCCTGCTTCGAGTAATGACGCTTGCTGAGTTTAAACAGGAACTATAATAAAATATATAATTTAAGAATAAAAAAATATAAATGCCGCAAACATTGATGTTCGCGGCATTAAGCCTGGTACGCCTGGCAGGAATCGAACCTGCGGCACCCGGATTAGGAATCCGGTGCTCTGTCCCCTGAGCTACAGGCGCATGGTACGCCCGCAGGGATTCGAACCCCGACTTCAGGCTCCGGAGGCCTGCGTGATATCCCTTTCACCACGGGCGCATCTTCTTTATTTATCATTGTTTACATACGTTTTGATAATAACACCTTCCCCTACAAAAGTCAAACATAGACAGGATCTCTACCATTGCTTGTTGAAATGTTTCTAGTACAGAGCTCCATAGTAGCTGTTTAATTTCATGGATGTTTAATTTAATCTGTTTGTTCATTCTTGAGAGGCCTCCGTTCCTCCTGGTAAAAGGGATGTTGGAAACGCGGCCGGTTTATGTATCGCTTAAGGATCATATTAATGCTCATTTCTTGACCTGTTTTATCGCCTTGACCATTATGTTGTAACACAGAATTTAATTTTTTCAATAGAACTCCTGTTGCTCATTCTATAATTTTCTCCTTTTTCGTCTGGTAGTCATACTGCCGGTAAAGATCGGCCGGTCTATCCTGGAGATAGAGATAATTGAGGGGCTCAGAAGTTTGTTGACGTATATCAGTATAATAATCCCGGGCTTCCCGCTGGCAGCGAGGACAACACTGGATGGGGATACTAATACAATATATCCTAAAACGTCCCCTACTGCCGGAGGCGTCTGAGCCAATCAGAAGATAGCCGGGACATCTATCGCATACCTTTAGGGTCTCCAACTGTGTCTCCCGGATCTGGTCTGTATCGTAATAGATCTGCCGCTGCCGTTGGATCATGGATCCCGCTTTTTGGCGCCGAACTGTCGCTATCAGGTCTTTCCGCTGCCGGAAAGTGCCGCTAAGCTCCCTTACAATCTCCCCCAGTTTTTCCAGGCGCCCTCGCTCCTCTTTAATCAAGCCTTCCTTATTATCCGGTTCGTACAGATTAGAATAATCAATACCGGCCATAGCCATAATTATACCCATGTTGACATAAGGAAGTGCCGTCTCGATCGAATATCCCCCTTCCAGAACAGCAATATCAGGGGCCAACTTTTCGTTTAACAATGCATACCCGCGCGCAGAGAAGGACATATTGGCCAGCGGATCGCTGTAGTGATTATCCTGCCCGGCTGAATTTACGATCAGCTCCGGCTGAAATTCTTCCAGAACAGGCAACACCAGGTTGTCGAGAACAAAGAGGATCCCTTCATCGGTTGTCCCCGGCGGCAGAGGGACATTCAGAGTAGTCCCCTGGGCCAGCGGACCTCCAATTTCGTCGGTAAACCCGCTGCCGGGGTAGAGGGTGCGGCCATCCTGGTGAAAGGAGATAAATAAAACATCCGGATCATGCCAGTAGATATCCTGTGTGCCATCCCCGTGGTGAACATCGGTATCCACGATGGCGATGCGTCGCAAGCCATACTTCTGGCGCAGATATTCTACCATCACCGGTTCATTGTTAATATTACAGAAGCCACGGTTGCCATGGGCCACCCGTTTGGCATGGTGTCCCGGAGGCCGAACCAGTGCAAAACCATTTCTGATCTCGTCGTTCATCAATGCATCGGCGATCACCAGAGCCCCGCCGGCGGCAACCCGGTGCGCCTCCGTAGCCTGTGTTTCAATATCAGGCACACAGAAATGTACCCGCGCAATATCTTTGAATTCAGCTAGGCGCGGCTGGTATTGCCGAATCTGGGGTAGATCCATAATACCTTCTTCAAAAAGTTGATCCCTGGTATAAAGAAGCCTCTCTTCCCTTTCAGGATGAGTAGGCGATATGGCCCAATCGAAAGCCGGGAAAAATACCAGCCCGGTCTGTTCTGCTGTCCTTTCAACCCGCAACCCGGCATCTGTATTCTGGTTTTTGTTTTTCATGATTGCACCCCTTCAAATTCGTCGATAACACCGGCGGCAATCTGGATGCCGACATCAAAGAGCTTGCCTACTGTCGACCATCCCCGGATCATGTTAAACTGCTCTTCCAAAAAATACTCGTACCGGTCTGCGTAGCGCCCGATGCCCCGTCTTTCAGCGATTTTTTGCAGCTGTTCCCTGGCCAGCTCTTTAGCCCCGGCGAACTGGGTATCTTTGAATTCACCGGCGATTCCCTCCAGATTTAGAGCATAAGTCTGTTGCTCTGTATCGGCATGCAAAAGCAGGGAAAGCGTTGGCCGGGCCACAGCGGCGCCCAGCGCGTTGGCCACCGGTGAATAATGATGAACAAGGGCTTGGCAACCAAGCGAATCTGCCAAGGCCGGGACAAAGGCCTCCGCTGCGGCACCGATACCCACCACCCGATCAGGAACAACCTGCCTTTTGTGAACAATCTCCCAGATCCTATAAGCCGGTTCCTGTTCCCAGGATTTAAACATATCCCTAATACCGGCCTCAAGCCGGCTGTTTACCTCCTGCACTATCATTTCAGCCAGCTCCCGCACTGTCAACCCCGCCTCACGCGCGATCTTTTCTAAAGCACGCTCGGATAGGGAAAGCTGCCCTAACCGGCCTCCCTCTAAAAAATTAAAGGCATCAGTGGGGGTTGCCTCCGGGCCGTCAAAACAGGCTGCCGGGCCCAGACGGTCGGGACCGATAGCAAGCCCTTGCCCTGTCCAGCGGACTGCACTATCTCCACCCAGGGGCATCGTCTGCAAAGCAAAGGAGCGCACATGAGAATAATGATCACCCATTACCGCTCCCCGGGAAGCATATAGCGGTCCCCCCGCGAGAATGAGTGCCAAATCGGTGGTGGTTCCGCCGATATCTACAACCACAGAGGTCTGCTGATCCAGGGTCAGGGCAAACGCTCCCATTACGCTGGCAGCCGGACCGGAAAAGACGGTCTCACAGGGGTAGCGGAGCGATACATCCAAGGGCATCGTACCCCCGTCCGCCTTCAGAATCTGCGGAACAGAAGAAATGCCCCGCTCGTGCACGGCCTTTTGGATATCAGCTGCAAATCCAGCCCATCTTTCTCCGGTTACAGCCGTGTAGTATGTAGTGACCACCCGGCGCAAAAAATTAAGCTGCCCGGAAACCTCAAAGCCTCTGTATATTTCGAGATGAGGATGCTTTTCTTTTATTATTTCTTCCACCTGTATCTCCTGGCTGCTGTTTCGCTGTGAAAACTTTCCAACTACCGCCACTTTTTGCAAACCGGCAGCCTCGATCGATCTTCCGACTTCTTCGATCTCGGCCTGCTCCAACGGCTCTGTAATCCGCCCGCGAAAATCCGTTGCTCCGCGGACGATGTAAGCAGAAGGGAAAAAATTTAATTCTTGTAAATTCAAACCCGGCCCGGGAATCAAAACCAGTGCCACTGGTTCTCCCTTGCCGGTTGCCAAAAGATTCGTAACCAACGTCGTGCTGAACACGATCTGTGTAATCCTCTCCCCTTTTATATCCTGCAACAGCTCATCCAAAACCCTAAAGATAGAATGTTCAAGGGCATCTTCTCTGGTAGGGTGCTTGGCCGATTTCAAAATCCGGCCTTGAGAACATAGAACCCCATCCGTAAAAGTGCCACCAACATCGATCCCGATCAACATATAATCACCCTTTTTCAGGCCCCCCTTGTGAAAAAATACCACCTTTTGTAATCTTATTATCCCTTGAATCTTCATTTACACCCGCAACACCCGCCAACCATGCGCAACTGGATTGTCTATAGCTGATCCACAAACCCTAATTTTATCCTTTGCAATCAAACTTTTTTGTAAAGCCCTTTCGTTTTTTATTTCTGATCCCCATCCCCATTTTCCTGCTTTTGGTTTGTTTTGCAACAAAACTTAAAAAGTTTCCGTTTTATAGCTTGTGTTTTGCTCATTTTTGTAGTAAAATTGATGGTAACAGAATAGTTGCTATATTCCACCATGATCGAATAGGGTTAAGATTTTGGTAATAGGGGGAGGAGCCTACTATGTTTCCTCATCACTATTTTGAAGCTGACTGTCATGCTTTAAATTGTAGGGCGCGCCTGAACTACCCCTGGCAACGACGCCTAACCGATTTTTTCCGGCATTCCTTCTTTAATAACTTAAATTATTGGAAAAGAAACCCTTCGCAAAACAAAAAACTTATGGCCGCAATTATCTCTAAAATTGAAGAACTACAACAGGAGATCTGTTGGGAACAAGATCTGCAGGCGGCCTCTTATGCTGTCTTTGATTGTGAAACCACCGGATTTGAGCCCCTAAAAGGTGATAAAATAATCTCCCTGGGCGGGATAATAATTGAAGATGGAAACATCATCGACAAACAAATTTTCAACCAACTGGTCAATCCTTTGCGCCCCATTCCTCCTGCCATTACAGCGCTAACTGGCATTACAAATTCCATGGTCGCCGGAAAACCCACCATCTGCCAGGTTTTGCTTGATTTCCTTGATTTTCTGGGAAACAAAATCTTAATCGCGCACCGGGCACCCTTTGATCTGACCTTTTTGAATCTGGAGCTGGGGCGTTTTGCACCGGTTCGCATTCCCCAACCGGTGATCGATACCCACCTCCTATCGTGCTACATCCTGCCCTGGCTCGAAGAGCATACCTTGGATTATCTGGGTACTTGCCACAACATAAAAATGAAACAAAGGCATACAGCTCTCGGGGATGCCAAGATTACCGCCCGGGTCTTCTTAAAACTGCTCCAAAGGTTGAAAAAAGAGGGGATCTCTACCCTAGGCCAGTTGCGAGACTATTTTCTGCTCAAAAAAACTGCCGATGCGCCTCTTACTATCTCCGTCGCCTCATTTTAAACGGCACTTTTTCAGTATTCTTGGGCCTCTCATATCAGGGCGCGATCTGGAAAATACCCCCTGTAAGACCCTGCAGGTGCCCTACCATTATCAGTGCTTCGCGCAGCTGGGCATAATCGTGGCTGGACAATTCCCGGGGATCGATATAATTATCGGGTTCAACGCCCGACCTCATCTTGGACATCGCCTCCCTAATCCGCAACGTCATCAAAGTATCATAGGCAGAAGCGATATAACCCACGTCTTTGTCGTTTAGAATCCTTCTCCTTCCAATTTCATCCAACCTTTCAAAGGTATTTGTAACCAACAGGCCTTCCTGCAAGGCAAATATTCTCATACTGTCGACGATATGCACACAGCCGGCTGTTTTGAGGTTGAGTTTATGACGGTGTTTCCCGGAGCGTTCCGTCTGGATCTTACGAAAAATGTTCAGGGGAATCCTTTTACCGAGAGTATCCTGCGCCAAAAAATTTAGAGCTGCGGCAGAACTGCGAAAATTTCGTGCCACATAACTACGCAGAAGATTATGGAGATTTATCTCTCCATAAAGATACCGGAAATCGAGAAAAATGGTCATCAAACGCACATCCTGTGGTCGAAGATCTGCAAGCCATTCACGTATCGCAACTCGCCAACCCCGAAAGGAACGACACCAATCTTCGTTATTGGCCATCACCTTGCCCGGGCAACGCCTAAATCCATATTTCTCCAGCCCGGAAACCACCCTTTCTCCTAATAGTAAAAAATACTCCTTAACACTTTTCTCCTGCGATGGGGGCACATCCCCGTAGATTATCCCGTTATCCTGGTCGGTGCGGGCATACTGCTCTTTCCGGCCGCTGCTGCCCATTGTAATCCAACAATATCCTGTCGGTGGCAAGCCGTAGCCCTCCGCCACCAAAGATTGTTCAGACAGAGTGATCACCTTGCGGGTAATGCGATCATAGAATTCTGTCATCAAAGCGGTGATCTCCCGGCTGGTTGCTTTTTCTGCTAAAAGAGCCTGCATGACCTGATCAACTTCTGCCCGCAGTTGACAAAGCTCCTTCAAGCTGCGCGATGATTCAATGCTCTGCACGATCGCCAGGGAACCTGTTTTTCTTGATTTGATTAGGTCTCGCATGGCGACGATTCCGGCCAACTTGCCGTTTTCAGAGACAACAATGACATGTTTGACCCGATGCTTGACCATCAGCAAGAAAGCCTGGTAGGAAAATTCCTGTGGCTGAACGGTAACCAGATCTCTGTTCATGATCTCCCTGGCTGTCCGAGCAGCACTTTTCTGCAGATCCTCCACCTGCAAGATCCGGGAAACAAGATCCCCTTCCGTAATAATGCCCAGGGGTTCTCCATCCCTGGCAACCACGATCGAGCTGACATTTTGTGCCGTCATCAGCGCGGCCACATGCCGGACACTATCCGCAGGCGAACAGGTCACCACCCGGGCCTCCATAATGTCTGCAATGCGTTTACTAAGCCCCCTGTCCCCAATCATTTCTTCCTCATCATAAAAACGCCGGTATAGAATTCGCAATCGCTCTGTTAAAAGCCTAGTAAAATAAGCGGCAAAATCAGGGTTTTCGGTGATCACGGCGGCAAATTTTTCCTGGGGCAAAACAAAACAACAGGTGTCTTCCTTTGCCTGGGCCGAAGCAGGATAATTTTCGCCGGACAAAAAAGCTGCCTCCCCCATAAATTCCAAAGCCCCCCGGTAACCGGTAACAATGCGGCGGCCGCTTCTGTCCACAACAGATACCTCTACCTTCCCTTCTACAACGAAAAACAAAATACGGCGGGAATCCTCACCTTGTTTGGCAATAAAGGTGCCTGCCGGGTAATACTCCTCTTCTAAGAAAGAAGCGATCTTATAAAGCTGTCTCTCGGTAAGAAGGTTGAAAGGTTCGATCTCCTGCAAAATTTTGATCTTATCCGAATAATCATATTTCTTCAGGGCCATCCTTTTTCTCCCCCCTTCATGTATTTTCCCGATGCCGATCTTTTTTTTACTTGTTTTTTCCCGGCAATTATAATAAAATTTAAGCAGTGCCAAAGTAAGGTATGTAAAATCGTTACGGAGGTTTTAAAATGACAACTGTCCTACCAATCAAAGGACTACGCTTTTCTAACGATGTAGGCAGTCTTTCTGCAGTCATCACACCACCCTATGATGTTATCGGTCCTGAGCTTCAAGAAAAATTTTACGAAAAAAATCCTTATAATATCATCCGTTTGGAATATGCCAAATCCCGGCCTGGGGACAATACCCGGGTAAATAAATATACACGGGCCGCAAATACCTTTCAACAATGGTTGCAGGGAAGAGTGTTAATCCGGGAAGAAGAACCGGCCTTCTATCTATATGAACAACATTTTACTTATGAACAAAAAAATTATATTCGCCGGGGAATCTACTGTGGCGTGGGCTTATCTCCTTTTGAAGAAGGCAGGGTTGTTCCACATGAGAAAACCCTTCACCAGCCCAAACTGGATCGTCTCGAGCTTCTGCGACACTGCGAAGCCCATTTCAGCCCTATTCTCGGCCTCTATAAAGATAAAGAAAAATTTGTGGATCATCACGCCGCACGTTATAAAAAAGAACAGGAACCGGTTATCAATTTCCAAGATGAAGAGGGACAACTGCATAAGATTTGGGCTGTAACCGATAAAAAGTTTATAGCTACCATCGAAACCTTCTTTCAAAATCAGAAAATATTTATAGCCGACGGCCACCACCGCTATGAAACAGCCCTGCAATATTACATGGAGAAAAAAAGGGAAGATCAAAGCAAAGAAAGATACGGCCACGCGCTAATGGTCCTAATTAACACCTATGATGAAGGATTGTTGGCTTTTCCTACCCACCGCATGATCAAACAAAGCAACCTTAGCAGCGAGGATCTGCTTAAAAAACTGCAAAATTATTTTCATATCCAACCCCTTTCTTTAACAGGAAGCCGGGAGGAGCTGCTCAACCTTCTGGAAAGATCATTGACAGGAGCCACGGAAGAAAAATTATGCATGGGGCTGTACACGCCGGAAAAAAACTTCTTTCTCCTTACCGTCAAAGATCTAAAAGATAAAGAAAAGCCTTTCCCCTGGCTTGATACAGTAATCCTTCAGGAGCTGGTTCTACAAGATATTTTCGGCTGGGATGAGATCGATAGAAAAAAAGGGTCCTTCATCGATTATATCAGAGATGAGTGGGAAGCAAAGCAGCAGGTAGACCGGGGCAAGGTTTTTTACGTTTTTTTTCTAAATAAATCTTCTCTGGTAGAGATCATCGATCTGGCCGAACAGGGTATACGCATGCCGCAGAAATCAACCTATTTTTTTCCCAAGCTGGTGAGCGGCCTCGTGATCTTGCAATTGGGAATACTTTAGGTTGTATTATATCTCCTTTTTTACCTGAAGTTTGTCCTTGATTAATCTCCATAAAAATGGGTTTTGTTTGCGCAAAACAACAGGCTTGCCCTGCTTGTTGACAAAAGCATGTGTCGTTTCGCCCCTGGCCAACAACTTTTCCGTCTCTACATTCATAATTTCATACTGAAAACCAAGCTTCACTACTTCCAAGGAGTGAAGCCTGGTAACAATTTTGAGCAGTTCATCATAACGTGCCGGGTATTTGTAACTGCAATATGTTTCGATTACCGGCAATAATATGCCGTTTTGTTCTAAATATTTGTAGCTCATACCTAAAGAGCGGAAAAATTCGCTGCGCCCTACTTCAAACCAGATAAAATAATTGGCATAATAGACTACTCCCATCTGGTCGGTATCTTTATAGCGCACCCGAAGGGTTGTTTCGCTGTATTTCATTCCGTTTTCCCCTTCCCCCGCATTTAACTTAAATCGGATGCTGTTTTCTCTCTAAATCAAAATAATTGTAATCTAAATAACTGTAGCCCGCCCCCGGTATATGAGACCCCTGGCAGCATCTACAGTAATAAGCTGGCCCGTAGAAAGTTCCCTGGTAGCCGCAGTAGCACCAACGACAACGGGTTTACCCAAGTTCAACCCGACGATAGCCGCATGGGAGGTCAGTCCCCCTGCTTCGGTAATAATGGCATCTGCTCTCTCCATGGCCGGCAGATAATCTTTATCGGTATCGCTGCAAACAAGGATCTGCTTTTCCTTAATCTTTAGAGCCTCCTCTGCGGTTTGTGCCAGGTGAACAATGCCGGTAACTGCCTCTTTCCCCACACCTTGACCCTGTATAATAATCTCACCGATCGTTTCGATGCGCAGAAAATTTGTCGTCCCGGGCACCCCTACAGGAACTCCCGCCGTAAGGATAATTAGATCCCCATCCTCAATCAGCCCCGCCTCGAGGGCAACCTCTACCGCTGTACCGAATATCTCATCCGTATTAGTAGTAGGAGGACAAAGCAGAGGATAGATTCCCCAGGTAAGGGTTAAAGCCGCAGCCACTTTCTCAGAGGGTGTAACCGCAATAATAGGCGCCTTTGGCCTATATTTGGAAACCATGCGTGCCGTATGGCCTGATTGCGTGGCGGAGATGATCGCTCGAGCTCCCAGATCTTGGGCCGCCCGGCATGTCGCGTAGCTGATGGCATCTGTAACAGAACGATCTATCACTAATTGAAGGTCTTTCAGCAATTCTCTATAATTTAGGGCTTTTTCCGTGTGCTCTGCAATGCGGGCCATCGTGCCGGTCGCCTCGGCGGGAAAAGCGCCGACAGCCGTCTCCCCGGAAAGCATGATCGCATCAGTACCGTCAAAAATAGCGTTGGCAACATCGCTCGCTTCCGCCCTGGTCGGCCTGGAAGATCGCATCATAGAATCGAGCATCTGTGTAGCTGTAATGACCGGTTTCCCGGCAAAATTGCAGGCTGTAATGAGCCTCTTTTGCACGAGGGGGACCTCCTCAGCGGGGATCTCCACCCCCAGATCCCCGCGGGCAATCATAATCCCATCTGCAGCTTGAAGGATCTCCTTGAAATTTTCCACCCCCTCCCGGTTTTCAATTTTGGCGATAATCTGTGCCTCCGCCTTGTTTTTTTCTATGAGATAGCGGATAGCTAAGATATCGGCCGCATTGCGAATAAAAGAGGCAGCTATAAAATCAACGTTATTATGTAGGGCAAATTCTATATCTTCTTCGTCTTCCGGTGAAAAAACCGGCAGGCTGATGGCAATACCGGGCAGATTCAAACCCTTGCGTGAAGAAAGTTTGCCCCCGTGGATAACAACCGTTTGAATCTCCTTGGCAGTAAGGGCCTCCACCCGGAGCTCAATTAGACCATCATCCAGCAAAATATGATCGCCCTCTTTCAGATCCCCGGGCAAACCCTGGTAGGTCACGCTAACCTCGTGCTCGTCTCCGGGCACTTCCTCAGTAGTCAGGGTAAAATGTTGTCCTTCAATGAGTTTCACTTCGCCCTGCTGAAAATCCTTGATCCTGATCTCCGGTCCGCGGGTATCGACGAGAATAGCAACTCTTTTGCCTAACTGCCGGCTTGCCCGGCGGATTTTTTCTACACTTTCAGCATGTATCTCCCGGTTCCCATGGGAAAAATTTATGCGGGCCACATCCATACCCTTTTGAATGAGGATCTTAATAGTATCCAGTTCATCTGAGGCCGGTCCAATCGTACAGACAATTTTTGTCCGCCGCACCAGAATCCCTCCTCTTTATATAGCCAAAATACCGGCCAATTCATAGTCGTCCCATAGAAATTCTTTCTTGCTGTTAAATACCTCCTCATAGGGTCTTCCCCCTATTTCACCCTTCCAAAACCCGAGCGCCCGACCGCCTATATCTTCCAACAGCAGATCCACTGCCTTGCCCCCCATGCGGCTGGCCAGAATGCGATCGAATGCCGTGGGCGTTCCGCCTCTTTGCAGGTGTCCCAAAATGATGACCCGCACCTCCATCTGCAATAGATTCTTAATCTCTTCGCCAACTTGTGCAGCACTGGCTGCACCTTCGGCCACCAGGATAATACTGTGCCGTTTGCCTCTTTTTATACCCCGCAGCAGGCGGTTGCAGACCTCTTCGATATTGTAAGAGGCTTCGGGGACGATAATGGATTCGGCTCCCCCCGCCAAGCCGGCCACCAGAGCGATATGGCCTGTATCGCGGCCCATCACTTCAATGGCATAGATCCTTTCGTGGGAAGTTGCCGTATCCCTAACCCTGTTGATCGCATCGATAACCGTATTGACTGCTGTATCAAAACCAATACAATAATCGGTGCAGGCGATATCATTATCAATGGTTGCCGGAATGCCTATAGTAGGAAAGCCCATCCCCTCCAGTATCTGGGCACCCCTGAAAGAACCGTCTCCACCGATGACTATAACACCATCGATTCCCAATTCTTGTAGATAGGCACGCGCCTTATACTGTCCCTCTTTGGTCTGGAATTCCGGGCTTCTGGCCGTCCGGAGAATTGTGCCCCCCCGGTGGATAATATCGGCTACGGAGCCCAGTTCCAAACGGGTTGCCTCGTTATTAATTAACCCGGAAAACCCGCGTTGCACTCCATATATCCCCAACTGATGATAGATGCTTTTCCGTACTACGGCCCGGATGGCCGCGTTCATACCCGGAGCATCCCCGCCGCTGGTCAGAACAGCAATGTTTCTCATTTTGTCTCCCCCTGCCGGGTAATTTACAAACAAAAATCTATCCACATATTTCAGTATTTGCGAATACAGAATTATTTACCCTCTTCTGAGAACCCTTCAGGTAAGTCTAATTGCTGAACCTTATAACAATCAGGCCCCATAAGCCCCTCGAGACGCTGATAAAAAGGTTCCTCATCTTCTTTCACCCAACATCCCTGCCCCACGAGCAGTAACCTGGCATATTTTTCAAAATAGAGATAGACCGGGGTGTTTCCCCGATAAGAGCTAAGCAGATCCTTTAAGGCAACCATCTCCGCCTGGGTGATCTTATCATTAACCCGGATAAAAAGCTGCCGGGGTTCCACCGGGAAAAAAACAGCCTCCCGGCAGATTATCTTCACTTCTCCTTCTTCCTTGTAGTCGGTCTGCCCCTTTAGAAGAACAACCCTGTCGATCTGCAGTTCTTCTTGATATTTTTCAAAAAAATCGCTAAAGACGATCACTTCCACCTCACCGCTTAGATCTTCCACTCGCAGGAAAGACATGGGCCGCCCCTTTTTGGTATAGATAACACGCTGGCTGGAGATCATCCCGGCGATGGAGACATCACGGCGATCACCCACCTCTTCCAGTTCTCCCACCGGAATGAGGCCTTGCAGATTTTCCAGCACGGAGCGGTACTGATCCAAGGGGTGGCCGGAGATATAGAGGCCGACCATCTCTTTTTCGAGAACCAATTTTTCACGCGGGGAGAACTCCTCCAGATCGGGAAATTCATCGTATTTTACCCGTTTTGAAGAATCCTCTCCACTTAAATAAGTAAACATTGAGATCTGGCCGTTTAAACGATCTTTTTGTTCCTGCTGCCCGTATGCAATCGCCTTATCCAGGATATTCAGATATTGGGCTCGCCTACCGCCTAAAGAATCAAAGGCCCCGCTTTTAATCAAGCTCTCCAATACCTTACGATTACAGGTGCGCAGATCCACCTTGCAGCAAAAATCGTAGAGCCCCTTAAACTTTCCCCTTTTCTGCCGGGTCTTCATAATGGCTTCAATAGCACCCTTGCCGACATTTTTAACAGCAGCAAGGCCAAAGCGGATCCGGTTGTCTCCAACCGCTGTAAAATTTGTATCGCTTTCGTTTACATCCGGGGGTAAAATCTCGATTCCCTGGCGGCGGCAATCGGCAATATAAAGAGCGATCTTCTCACTGGTAGACATCACCCCGGTCAACAACGCCGCCATGAATTCCAACGGGTAATTAGCTTTCAGGTAGGCTGTCTGATAGGCAATTAAAGCGTAAGCCGCGGCATGTGATTTGTTGAACCCATAAGAAGCAAATTTAACGATTAGATCATAGAGCTCTTGCCCCAATTTCTTTGTGTAACCCTTTTTCTCCAGCCCCTGAATAAATATGGATTCTTGTTCATCGAGAATTTCCCGTTTCTTTTTACCGATGGCCCGGCGCAGAAGATCGGCCTGTCCCAGCGTAAACCCGGCCATCGTAGCGGCGATCTCCATAATCTGTTCCTGGTAGACAATTACACCGTAGGTCTCCTTTAGAATGGGCTCCAAATCGGGATGCAGGTAATGAATGGGTTTTAAGCCGTGTTTGCTTTCTATAAAAACTGGTATCTGTTCCATAGGCCCGGGACGGTAAAGCGCTACGACGGCGATAATATCTTCAAATTTTCCAGGCTTCAGTTCACGAAGAACGGAACGCATACCGCTGCTTTCCAATTGAAAAACGCCGGCCGTCTCTCCCTGGGATAAGAGTTCAAAGGTTCGAAGATCGTCCAGGGGGATAGCCTCCAGTGAAATCTTTTCTCTTTCTTTGTGCCGGGCATTAATCTGCCGTATGGTTTCTCCCATGATCGTCAGCGTACGCAACCCCAAGAAATCCATCTTCAAAAGACCGAGTTCTTCGAGGGTATTCATGGGAAACTGGGTAACCACTTCATCCCCGGCCACCTTTTGCAGGGGAACATGCTCCACCAGCGGCTGCCCGGCAATGACTACACCAGCAGCATGGGTAGAAGCATGACGGGGAAGCCCCTCTACTGCCCGGGAGGTATCTAACAGCAGTCGATAACGTGGTTCGCTATTGTAAAGGGCCAGCAGATCTTTGTTCATCTCCAAAGCCCTTTCAATAGTCATGCCTGCCTCGAAGGGAATCATTTTGGCAAGGCGGTCTGTCTCGCCGTAGGAAATATTTAAGGCCCGTCCCACATCGCGCACAGCCAACCTGGCCGCCATCGTCCCAAAAGTGGCAATCTGGGCCACCCGATCTTCCCCGTACTTTTCCACAACATAACGGATTACCTCATCACGTCGCTCATAACAAAAATCGATATCAATGTCTGGCATGGAGACTCTCTCCGGATTCAAGAACCTTTCAAAAAGCAGGCCATAACGAAGAGGGTTAATATTGGTTATAGAGAGAGTATAGGCCACCAGGCTCCCGGCGGCGGAGCCACGCCCCGGCCCAACCAGAATACCCTCTTCATGGGCAAAGCGCACGAAATCCCAGACGATTAAAAAATAACCGGCATAACCCATCTCGTTAATAACCTGCAGTTCATAATTTAAGCGTTCCTCGATCTCCGGCGTTATGTTATCAAATTTCTCCTTTAAACCCGCATAACAAAGCGATTTTAAATAATCCCCGGCATTATCATAAGAAGAAGGTATGGTATAAGGAGGTAGGTACATCCGGTCAAAAAAAAGTTCCAGCTCAATCTGTTCGGCAATTTTGACGGTGTTGGTCAGCACTTCCTCCGGATAATCGGCAAAAACTGCCTGCATCTCCTCTTCATCCTTGAAATAATATTCGTTTCCTTCAAATTTTAAACGATTTTCATCTTCCACAGTCTTACCCGTCTGAATACAAAGCAGAACATCGTGAGCCCGGGCATCCTCCCGTTCCAGATAATGAACATCATTGGTAGCCACCAAAGGAATGCCCGTCTTCTCGCCCAGAGAAAATAGTTTCCGGTTGAGTTCTTTTTGTTCCGCAAGACCTTGTTCCTGCAGCTCTAAATAAAAGTTGCCCGGGCCAAAGGTGTCCCGGTACCAGCAGGCTGTATGGTAAGCGCTCTCATCTTCCCCGGCCAGCAAAAGCCTGGGTATTTCACCGGCCTGGCAGGCACTAAGAGCGATAAGCCCTGCATTATAACGGGCTAAAAGCTCCCGGTCGACGCGGGGTTTATAATAAAAACCTTCCAGATAACCGGCGGTTACCAGCCGCATGAGGTTGAGATACCCTTCCTTATTTTTCGCCAGCAAGACGAGATGAAAGCGAAGATCGTCTTTGCCGGGTTCCTTCTGTTTGCGGCTCCTGGGGGCAACATAAACCTCGCACCCGATGATCGGTTTGAGACCCTTTTGCCGTGCCGCCTTGTAGAAATCGATAACTCCGTAGAGATTGCCATGATCAGTAATCGCCACTGCGGGCATGTCCAGTCTATGGGCTTTTTCCACCACTTGGTTGATGCGTGCCGCTCCATCCAGAAGACTATATTCAGTATGCACATGCAGATGAACAAACAAAAAAATTCCCCCGAAAATTTAATGATGCGTTTAATTCTGCAATAAGTATTTCGCCTCAATTTGAAAAAAAACCTTTAAATGGGCCGAGGTTCTTGTGGGGAAGAAAACCAAACCCCCGCTGTATCATGTGAAAGCGATCTGCAACAGTCAGTTAAAATTAGGAGGGATCCATCCCTGTTCTACAACATTTTCTATAGTAAAATAGGGGCCTATCTTCTCTTCTTTGTTCCTGCCGGATCATTCTTCACCCGTAACCGGCATACAATACAGTACTAACATGCAAAACAAATAATGTATACATCTAAAACCCAAAAGAAAATCTACTCCGGTTTAAGGACAGATCTAAGTATGGAAATGGGGTTCAACAACAATGACCGCAGATCGGTTGGGTTCCCTTTTATCCTGCCTTCTTTTAACAATAGGCATGCTCACCCTTCCCCAGATAGGATTTACCACCTTAGAAGGTCTATTTGCCACAGCCTGGACGACACTCTGCACCCTGGTCGCCGCAGCATTTTTAAAAAACTTCACCCCGCCCCGGTGAAACAGAAGCAAAAGATGGCCCGGACGACAGGTCACCTGTGGACACAGGGGACACAGGGGGACACAGGGGGACGGTTCTCTTGTGTACCAAAAAGCGGTACACAAGAGAACCGTCCCCCTGTGTCCCAAGAGAACCGTCCCCTTGTGTCCTTAACCGTCCCTCTGTGTCCACTCCCCTGAGTTAGCTGGTCTTTGTGTCCCAGGTGTTCCTTCTAGTGTCCTGCCACCTATTGCAAACCAGGATAGCCTTGCTGGCGCAAAGCCTCATAGAGAACGATGGCCACGGCATTGGACAGGTTCAAGGACCGGGGCAGGCCGGCTTTCATCGGGATTCTCAGGCAGCGCTCCGGCCATCTGGCCAAAAATTCCGGTGACAGGCCGGCTGTCTCTCTGCCAAATACCAGAAAATCATCTATTTTATAAGTTGCCTCCGTATAAGCCTTTTGAGCCTTAGTCGTAAAAAAATAGAAATTGCAACCGTTATGTTGGTAAAAGCGGTAAAGGCTTTCAAAATCTCTATAGGTATAAAATACAAGATAAGGCCAGTAGTCCAGCCCGGCGCGGCGCAGGTGGCGGTCTGCCAAGGAAAACCCCAATTTTCCGACCAGGTGTAGGGTTGTCCCGGTCATTACACAGGTCCGGGTTATGTTTCCCGTATTCGGGGGTATCTCCGGTTCGATCAGCGCTATATGCATGCCCTATGCCTCCCGCTGCACGACATAAAATATATTGCGATCCTCGGGTCGCGGTTTTTCGAAAGTGAATGCTTTGTAACAAGCTTTAAGTTGCCAACCGGTTTTAAGCAGCAGCGGCTCCATCTCCTCACGGGAATAAGAACGTTCTTTATGTTCCTCTTGTATCTTCTCATAAAGCCCTCCGTCCCCGCGCAAAAAGGCTGTCAGCTTTATGCTCCAGATCTTTTCTTCCGGATCGAAGCCGCTCTCCCAGATCAGGGTAATCTCTTCGTCTTCCAACCAGGCAACCTGTGGCGTATCTGCTGCGGGGAGTTTTTCCACCAGGTTTAAGTTGAAGATAAAATAGCCCCCCGGCCGCAAAACATCATGGATGCTTTGTAGAGCTTTTTTAAGTTCCCCGGGGGTTAAAAGATAGTTCAGGCCATCCTGGTAAAGCACTATCACATCGGCCCGAAAAGGCAACTGTAGGCTGCGCATGTCCTGCCGGTAAAACTTAACCGGTGGGATATACTCCCGGGCTCTCTCTCCGGCTATTGCCAGCATTTCCGGCGAAATATCTGCACCGTAAACAGTATAACCCCTTTCTACCCAGGGAAATGTCGAACTTCCTGTTCCACAAGCCAGATCCAGGATAATCTGGCAAGGCTCTATCTGAAATCGCGCAAATATTTCTTCCAGATAGTCTGCCCAGGCTTCGTAGTCCACCCCGCACAAAAGGTAATCGTAGATACGGGCCAATCCACTGTAGGGTTGAGGCATCCCTCTTCCTCCTCCCCCATTAATATTGCAGGAAACCGGGTAGATCTGTCTCTTCTTGCTCCGTATCTTCTCCCTGATTGTCCGTCTTATCCATTTCCCGGGTTTTTTTGCTCAACAACTTATAGTATTCCGTTAAATTATTCTCTACCAGGGCATTAATTGTTCCTTCGGGATATCGGCCCTCTTCATCCCGTTCCCCCGCCGGCAGCCCGGTAAGGATCTCCAGACCTTCATCAATATTTTCTACGGCATAGAGATGAAATTTATTTTCCCGCACCGCCTCCAATACTTCGGCATCCAACATCAGATTGACAATATTCTGCTGTGGAATAATAACCCCCTGTTCTCCTGTAAGGCCCCGCAGTTTACAGGTGGCAAAAAACCCTTCTATTTTACTGGTAATTCCGCCCACGGGCTGGATTTCGCCCTTCTGGTTTACTGAACCGGTTACAGCAATGCTCTGCTTCAGGGGCACACCGCTAATACTGGAAAGCAGGGCGTAGAGTTCGGCACTGGAAGCGCTGTCACCATCAACTCCCTGGTAAGATTGCTCAAAACAGATGCTAGCCGAAAGGGTCAGAGGCATCCGTTGAGCATATTTTTGTCCCAGGTAGCCGCTAACGATGAGAACCCCTTTATCGTGAATCCGGCCGCTCATCTTGCTCTCCCTTTCAATGTCTACGATGCCCCGCCGCCCCAGATATGTTGCCGCTGTAATGCGTGAAGGCTTTCCAAAGGTATAATCCCCGAGGTCAATCACCGCCAAGCCGTTGATCTGGCCCACCTTTTCCCCGGAGAGATCCAGCAAGATCTGCCCTTCGTTCACCAGTTCTAAAAGCTTGTTTTCGTATTTATCAGAACGAAAGATCTTCTCCCGGATCGCTTTGTCCACATGCTTGGCACTAACATAGGGATCGCCTTGCAGGCCGGCCCAGGCATCGGCTTCGTAGAGTATCTCCACGATCTCATTAAAGCGGGTGGAGAGCTTTTCTTGATGTTCTGATAAGCGGGAGCTGTATTCCACAACCTGCGCTACCCCGCCACGATCAAAATGCCTTAGGTTCTCGCGCTGGCAATGTGAAGAGATAAAATTGGCCATTTTAGACACATTTTCCGGCGAACGTTCCATCACTACATCAAAATCCGCCTTAACTTTAAAGAGTTTGCGAAAATCCTCATCATAACGGTATAACAGGTGATAAAGCATGGGATTCCCGATCAAGATCACCTTAATATCCAGGGGAATCGGTTCCGGCTTAAGTGTCATCATGGTCAGCAATGCATACTGCTCCCCGATGGTTTCAATACGCGCCTCTTTTGTCTTTAAAACACGCTTTAAAACTTCCCAGGATTGGAAATTCATCAGCAGATCGGTAGCCTGCAGGATAAGATAACCGCCGTTTGCACGGTGGAAAGCGCCACCCTTAATCATGGTAAAATCTGTGGCAACCATCCCAAACGCGTTTTCATGTTCAATGCGGCCCACAAGGTTATAGTATGTCGGGTTGGTCTCTACAATCACCGGCGCCCCTTTAGTATCGCGATTATCGATGATCAAGTTTACCGCATATTTTGTATCAGTCGCATCCCGGCCAAAACGCTTGGGTAGGGGAAAGGGAAATTGTTTTTCATCCCCGTCCTCCCTGAAATCGTTTAAATTTTCCAGCACATCATCGCGCAGGGCTTCAAGGTATTGGATTACTTTAGAGAATTTGTTATATTTCTCCTTGAGATCTTCAATCAGGTGCCCGGTGGCATGGAGAACTGTTTTATAATCAAGTTCTTTAACCTTTTCCCTTAATTCTTTTTCTTCATTTTGAATGCGCTTGGAGACCTCCACCACCTTAAACTGCACTTCTGTTGATTTTTTCTCCAGCTCTTCTTTCTCCTCTTTTTCCAGTTCTTTGAAATCTTCTTCATCCAGCTCCAGGCCGTCTTTAAGGGGAATACTTAAAAATCCCGTGCTGCTGCGTTTGAGCAGAAAGCCTTTTTCCCGGGCCGTCTCGTTTAGATCATCCATGAGGGCGCTCCTGGCATCCTGGAATTTTCTGACAATAGCCCCTTTCTGCCGTTCGTACTCCTCTGTATTCAAAGCTTTGGGTATACCTTCTTTCAATTCTTCCAGAAGATTATGAATATCACGTGCAAAAACGCTCCCCATCCCTGCCGGTAGATTCAGAGCCATAGGCTCATCCGGATTTTTAAAATTGTAGATATAACACCAATCGTCGGGAACAGGTTCCCGGCAGGCCAGCTCTTCCGTAACAGCTCGCGCATAACTGGTTTTCCCGGTGCCGGTCGCCCCAGTCATAAAGATGTTATACCCGTGCCCCTTAATTTTTAACCCAAAATCCATTGCCTTAACCGCTCTTTGTTGCCCGATAATACCTTCCAATGGTATTACTTCCTCTGTAGAATTAAAAGAAAAAATTTCAGGAGGGCATTTTTTAAATAGTTGATCTTCATTTAATCTCTTGTTATGATTCATTACTTACCTCCCCCTTGCTAAGATTATCACTAAACCCGGAACAATAACCTTTTTTGCTATTAAATAGTGTTTATTCTTGTTCCATAGAACATTTTCCTTTTGAAACATTAAATTTTTATTCTGGATGCCGTTTTTTTCTCTTTTATTTAAAGAAGGTGTATTTTCATAATACAGCAAACTGCCTTTTAAGGCAGTTTAGGGTGATACTTGCAACTTTTAATCAGGTTATTGACATTTTACTAGCTAAATGGTAGTATTTCTGTAGAATAATCGGTGAGGAGAAGAAACTTTGCTTACAAAGGAAAAGCTAACCGAGGATAAATCGTTACACAAGTTTTTTCAACCTAAGAGTATAGCTATAATTGGGGCTTCTAAAAACCCGGCCAAAGTAGGAAACGCAATCGTAAAAAATATCTTGGCCAGCGGTTACCCCGGGAAAATTTACCCGGTTAACCCCAAGGAAGAGCAGATTTTAGAGCTTAGATGCTACCCCAGCCTGGAAGAGATTCCAGATAGTGATACCGGCGATAAGGGAAAGGCTGAATTAGCAGTCATCGCTATTCCCGCTCCCGGAGTTTTAAAGGTGGTCCAAGATTGTGCCAAAAACGGTATTCGTTTTATAGTAGTCATCACCGCTGGCTTTAAGGAAACCGGGCCACAGGGAGCAGAGCTGGAAAAAGAACTGGTCTCTTTCTGTCTTGAACAACAGATTCGCCTTATAGGGCCAAATTGTCTTGGGCTCACCCACACCCATACGCCACTTAATATCTCTTTCGGGCGCGGCTATCCCCTGCAAGGCAATGTTACCTTCATCTCCCAAAGCGGGGCTATTCTTACTGCTATTCTAGGCTGGAGCGAAATGGCCGGGATCGGGTTTTCTCACTTCGTTAGCCTGGGCAACAAAGCTGTTCTGCAAGAAACAGATTTTTTGAATTATGCCGCTTCAGATCCATCTACTAAGGTCATACTATGTTATCTGGAAGATATTACAGACGGACAACAGTTTTTAGAAGTTGCCACCCGTGTCTCCGCCCACAAACCCATAGTAGTGTTAAAAGCCGGATCAAGCCCGGCAGGCGCCAGAGCCGCCTCCTCACATACCGGCGCTCTGGCCGGAGCAGATCGTGCTTATGATGCCGCATTCCGGAAGAGTGGCGTACTTCGGGCCGGGAGCATGGAAGAACTTTTCGACCTGGCTGCCGCTTTTGCCCATCAACCTCTGCCGGCCGGGAACAAGATAGCCGTAGTAACCAATTCCGGCGGGCCGGGCATCTTAACTGCCGATCAGATCGAAAAATCGGGGTTACAGGTATCACGTTTATCCGCTGAAACTACTGAACAGTTGCGCTC
>JAAZMI010000016.1 GCA_012798895.1 Bacillota bacterium
AGTTCTGCAGAAACCGGGTTATCCCATCACTCTGCCCGGATGCGTTTGGAAAAATTCGGGGCCAACGAATTGGAGGAAGGACAAAAACGTTCTTTTTTGCAAATTGCCCTGGAATCTTTAGGTAGTTTTATGACAAAGCTCTTGCTAGCTGCCGGTGGAATGTCCCTGTTGGCGGGAGAAACAACGGATGCCGCGGTTATAGTGGCCATTGTTGCCATTCAGACGGTAGTGGAAACGACACAAAGCTGCCGTGCAGAAAAATCTCTGGATAATTTAAAAGAGCTGTCCGCCCCGCTGGCAACTGTATTAAGGGAAGGAAGGCTCTCCAGGATACCCAGCAAAAAACTGGTTCCGGGAGATATTCTTCATCTAAAAGCCGGGGATCTGGTACCCGCGGATGCCATAATTCTTAAAGAGTTAAATTTAACGACAAATGAAGCCTGTCTTACCGGTGAATCGATCCCTGTAATGAAAAATTGCCGGGGGAAGATCGAGCAGTGCGCCCCCGTCGCCGATCAGACCAACATGCTGTTTTCCGGAACCAGCATCATCGGGGGCCGGGCTCAAGCAGTAGTTGTAACTACAGGAATGCAAACCGAATTGGGCAAGATCGCCCAACTTTTAAGCGGTGTTCGCAGCGAAAAGACAGATCTGCAAAGACAGCTGGATTACCTGGGCAGAAGGATTACCCATTTAGTAGCAGTCTCCGTGGGGATCATTGCCTTCATCAGCCTTCTGCGTGGCCGTCCCTTCTGGGAGGTTCTTCGCAGCGGTATCAGCCTTGCCGTTGGGGCTGTGCCAGAGGGGTTGCCGGCTGTATTAACAATAGCTTTATCAACCGGTGTACAAAGAATGGCAAAACGAAACGCCCTTGTGAGAAACATGTCTGCAGTAGAAACCCTCGGCTCTACCTCCGTAATCTGTACAGATAAAACAGGAACCCTGACGAAAAATGAGATGACCGTGAAAAAGATGTATGTCGATGGAGATTTCTATGAGATCACCGGGGATGGATATCAACCAAAGGGAGATATATTATGCCTAGGAGAGAATGATCCGGAAAACATCTCTCCCTCTGTGATTAAAACTTTAAAAGCTGCAGCCTTATGCAATAATGCTGAACTTAAGATTGACTCAAAGGGAAAATGGACAGTGATCGGAGATCCCACAGAAGGTGCCCTTCTTACTGCCGCGGCAAAAGCAGGCTTATGGTGGGCGGAACTTAGAAAAAAATATTGCCGCCATCAGGAGATTGCCTTTGATGCAAAACACCGCATAATGACAGTAATATGCAAAACACAAGATGATGAATATGGCATCTATGTCAAAGGCGCCCCGGATACGGTAATAGAGCATTGTTCTTCTGTAATCGGAAATTCCGGGGCACAGTTTATGGATCTTAAAACCCGCCAAAAGGTGCTCGCAGCCAACGATGCCATGGCCCGGGAAGCGCTTCGCATTTTGGCGGTTGCCTATAAAAAAGTTCCCCCCGAAAACGATTTAAACACCTTTTTAAATACTTCTCAAGATGAAATAGAGCTGGCGCCAGATCTTGTATTTTGTGGCCTAATCGGGATGATCGACACTCCCCGGGAGGGAGTGCGAAAGGCCATTCAAAGATGCCATGCTGCCGGCATTAAAGTGATTATGATCACAGGGGATCACCAGAAGACAGCAGAGGCAATTGCTGCAAGGTTGGGCATCTTGGGGCGGGGGAAAAGCATCACCGGCAGAGAGCTGGAACAGATTCCAGACACAAAATTTGTTGATCAGGCAGATAGCATTACGGTCTATTCCCGGACCACTCCCGAACAGAAACTAAAAATAGTTCGCGCCCTGAAAAGCCGCGGGCAAATTGTAGCCATGACCGGGGACGGAGTCAATGATGCTCCCGCCATCAAAGAAGCTGATATCGGAATTGCCATGGGCATAACCGGAACAGATGTGACAAGAGAAGTGGCCGGTATAACTTTAAGCGATGACAATTTTGTCACCATCGTGGATGGGATCGAAGAAGGCCGGACTATAAGCATGAATTTATCAAAATCCGTGCGTTACATCCTTTCGGGAAGCCTGGGTCAGCTCCTAACGGTATTTACATCAACTGCATTGGGGTTGCCTGCTCCATTGCTGCCGGCTCAGATCCTTTGGGTAAATTTGGTTACCGAAAGCCTTCCAGCCATATCGCTCACGGCTGATCCCCCTCAGAAAAATTGTATGAACCGCCCACCCTTTAATCCCAAAGAAAGATTTCTGATGGATCAGGGGGGCACAATCCTTAGAAAGGGTGCGCTCTTTGGCCTAACCGCTTTTGGCCTGTATGCCGCAGGTTTAACATGGGGCGGATGGACGTTGGCAAAAGCACGCACCATGGCCTTCTCGCAACTGGTAATCAACCGCATGTTTAACCTTCTGGGTGAACGAGGAACAAAACAAGAAAACGCCTCGAACGATGGGGGGAATCCGCTGATCCTTCCCGCTGCCGCCATATCCGCTTCCATGTTAGCGGTAACAATGTATCTACCTTTTATGCGGCCTCTGTTTTCTACAGTACCGATAGGTTTTAAAGATTGGCTTTTTCTTATTGCCAACAGTTTTATGGCAGAAAAAATTGA
>JAAZMI010000129.1 GCA_012798895.1 Bacillota bacterium
ACATTTAAACGCGCCGCCAATTTTTTGGCCATGCGGCTCAAATAGGAATCTTTTAAACAAACATAGGGGCTTAAAATAGAAAGAATATCTGTTAATACTTTTATGCTTCCTTTGAGGGTTTTTTCCAGAAGTTCACGTTCAGCCATAACAAGTTTGTACTGTTCCACTGCCGCAGCCAATGCTATTTTAAATTCTTCAGATTTGCAGGGTTTGGTAAGAAATCGAAAAATATTGCCTTCGTTCACCGCTTTTATAGCATTTTCAAGATCGGCGTATCCTGTAAGCATAAGGCGCACCGTATCGGGTTTAAGCCGATGAGCCAGGGACAAAAATTGGATCCCGTCCATCCCGGGCATGCAGTAATCAGATACGACGACGGCAAACGGGCCCTGTTCCTCCAGTGCGCTGAGTCCCTCATCTCCGCTTTTCGCCAAGGTTACCTTGTACAACCCGCGCACATGCCTCTGATAGGCTAAAAGCACATTTACTTCATCGTCAACTAATAATATCTTTTCCATAAGAAAGCCTCTTTCTAACTGTTTCTCCTAAAACGAACATTCCGGTTGATGCGCCCCCCTATTTTTCACTTTCCTGCAACATTCAAACCAGCTCTCAAGCCTGCTTTCCAGGTTCAGTTTTTTAATGTACTGTATATCCAAGCAACGGGGAAATCTGCTATCTTCACAGATGCTTTCGTTTGAAATACCCCCTGGGCCAAGCAAGCTGTTCGCCACATGTACGCATGTCAAGAGTGAAAAATGTTTACCCGCCGCCTTCTCAGGACAATGATGGAAAGCAACAGCCTCGACAATGCGATCCGGGGCGTTCCATAAACCAAGCAGGTAGCCGCCCACTCCGGCATGAGTAACACCCAAAAGTTCATATTCGGCAGTTAACGGGCTACACTGTTTTTTGTAGATGTGTCTCCTAAACCGCGAGGAATACTCGGGAATTTCCAGCAATACAATTTTGCCAATGTCGTGCAGCAACCCCGCGACATAGGCCTCATCCGCAACCTTTAGATCTGTCGTTTCGCCCAGGGCAATCTCCCTGGCAACCTCCCCCACCGCCACACTGTGTTTCCATAATTCATTTAGATAAAGGCTGTTAAAACCTGGTTCCCCCTCCGGGGCGAAAAAAATCTGCTTGCTAAGAAAAAGCTCTTCTATAATCTTTAACCCCAAAAAAGATACTGCCTGGCAAGGTAGAGCTTCTTCCTGGGGAAGACCAAAAAATGCAGAGTTTACAAGCTGCAAAACTTTGGCGCACATAACCATATCCTGCGCAATAATTTCACCAATCTTTTTAAGGGAAACTTTGGGGGATTCCAGCTCCTCCACTATTATATTATACAAACCGGGTAAACTGGGCAAATTTTGGATCCCGTTGATCGCTTTCCTGATCTCTACATTTTTTACAAATTTCCGTTCAAGCATAAAAAAACGTTCGATGCAATCTTTAATGGCACTTGCATGGCATGGTTTAGCCAGGTACTGATGGGCTACCTCGGTCAACCGTAAACTGTTTTCGAGACCGGCCTGCCCCGAAAGAATGATGCGGATCACATGGGGATGGTAATCCCTTACAATGCCGAACAGCTCCGCCCCGTCCATCCCCGGCATACGCATATCAGCAACGATGACATCGATCTTGTTTTGGGATAACTTTTGCAAGGCTTCTTCCCCGCTTTCCACAAAAAACAGATCCCATTCAGAACACATAACCCGCATGACACGCCTCAAACCTCTAATAATGTTGAGATCATCATCAACGAAAAGAACCGCTTTTTTCAAATCTGCATCACCCCGTATTGTATCAAGATTTCACCGGCAGGCGAATTATAAATTCCGTTCCCTTTCCTACTTTGGAGCGAACCCGGATGCTGCCCTTGTGTTTGGTTGCGATAATATCATGGGCAATAGCGAGGCCCTGACCGGTACCTTGGCCGACCTCTTTGGTAGTAAAAAAAGGCTCAAAGATTTTATCAAGCGCCGCTTCAGGAATACCTATCCCGTTATCGCTTACTGAAATATTTACATGATCTTTCTTGCCACTTGTTTTAATTTTTATCTCCCCTTTGCTTAAAACCCCTTCCTTGGAGACTTCTTTAATAGCCTGGGCTGCATTAACGATCATATTTAATAAAACCTGGTTAATCTCGCTTACAACACAGTAAACCAGGGGCAAGCCGGGTTCAAGATCAGTTTTTAGCTCTGCAACATACTTCCATTCATTTCTGGAGATGACTACGGTATCCCTTATTGCTTTATTGATATCCGCGGGCGTTTTTTTCTTTTTGCCGGGGTGCGCAAATTCTTTCATCGCCAACACTATCTTGTCCACCTTTTCGATCCCCTCCAGCGCCTCCTTAAACGCCCTGGGGATCTCCTCCAAGAGGTAAGCGATATCCATCTCTTGCTCTTTTTTGTTTATTTTGTCGATCAGCAGCCCGGCATCTTCTTCAACCAAAAATTTGTTTTTCAGCCGTTGATAATCACCCAAGAGAGCAAAAAAGGCAGCGGCCGCATCCTGCAAAAACCTCGTGTTATCGCCAATGTACTGCATGGGGGTGTTAATTTCATGAGCGATCCCCGCAGCCAGTTCACCAATGGACTGTAGCCTTTGGGATAAAGCCAGCTGTGTTTCAAGCTTTTTTTGTTTAGTAACATCCCTAAAGGCAATTACATACCCGATAACGCTGTGAAATTCATCCTCATCTTCGATGGGAGCTGCATTGGCAAAAATAATTTTTCTATCCTCGTTTTGATCATATAGCTTTAAATAGTTCGTTAAGACTCTTTTTTTGCTTGCCTCTAACAGATATTTGAGGGGATCTCTACAAGACCCGGGTATCTTTTCATCAATTCCGATCTGGAAGATCTCCTTCAGGGGTCTGCCCAGCGCTTCAGCCTGTTTCCAACCGGTGATTTTCTCAGCCATTTGGTTGACAGAGGTAATGTTTCCCTGAATGTCGGTAGTTACCACCCCATCGGCGATACTTTGCAGGGTTTCAGCAAGAAGCTTTTTTTCTTTAGCCAGCTCCTCTTCAATTTTCTTGCGCTCGGCGATTTCGGATCTAAGTGCCTTGTTGGTTGCAGCAAGCTCTGCAGTACGTTTCTGTATCCTTTCTTCTAATTCGATGTGTACTCTTTTAAGAAATTTCTCGGCCTTTTTCCGTTCCTCTATTTCTTTTCGCAACTGATTGTGCAATAGAGAATCTTTAAAACCTTTCCCCTTATTCATAAAGTTTTGCAGCCGCCTCCTTTACAGAAAACAAAGAAACCCGAAGTGTAATTGCTTCGGGTAGTGATGTACTTTATATTTTATTTTAAAAAAATGAATTATAATTCTAATAATGTGAGAGAGAGAGAGAGAGAGAGAGAGAGAGAGAGAGAGAGAGAGAGAGCAATTTTCGTGCCATCTCAATCAATAAACGATAAAAAATTGATATTTTTTTAAGCACCAAAAGATCCGGGCAGCAGTTCGTTCTATAAAGATATGCGCATTCAAAGAAGCTGATAGAATTAATGTTACAACTTGGCAGGGATAAAGCATATTCCATTAATATAGCTCTCCTGTGCATACACGTAAACTTTTTTTAAAGATGCCTGGAATTTCCTAAAAATAAGGCCTCCAAAAATTAATCTAAAGCGGGTATCTGTCTCTGCTTCCTCTTTGTTTTACAAATTTACCCTAAGCGAGCTTCTACCGGCTTATTTTAGCCGATACATGCGTAATTTTACCATATATCTCGGTTTTTAACAAGGTAAAAAATGGCGCCTTGTAGTTATTCTGTGATAATGTCACCTTGTTAATTATTATGATAAAATGTCACTTATGAAAGGCAAGGTGCTAATGTCACAAAAGCAGATTAGTCGGTATGTTGTAGTTCAAAGAAGTTTAGAGGGTGC
>JAAZMI010000130.1 GCA_012798895.1 Bacillota bacterium
TGATTATTCTTGCCGCCACCTGCGGCAGCCTTGCCGCCCTCTTCATTTTGCCTACTTTCACCAACATCTTTGTCTATCTAATCGGTTCCTTGGAAAAAAGCGGCTCCCTGGGAAAGATGTTTCTCGATATGCTCCATGCCGATCACCTGTTAAAAAAGGTGTTTTTACATCTGGGAAAGAGCTTTGGCCGCCCGGGTCTATATTTCTCTCTCTCCTTTTCTCATGAGAAGAAGATCGCCAAACATATCCTTCTGCTCTATATTATCGTCGCTTCGATCAACACCGTCGGTGTGCTTTCCGCCATCTATGCCGGGGCCCTACTGCCTGATTACCGCCTCACTGTCAGTCAGATGTCGGGGATGATCAACGGCTTTAGCACGGTTATACTCACCTTTTTCATCGATCCCTACGCCTCCTTGATCACCGACCATGCTCTGGCCGGTAAACGGGGCTTCCCCGACCTGCAAGCCCTCGTAGCCAATTTGATCGTCGGGAAGATAGTCGGTACACTATTAGGACAACTTACTTTTCTGCCCTGTGTCTATTTCATAGTGTTTGCTACAACCCTACTAAAAAAATAGCCGGAGGGGGACCGGATCATGACTATCTTATTGAAAATAAACCTGACCACCGGGAAAATTGAAGAGGAAGATCTATCCGCCTGGCAGCACCGGTATATTGGAGGGCTCGGGGTCAATACAAAACTGGCCCTGGAGCTGATCCCGCCGCGCTGTTCTCCCTTGGCCGCCGAAAACATCCTTTTGGCCGGGCCCGGCTCGCTGACCGGGACGCATCTTCCCACTGCCTGCCGCACCGAGATGACCGCCAAATCACCCTTAAGCAACAGGTTTGGCAGCGCCAACTCCGGCCACAGTTGGGGCACAAAATTGCGCCGGGCGGGATATGACTACCTCGCCCTCGCAGGGAAAACAGCACATCCGCAGGTTCTCTATATCGATCACGGAAAAATTATCTTGGAAGAAGCAGCACATCTCTGGGGGAAAGATACCCGGTTTACTGTAAACTGGATCAGAAAACATAAGGGGAGAGATTTCGAAGTGGCCTGCATCGGGCCCGCCGGGGAGAATCTGGTCGCCTTTGCCTGCATCCAAAACAACGACCAGGCCGCCTGGGGACGCACCGGCTTGGGGGCGGTCATGGGCAGTAAAAATTTAAAAGCCATCGCCGTCAGGGGAAAAGAAAAGATTAAAATTGCCCGCCCAACGGAGTTTGCCCACATTAGAAAAGAAGCCTTCCAAAAAATAAGGCAGGATGCTACCTTTGGCATGACCGCAAAATATGGCAGCATGGTCGTCTCTTCCCCCTTTAATAAGATGGGGGCTTTGCCGGGGCGGAACTACACCCTCGGCTCCCTGCCCGGCTGGGAGGAGACCCGGGGCCGGAAAGTGTTTGGGGAACGATATAAACAGAAAAATAAGGGCTGTTTTTCCTGCCCGATCGCCTGTAAACATCTCTCCGGGGTCACAGAGGGCCCCTGGTGGGGATACAGGGCTGCAGGCCCCGAGGTTACCCATGTTTTGGATTTCGGAGCACGGCTGGATCTGCAATCTATCCCCGAAATATTGAAATGTGTCGAAATATGCAACCGCCTGGGACTGGATGCCATCTCCGCTGCTGCAGCCGTTGCTTTTCTTATCGAATGCGGCGAAAACAAGCTGCTTCCACCTTCAGAGATCGGGTTTTTCCCCCGGTGGGGCGACTTTGGCGGCATTACTAAAACGCTGATGCTAATCGCCGCTAAAAAAGGGAGCGGCGCGCTTCTGGCCGGGGGGGTAGAACGTGCCGCCGCCCGGATCCCCGGCAGCGAACGTTTTTCCCTGCAGATCAAAGGTGTAGAGCTCTCCTGCCGTGACCCGCGTGCCAAATGCGATACCTGGGTTCTCGGCTACTTAACCAACACCAGGGGCGGCGATCACCTGCGCGTCCGCTCTCCCGTAGAGATGCTGGCCAGCGGTATGCTCGATGACGACAGGGAAGAACTGGGGATCGCCCCCGAACAGGTTGATCGCCTGGACATGCCCCCGGCCCTGAAGGACGAGATCTTTGGTTCTCCCCCCACCCATGTCTACATCCCTTCGATGCTCAAATATGCCGAGGAACTGATCACCATCATCAACTCCACGGGCTTCTGCATCCGAAACCCGGTGCTTCGTTCCCTGGGGCCGGATTTTTTTGCCCGTGCCCTGAACACGGTAACCGGAAGCAACTTTACTGCAGAATCTCTGTTGGATAGTGCTGCACAGATCTGGGATCTTCAGCACCAATTTAACCGGCAAGAAGGGGAAACGAGGGAAGAATACAAGTTTCCGGAGAGATTTTACCGGGAACCGCTGCTTAGACCCGGGGATACGCCTCATCCACCTCTCTCCCCGGAAAAGGTAGATAAAGTATTGCGGGCCTACTTTAAACTTAGGGGATGGGGTTGGGAAAAAGTGTAGATAGATCGCCCGTTCATGCTCTGCCGGCGCGGTGCCTTCACAGCAGGTAATTTTGGGCAGAAGTTTAATCTTTGAGCATGGCGCCCCTACAGGCCACGGCGGCGCTGAAAACAAAAATAATGATAGATGGATAGGGAGAAGGCAACCCTGCAATGAGAGAACCGGGTTCCCGCTTGTGAATGCGAAAGAACGGGCCTGGGTGGTACTCCGGCGAGGGGAGGGCTAGGGCATCCGGGCCACAAATAAGATAAATACAGCAATCATCCCCCAAAAAACCGCTGCAAAAGCTGAATTCCAGCGTATACCCAATCTATAGGGCGATTTACCCGTAAGAGAAGAAAGAATGAGGACGAGAACAGAGTAAGGGGAGATCACAAAAGATAAGGACATGCCGCCCATCAGAGCTACAGCCAACCCCAGCGCATTGAATTCAAGGGGTGCGGCCTGCAGGGCCTTGGCGATAATGATACCGGAAGCAAAGGGGTGCAACCCGATAACAGCCAAAAACATGATAACGGGGGGAACAGCGATCAGGATGACCGCAATATCCATTTTACCGGCAGCTACCTCCATAAAATTGCCGATTATTTTTAACACCCCGCCGGCCTCCAAAGCGTAGGTGAAAAACCCGGCGGTAATAAACAAGGCAGTCTGATCGGCCGTTTTGATGATATCCCGGCTAAAAAAAGAAAAACTGCGCTCCAGCAACAGCGGCCTCCGGGCGCTGATCAACCCCCAAATAAAAGTAGCCAACAGACAACCGAGCGCGATGCTGCTCAGGGAGGGAATATGGCAGACACTGCCCAAAATGAGAGTGGCACCGACCACGCCAAGAAATAAAACCAGAAAGCCGGCCAGACGATGTAAGGATACCGCAGAGGGTCTTACCGCCCTAAAATTTTGATTTTGTGCCGACCCTCCCCTGCTGCCCGCCCGGCTCATCTCCAGGACGATAGACGCCGCCAGACCAGCCAAACTTAAAAGAAAAACCGGCCCCACCATCTGCACCCAAGAAAGCCCTGAATATTTAACGGTAATGCCTACAGTTGCAGCAACGGGGCTGACGATAATGGCCAGGGCATAACTGCGCACGATAATTGTCGTCTCCATGCGGCTATCCTGTTCTAGGCCTAATTTTCTCAGGTTATCCTGAATTAGGTAATAGGAGGGCACGATAGCACCGGCCAGGGCCAACAATGTAAGTATATAAGAGATCAACAGAGAGATTACATAAGGTTGGGCAGGGTTTCTGACCCCGGCATAAAACCTTTGAAAAAGCTCCGCATACCGCCCCAGTTCCAGCGGAATCCCCAAAAGGCTTACCGCGGCCAACAGAGCTACGAGGGGAGCCATCTCCGTAAAACCTCCGATGATCTCCTCAAAAGGAACCGCCGTTTTGGATAAAAAAATCGACAGCAAACTGCTGCTGCCGAGGACAACTACGATTACCCGTGTATAGAAAGACAGAAGAGGAAACAAAAAAACAAAAGCAAATAATACGATGCACCCCCCGCCAAAAACAAGCAGGGGGATTTTTTCATAGAAAAATTCCAGAAGCCCTACTATTACTACCGCTGTACAAAACCACGGCCTTAAACGGTTTAGAAATGTCATCTTTTATGTGATCCCTACCAAGTTATGCCAGATCTGATGCTGTTCACCATCCATAGTATGTTTTCTGGAATGGGGTCTTCTTCTCCTGCTTTAACCATTGCCGCCCCACCCAACCGGTTGTTTCTCGCGAAAACCCACCTTTAATATATAGACCCCAGCCGAAAATGTTTTTTTTAGATCGAAGCCCACTTTTTCTACGAGGCGCAAGATCTGGACGTTATCCGGCAGAATTTCTGCAGTAAAACCAAGTATGCCTTGTTTTTTGGCCAGATAGGCCAGATAAGACACGATCTCGGTGCCTACACCCTGGTTTTGATAATCATCCCTGACCACGAGGGCAATATCGGCTGTGCGTGTGCCCTCATTGATCACATATTGCCCCACCCCGATCACTGTTTCTTTTTCGCCTTCCTTGAGGGTGGCCAGCGCAACCATCTCCTTGGTATAGTCGATGACCACGAACA
>JAAZMI010000131.1 GCA_012798895.1 Bacillota bacterium
ATGCGCCGTTCGGTCCGGGGCGAGGTGTTGAGTTCTACTTTTGATGAAAGGCCGGAAAACCATATCCGCTTGACCGAGCTCGTGTTGGAGAGGGCACAGCGCATGGTCGAACAGGGCCTCGATGTTGTAATTCTCCTCGATAGCATTACCAGAATGACTCGTGCCTATAACCTGGTGATACCACCCAGCGGCAGGACGCTCTCCGGTGGAATCGATCCGGCAGCATTCTACAAGCCCAAACGCTTTTTCGGTGCAGCACGCAACATCGAAGAAGGAGGCAGCCTGACGATGCTGGCCACGGCTTTGATCGATACGGGAAGCCGCATGGATGATGTAATCTATGAAGAGTTCAAGGGTACCGGCAATCTCGAGCTCCACCTGGATCGCAAGCTTGCCGAACGTCGTTTTTTCCCGGCGATCGATATCTCCCGTTCCGGGACGCGGCGGGAAGAGCTGCTTCTTAATGCTACGACGATCGAGTTGATGTGGGCCCTGAGGCGGATGATGAATGCCTCCTCATCCTCGGAATTTTTGGAGGCTTTGATCGAACGCCTTAAAAAAACTGAAAACAACGCTGCTTTTCTCTCCAATCTCCATAATTTGTAGGCAAGGACTCCTTTTTATTTTTATTTGGACAAACCCACTCTTGTTTTCCCTAAGGCTGATACGTTTTGAACCACGGTATGATGCTGTTTTAGGCACCAAAATGTATATTTTTTGAATTAAGGTGAAAACTAGTAGCATTCCAATATATGGAGAGTGTTTGGTAATGCTGCGAGTTTGTCTTATCTATGCAAGAAAGATGTGTCTGTTTTTCTACAAAAAAATGTTGGTTTATGCCCTGAAGGCAGTTTTTTTAGCAGTTGTTCCGGTTTTTCTGCTGACGGGAGGACCCCCCTTATTTTTCCCCTCGAAGGTGGAAGCCGGTGCTAAAGCGGTGGGTACGGTACAGCCCGCCTATTTTCAGCAGTTGGAAGAATACAGCGCCGGGGTCGAACAGTATAAAAAAGAGCAGGAAAGACTAGAAAGAGAAAAGGCGCTGGAAGAGGCATTAATACAGCATACCGTGCAACCCGGCGAAACCTTGACCCACATTGCCCATATCTACAGCACAGATCTCGAATCTTTGATCTCTAGTAATGGAATTGAAGATCCCAACCTAATTTTTCCGGGACAAGTTCTGGATCTTTTGTCCATTCCAGGAACGATACACGTGGTCTGCCGGGGCGATACGTTGCAATCTATTGCGGAACGCTATCAGAGCCGTCCGCAGATAATCTCTGATTTTAACCTGCTTGAAGAGCCGTTACACCCGGTTCCCGGGGAAAAACTGGTTATCCCCGGGGGCGTTTTGCCCCTCGAAGAGAGGAAGGCCATCAAGAGCGTTCTTTTGGCTTCCCGCCATGGGTTGAGAAAACCCTCCTCTTCAACCCCTTCTTTTGATTGGCCGATAAGGGGAAGAATATCCTCATATTACGGTTGGCGCGAAGGGGGCTTTCATCATGGGATCGATATCGCCGTTCCCCTGGGTAGCACGATCCGGGCTGCGGCAGCGGGTGTAGTGCAAGAAACGGGTACAAAGCAGGGTTACGGGCTGATGCTTACCGTCGAACACAGCGGTGGCTGGAAGACCCTTTATGCCCATTGTTCTTCTCTACTGGTGAAAGAAGAACAGAAAGTGTCTCGGGGGCAGCCTATTGCCCTAATTGGAGAGACCGGGAATGCTACCGGCCCTCATCTACACTTGGAGATCATCCAGGGTGAGGAGCGCTTTGATCCCCTTCAATTTTTATCCGGCAACGGGGAATGAAAAATAGCGTGAACAAGCGAAAAAATGCGGCCTTGATCTTGTCAAAGGTCGCATTTTTGTGTTATCATCTAGTTTGTGCTCCGAAGATGGGGCCGGCTATGCAATAAATCGGATTACGCCAACCGGGTAACCGGGTACCGGGCCCGGCAGCGGCGTGGCTGGGAAAGAGGTGAACAGAATGAAAAAAGGCATTCATCCTGAATATATGAAAAGTAAGATTATCTGTGCCTGTGGTTCAGTTTATGAGGTGGCATCTATTAAAAAAGAACTGCGCGTGGAGATCTGTTCAAATTGCCATCCTTTTTTTACCGGTAAGCAGAAATTCGTTGATACCGGGGGCCGCGTGGAGAGATTTAAACGCAAATACGGGCTCGAATAAAAAATTTTGGCGGAGCTCCCAGCAGCTATTTTTTCTGGCCAGGTGGAAAAACGTATTTTCTTTCGCCGGCGATATTTTTCGATGGGGATGGCCGGTCGAAAGGGCTGTGCCGCAGTTAAGGAGGCGGTGGCAAAAGGATGTCCAGAAAAAGGCATAATATTGGCGGCCAGGCTGTCATCGAAGGGGTGATGATGCGCAACGATTCCCAGGTTGCCATTGCTATAAGGAGAGAAGAAGGGTTTATTACCGTGCAAAAGAAAACGTTCCATTCCCTGGCCAAGAGTTGCCGCATACTAAAGTGGCCTCTTTTCAGAGGCGTGGTTATCTTTATTGAGGCCCTGGTGCTGGGGTTTCAATCTCTTTCTTTCTCCGCGACAGAGGCACTGGGGGAAGAGGAGGAGGAGCTAAAGGGGTGGGAGCTACCCCTGACATTGGTTATCTCTCTGGCGGCAGGGGTGGGGCTTTTTATACTTTTGCCGACCGTTCTGATAGGTTTCTTAAAACGCTGGCTGGAGACACCTTTTTTGCTGTATGTGGGCGAAGGCCTGTTGCGCCTGGCAATTTTCCTCGGCTATATCTTTGCCGTCTCCCGTTGGCATGAAATAGAGCGTGTTTTCCAGTATCACGGGGCCGAACATAAAGCGATCGCCTGTTATGAGGCGGGTGGCCCGCTGACGGTGGAGCACGCTCGCGGTTTCAGCACGCTGCACCGGCGCTGCGGAACTAATTTTTTACTGGTAGTCATGGTCGTCAGCATTCTGCTTTTCTCCTTTTTTGGTTGGCCCTCCCCCTGGCAGAGAATTTTGACGCGGCTTCTGCTCCTGCCGGTGGTGGCAGGGGTCTCTTACGAGGTAATCAGGCTGGCCGGCGCCAAAGACAATCTTCTGACTAAGATTATCTCCCAGCCCGGTTTGTGGTTACAGCTCCTTACGACAAAAACGCCGACCGATGATCAGTTGGAGGTGGCCCTCTGTGCCTTGCAGGCTGTTTTGCCCGCTGTGAAGACAGAGGCCGGGATCGATGCAGTTGCCGGTGAGAGAGCTACCGCCGGCACTTTCTGACGCGATATTACAGCATGGCATGGCCGTTCGAGCCAGGTAGAGCATCCCCGGCTATCTGAATAGATTGGCAGTGGAGGTAGTAGGAATGATGTGGGAGAAATTAAAAACCTTGGAGGATTACTCCGATTCCTTGGAAAATAAGCTCAGCGATCCGGAGATCATCAAGGACCAGCAGCAATGGCAGAAATATGCACGTGAACATGCCGGGTTGAGCGAGTTGGTGGAGAGTTATCGCCTCTGGCGTAAGATAGCGGCAGAGCTGCAAGAGGCCAAGGAGATGACAAAAGAGACACTGGATAATGAGATGCTACTTTTCCTTCGCGAGGAGAGCACCAAACTTGCAGCCAGAAAAGAAAAACTGGAAGAAAAATTAAAGATTCTGTTGTTGCCCAAGGATCCCAATGATGAAAAAGATGTGCTCATCGAAATTAGGGCCGGTACCGGAGGCGAAGAGGCGGCTCTGTTTGCCGCTGATCTGTTGCGCATGTACCTGCGGTTTGCGGAACGAAAAGGATGGGATACGGAGATTTTAAATTCCAGTTCTACGGATATCGGTGGAGTGAAGGAGATCGTTTTTGCCGTTAAGGGGGCCGGTGCCTACAGCCAGTTGAAATTTGAAAAAGGCGTGCATCGCGTGCAGCGGATCCCCGTGACAGAGTCGGGGGGGCGCATCCATACCTCGGCGGCTACTGTGGCTGTATTGCCGGAGATCGACGAGGTTGAATTGAAGATTAACCCCCAGGAACTGCGCATAGATACCTTTTGTTCTACGGGGCCCGGCGGCCAAAGCGTCAACACTACCCAGTCTGCGGTGCGGATTACGCATCTTCCCACCAATATGATCGTATCCTGTCAGGACGAGAAATCGCAGCTGAAGAACCGCGAAAAAGCAATGCGCGTCCTAAGGGCCCGTCTCATGGAGAAAATGGAGGCCGAACAGCAGGAAGAACAGGCGCAGGAGCGGCGCAGCCAGGTTGGCTCCGGGGATCGAAGCGAACGCATCCGCACCTATAATTTTCCCCAGAACCGGGTTACAGATCACCGTATCGGCCTGACCCTGCATAGGCTGGAACAGGTTTTAGACGGCGATCTAAATTCTGTGATCGAGGCATTAATTGCCTATGAACGGGCCGAACAGTTAAAATATGCCACGTAAATTTTAAGGCGGCAAAAAAATCCGGCAGTTGTATAGAAAACAACCCATATTGCCAGGGAGAGGTAAAATGTATAGTACGAGCATAAGAGAGGCCTTGCAAAGGGCCGCTTCTTTTTTACACCGGCAGGGCATCGCTTCTGCGCGCCGCGAAGCAGAATTGATACTTGTTTTTCTGTTGGAGAAGGGACTGGCATATCTCTACACACATGGTGAAAAGGAACTGCCCCCAGACCTGGCGGCAAGATATGAAGAGATGTTGCTGCGGCGGGGCGAAGATGTCCCCTTCGCTTATCTTACGGGTGAAAAAGAATTCATGGGGCTTCCCTTCCGGGTGAACGAGGCTGTTCTCATCCCCCGCCCTGAAACAGAACACCTGGTGGAAACGGTCTGTCAATGGGGGCGGGAAATTTTAACGGGGGCGGCGGCTGATCGGTCGCAGCCGCTTTATATTCTGGATTTAGGAACAGGTTGCGGAAATATTGCCGTGGCCCTGGCCTACTACATGCCGGAGGCCTTTGTTCTGGGCGTGGATAAGAGCGCTGCAGCGCTCGAGCTGGCCCGGCAAAATGCACTGGAGAACGGTGTTGACGATCGGGTGGAATTTTTTTGCGGTGATTTTCAGGGTTTTTTTGTTCAAAATGAACGGCGTTTTCGTGTCGTGGTGTCCAATCCCCCCTATATTCCCCGTTCGGAGCTGCCTTTTTTGCCCCCTGCAGTGCAGAAGGAGCCCGGGCTGGCCCTCGATGGAGGAGAGGACGGGTTGGATGCCTACCGCACAATTTTTTCTTATGTTCAAAAAGCGCTTCTTGCGCCGGGTTTGTTGGCCTTAGAGGTAGGGGAAAGCCAGGCCGCAAGCGTTTTGGCCCTGGGTCGCCGGGCTGGTTTTAAGGAAGCCCGGACGGTACAGGACCTGGCCGGTCGGGAGCGGGTTGCGGTTTTTCAAACCCGGGGTTGCCCGGGTGCAGGCCGGAAATCAGGGTAGATTTTTACCGGTGGAAGTGATGGTTAACTGGCCATGTTTAACGCCTTTAATGCTGATCAGGCGCTCGGCTATCTCCCGGATTTTTTTAGTCGCTCCTTGGACTGCCAGCACCTCGAGGCAGTTATGATGATCGAGATGGAGGTGCATAGTGGAGAGAATCAGATCGTGGTAGCTGTGTTGAACCTCTAAAAGCTGGTTGCTTAACCCCCGTGCATGGTGGTCGTAGACCAACGTTATGGTGCCGGCCACCTCCTCATCTTCGCTTTCCCATTCCATCTTTACGAGCTGGTTGCGAATCAGATCGCGAATTGCTTCCGAACGACTGCTATAACCTTTTTTTTCTATAATTCTATCGAATGATTCCAGCAACCCAGCGCTGATGGAAACACCAAAACGAACAAGTTCGGGCATCTGCTGCAAGCCTCCATAGATTTTTTTTAATGCCAACTTTCCGGATCTGGAACGAAACAGAGTCAAACATCTTTATTCTCCCTTTTTTCTGTTCCACCCCCATATTATAACATACTTTTCTATGTCTAAAAAATGGAAATTTAGTGCATACTAAAAGCAGAGAGTAATTCTATCCGGGGGGGGGGAAAACCGATGCGTAAACATTTTAAAAAAGTGAAGATTAGCGGGGTGCAGACATCTGAACTGCCGACCATACCCTGGGAACGGATGAAAAAGCTTTTTCAGAGTCTGGCTGATGGCAAAACAGAGGTGAGGGATGAGCTGGTTAAGGGCAACTTAAAATTGGTGCTAAGCGTGTTGAAAAATTTTAACTACCGCAATGAAAACGTGGACGATCTCTTTCAAATTGGTTGTATCGGCCTAATGAAGGCCATCGACAATTTTTCACTGGAACGGGGCGTGCATTTTTCCACTTATGCAGTCCCCATGATTATCGGGGAGATAAAGCGCTATCTCCGGGATAACAATTATATTCATATCAGCCGTTCTTTGAAGATCATGGGCCAAAAAATTCAGGGTGCACGTGATAACCTGTTACAAAGGGAGCAAAAAGAACCGACCTTGACAGAGCTGGCCAAAGAGATGAATTTAACGCCGGAAGAGATTGTATTTGCCTATAACGCCAATGCAGATCCCGTCTCTTTTTTCGAACCGGTTTTTAAAGACAGCACAGATCCTCTGCAGATCATCGATCTTTTACCGGATATGCTTCATGAAGACAACAGTTGGCTGGAGAAGATCGCTCTAAGGGAGGCCCTGGAAAAATTGGGGCCCCGGGAAAGGTATATAATTTTGGCACGTTTTTTCCAGGGAAAAACGCAGGTGGAGGTGGCCGGGCAGGTCGGTATCTCACAGGCGCAGATCTCAAGGATAGAGAAGGCGGCCCTTCTTTTTATCCGAAAATATTATCAGGAGCAGGAGAGTACAAAGCAGCAGGAAG
>JAAZMI010000017.1 GCA_012798895.1 Bacillota bacterium
CAAATAAAGAATCCAGGGCACCATTTTCGGCAGGGCGGGCGATGAGTAGGGCATAAAACAAGGTGTCGGGGGGTATGGTTTCTTCGTACCAAAGATTTTGGCTTATTTTTTGCTCATCCAGCAGATTGCGTGCGTTTACTGCCAGGGCATACCTGGCAAAGTATGAAAATTCATCATCGCTAATTACAACCAAGTTTTCCACGAGGCGTTTTTTAACCGAGGAATGCCGGATGAGGGGTTTCAGTGCATCTGCCAGCGGCTCTAAATTTGAGGCAATTGCATCAAAATGAGCATCTTCGAGATAAAGCCGGCCATCTCCGGCGGCTACAGCCTTGGTGCCTTCTAAACCGGTAAAGAGCTGAAGATCGAATGTTCCGGGCGACACACCGGCCAACCCGCAGTCACGCTGGTAGCGCTCCAAAAGGTAAGGGCAGGTAACCCATTTATAATGGCTGTTTAAAGAACGAACCGGCAGCAACAGCAGGCGGCCATCGGTGACGGCAACAGATCCGGCTTTTTCGGGGCTGCCAAAGATCTGTTCAACGTCGAGCCCCGTGTTTCCATTTTTTTGATGTTGTTCTGTGCTGTCCCGCAGGGCACCTTTCAGGCTGGAGCCTACTATAACCGGGTAATCAGTTGTCTTTTCGCGGGCAACCGGCAGATCAACTGCACCGCTAACTTGCCCGGTTCCGGGATGCAGATTGGTCTCCGCCAACATACCCATGATTGCACTGGTCATAGTTAATCAACCTCCCATGTTCCAATTAATATTTGCCCGTAACCATAGGCAAGGGTTCTTTTGTCATTATTATCGATATAATGCCCATGCAGGGCCTTTATTTTTTCCTTTTCGGCCGCGTCCGCGCTGAAAAACCAGGTGCTGCCGGGGGGCAGATAAGGCTGCAAGGGGCGCGGTTCCTGATCTTTAAGATCCCAACCGCCATAGAGCTGCGGTTTACCAATGCAAGCGCTGATGCATTTACCTGGTGCATTGATGGGGCCGTTTAGAATGATCTGTTCAAGTTTTACTTTGCTGGTAGAGGGGAGCGGCGTAATTAGAGAAAGGGTATAGCGGATCTCTCCATCACGTGCCGGGTTCAACCCGGGGCAGGCAGGAAGAAAACCTTGATAATCTTCGAAGCTAACCGGGCCGACCTCTGCCGCCGCCAGGCGCCCCTCGCCGCCGAGGGGCACGACCTGTTGTTCTATTGCGGGCCAGCCTGGGGGTAACCCATCTACGATGACACGTATCTTCAAACGGTGCTCCGGCCGGATATGCCCGATGCGGTACAGGTTCTGCTCTTTGGCAGTGCGGGTTTCGGGGTTAATCTTTAACCCGACCCGTGCCTCTTCCAGCCACAGTTGTCTCTGAAAGTAGATCTCATTTTGGGATGGTTTTCTTCCCGCAGCGACATCGTTGTACCCCACACGCGTTAGATAGAGATTCTCCGGAAGGCGGCCCCCGTCCAGTTTTTCTTTTTTGCGGGGCAGGCATACAGCCTTGCCAAGATCGCAGTAAAAGTTTTCGCCCGGTTCTAAAAAGGCGGTTTCTATCTCGATCCTTCCCGCTGTGTTTGATCCGGGCGTTTTTTTGATCAAAAATTTTAACGGTGCCGGAAGAAGGAGATCCCCGTCCCAGACCAGGTATGGCCCGTGCAAAGAGAGCAGGCCCAGGTCGTTGGCATCGCCGAGTTCTTCCGGCCAGTTTTCACTTTGACCGGGCTGCCAGCCCCGCGCTGTGGCCAGTGCCGTGCGGATAGCACCTTGGAGCGTAGTTATGGGCGGGGGAAAATGGCTGATAATTCTGCTATGCCCTCCCTCGCCGGCATGAAAAGGCTGCCCGGAACGGAAAAAACCGGTATCGAGCAGGGTGAAATCCCATCTTTGTTTACCCATTGTTTTACACCCCCTTTTCTACCAAGAATTTAATCAGAAACAGGCTGTCCATCTGCATACTGTTTTTATCCTTACGGTGTTTACCTTCTAGGTTTCTCCAGTGGGGACGACAGAGCTCCAATAGCTGTTCCATGATCGCTGCAGCTTTTTCACGCTCTGTTTCTGGGCCGCGACTTTTTATATATTCGGCTGTAAGCAGGTTTTGTAGATCTGCAGTGGAAAATGCAATAGGGCTGGCCTTTTTTTCTGTAAAAAGGGCTAGCCGGCTTTGGATGTTATAGAAAAAGCTGTTGCTAAATTCTTTAAGTTTTTTTTCGCCGGGCAGATCTGTTTGAAAATTTTGTAAAAAAGGTATGAATTTATCGCCAACGATTTCCCAGGGAGCGGACCAGGTTAGCACTTTGCCCACGCTTTTCCAGACGGTAAAGGCCAGGCTGTCCCGGCCGGTTTCTTCTTTGGCCACATCTGTAAGCAGGTGCTGCGCTTCGTGGTATACTTCGGTAAGCGGCGTATTATGATGGGCATAGACAATCGCACCGGAGATGGTGGCCTGGGGGATTTTGTCCCCAAATGAATCTCGATATAAACGGTGCAGTGCTGTTGCTGCCGCCAGGGCATTCTCCAGAGGCAGAAGGGCCAGCACATCATCTCCGCCTGCAAAAACGGTAATCCCATTGTTTTCTTTAATATATAAAGGTACTCCAAGGCTGAACCGATGCAGCGCACTGCTGATTAGATCTGCCTTATCTTTATACTGTTGTAAAAGGGCGCCGAGCGAATCGCCGTCCATCAGCAGCATGGCATAGAAGGGAGATGAAGGGGAGCCCAGTTTTTCAAGTCCATCAACCAATTCCTTCCTTAATTTTTCTGTTTCCGAAGCCGGACTTGATGGGCTGTCCCAAAGGTTGGAGTTTTCCAAAGCAGCCTTGAAAAAACAATTGCCATCAAGAGTAGCAAATTCCCTGGCTTGGGGGTAGATGGCCAGCTTTTCTTGAAGGATTGGAAATAGATCGGGGTTTTCACGACCCCTAACTGCAGGTAGTTGGGCTGCTTCTTTAGCATAATCCCTTGTTCCCCCTGTTTTAGTTTCAATTACAGAGGCGATCCAGTTAACCGCAGACAGATAAGGGGTAGAAGGATAGCCAGTGGGTACCCCGAAGATTATTTCCGGGGCAACATACGGGAAAAACCGTTTGATCAGGGCAATAGAGCAAAGCCGTTCGTTTTCTTCGAGATCGTAGAAGATCCCCGTTTGTTTTTGTTGTCGCATGGCTTCCCAAAATCTGTCCTGTTTATTTTTTTCGCGAATGCGTAGATAACCTGAAAGTTCCTGCAGATCGCCAAAGAGTGTGCATTTATCGCCGGGTTCGATTGAAGGCAGATGGCTGCGCCAATTTTTACGCAGATCCAGTGCGGCCGAATCTTCGCTTAAAATCCAGTTGATCTCCCAATAACCTTCGATCTGCCTCTGCCAGATTTCCCTAGTTGCATTGCCTAAAGCGGCGGGTTTGCTAAGATATCGTTCCCAGGTTATTGCGGCCAATTCCTTCCACTTTTTTTCGATAGCTTGTTTACACAGATCTGGAGTAAAATCCGCCGGGACTTTGGCCCGAAACCTGTTTGGCAGGGTGGCTACGGTGGGCTTGTCCCGGTTGCTGCTCACTATCCCGTTTGCGCTTTTGTGCTCGACGATCGCCTGTAAGAGCGGGTCATCGATTTTATCTTTGTTTCTGGCAACCGCCGGTAAGATAAGGCTGCCTCTATTTTCAAGGACTGTTGCCATGGCTTGCCCGACAAGGTAGGAGAGCATAAACGAGCCGGTCCAAAAATCGCGAGTTTTCCGGGCACGGGCAATAAAACCTTGCACCGGCCCCAGAGAAAAATTTAAGATCTTTGTTTTATTCATGGCCAGATCTCCTTTCTGTCCCGATTAAATGCCGGGCGATTCATAAAATCAGAAATGTGCCTATAATCTACATTACAATCAACATCTACTGTATTGAACACATCCTTTTGGCGGCGTGCAGAGATTTTTATTTTTTCCCCTTTTGGTAGGAAAACTGCCGGCAGCAGCGTTAGGACGGCAGCATAGAGTTCCAGGTTTAAAGCATGGATATGGATGAAAAGCGGGCTGGCACGACGGCTGTAATCTTTGTTTGCCGGAGCAATATCAACATTTTCCCTGGCCGAAAGAAAAAAGTAGTTGTGGGGCAGACCGAATACCACCCGCTGGGGGTGGGTTTGGATCTTTTTTCCACTGCAAAAATCAAACATTAGGTCATGATCGGGGGCAAAATTTTGTTCCGCTTCGCTATCGTCAGGTAAAATATGTGTACCTGTTTTCTTGTTTTTATGGCCATAACTTCGGTAGCGCAACATTTCGATGCCTATAGCGTCCAATAGCTCTACAGCATCGGCAGCGGTGTTGGCGATCCAAACGCGACTTTGGCTGCCAAAGGCTGTATATTTAGGCAGAGAAACGTCGGTTTCATCCAATTTTATCTTTCGCAGCAGCGCTTTCTGGCGTTCTTCAAGCTTTTCGATAGTGGTTGGCATTTCCCAGGTTTCTTTTCCATTACAAAGCAGCGATTCCAAGGAAAGTGAACCAAAACCCTTGCGCGATCGCGCTCCGGCAGCACCAAAAAGGCCCAAGGCTTGCAAAGCCAGTGGTAGAAAGAAAGCGGTGTCTTCTGGTGCCGTTTTTTTAGCGCGGATTTGCAAGGCAAATTTACTGTTTTCCTTCAAGTAGGGGCGAAGAGTTTTACCCTGTTGATCTGTAATGCCGTATCCCAGGTAACGCAGGCCAGGACGGTTTCGCCAGTTTTCCCCGGTCTTTTTTTCGGCCAGCCCCTCTTTCTGGCGGATAGCCAAAAGAAAAGAAGATTGCTTCTTTGTACTGCCAAAGATGTCATCCTCCAGTTTTTTTACTTCTTCCCACCTTTCTAATTGAGGATGTGCAATGGCACGAAACCAGAAACGCAGCAATCCTTTTAAACTGGATGGCCGCAGTTCAGCATTTTCGTCCGGGTTTGCTCCGCCCAAAAAAAGAGGCGTTGTTACCCGGTAAGTTGCATCCCAAAACATTGGTCTAAATCCCTCCTTATTATTCGCCGCTGGTTTTTACATAGTTTTTAATTGTTCAGCGCAAACATAACGCCCAAGATGATAACGGGGCACCCCTGTGTATAGCTGGGCAGTTGCTTATGTTTTCCCAAATTCGCGCAGATACCTTGTTTTATGAAACTATAAAAACATAATCCCCTTCAACATCTATTCTGAACCTTTCAGCGTACAACACCCATAACCCTGGGAATTCTTCGCACCCAGGCCGGCGTTGAGGGCAACCTGCAGTAGCCCGGGGTCGCCCTGCAGTTCGTAATCCCCCATCCAACCTTTAATGACGAAATTTTTGTAAAAGGTTACTTTTTCGTCTCTTTCTGTTACGGTTAGGGGTTCGATGCTAAAATGCTTGCCCGGCGGAGAGCTGCCATGGATCAGCTTGTATTTTTTAATAAGGTTGGCGTGAACCAGCTCACCAAACCTCGGTTCAAAAGGCGAATAATAATGGGTAAAATTGCGGCCCTCTGTGGTTGGCAGGGTGCTGTAAACGGTAAGCGGGGAAAGCATGTGCAATATCGCTTCTTCACCGTTAACATGGGGATCGTCGATGTTGATCTGACTTACTTCCAGTTGCGACCGGCCCAAACGGGCTTGTCCCCGTCGCAGGAAACTGGTTCCCAGTTCTTGCAGGATAAAAGGAATCGGAGAACAGATGATCAGGTGCAGAGGAGGGGTCAGAACTAATTGCCTTTTCTTTCGATTGTAAAGCGTTTTTTGTCCCGTCAAACGGGAAAAAGTAAAAAGTTTGAAGCGGCGTTTTTCGAACTGGAAACCCTGTTCATGTAAAAACTTACGTAGAAGCGGATTTTCCAGACCCTGGTAGATCATTCCTTGCACCAGATGGTTGTACTGAACCGGCATGCAAACCGGGCCATTGGATTGAAAGATAATGGTTAACTGCATTTTGTCACTCCTAAAAGATATATCGTTCTATTTCGCTAAAAATTAACACTGAGCAGTTAGAAATACCCAATAAAGGGGAAAATTATTTTTTAAGATAAAGAAAACCTCGTGCTACACCGAAGGATAACAGCTGGTAGTACGGGAAGCCAAGAGCCTAAGAATTTTCGTTTTTTGCTTGGCCTTTATCTTTTTCCTCTGGCCTCTTCGCGCACGGCCTGTAGATTAAGGATCTCGGTTACGACATAGCGATGCGGGATCTCGCCGGTAAGTGGCCGCAGGCGCAAAACGGGAGGAAAGTAGCCCATCCGTCCATGCAGTTGGGCCAGTACGGTTGCCGCACTGTAGTTCAGGGAAGGAAGATTAATTAGCAAAGTGCCGGTTTGCCACTCCAGTGCTGTAAAACCAATCTCATCCAGCATCTTTTCAATTTGCGGGGCAAGAGGTGTTTCAGTATCGATCTGGCTGGGGGTCTCCAGCACTTCGGTTATTTCTACTCCAACCAAAATTTGTATCTCCCGGATCTGTTCGTCTGTCAAGGGATGGGCAAAATTTAAAATTTTCATAGGCAAGGCGGCCTCCGTTTCTTTATACTTTATCTAGTTTAAATCTTCTTAATACTGTTTCCACCAAGGTTTTGTTCATACCTGCTATTTTTATCTATTTTTGTCTGTAAGCCCTGCTTTCATTATTCCCTACTATTCAATCATTTTAAGGTTCCCCCGCCAAGTTTGTTTTCTACCGAAGAAAATAGTAAGAAGATACTAGAAGAGGATAGGTTTAAGCTTGATTGCGGTATTCTTGCTATATACAGCCTGCACTTTTATGTATTAGCTTTACATACCTATGTATTGGCGATCAAAATACAGCTTTGTTCAGGCCTATTCAATTTGTTTAAGATTTAATCTCTTAAATTGGGGGGATAATAATTTTATATGAATGATTTAAAATGCAAAGGAGTTGAGGTGTTTTGAAGGCTGTGATTATGGCTGGTGGTGAAGGCGCCAGGCTTCGTCCTCTGACTTGTGATCGGCCCAAGCCAATGGTTCCTCTAATGGATAAGCCGATGATGGAGTACATCGTGGAGCTTTTGGCGGGCCATGATCTTAGAGATCTGGCTGTAACCCTACAGTATCTTCCCGAACAGATCCAGGAATATTTCGGCGAGAGATCGTCTTTGGGTGTCAACTTTAGTTATTTTTTAGAGGAAGAACCTTTGGGCACGGCCGGCAGCGTCAAAAATGCCGCCTCTTTTTTAGATGATACATTTATGGTGATTAGTGGTGACTGCCTGACGGATATCGATCTGTCGGCGGCCATCGATTTTCATCGCCAAAAAAAGACCCTGGTGACTATCGTCCTTACGCCCCAGGAGAACCCGCTGGAATATGGCATCGTGATCGTCGATGAAGAGGGGCGCATTACCCGCTTTTTGGAAAAACCGGGCTGGGGCGAGGTTTTCAGCGATACGGTGAATACGGGGATCTATATCTTAGAGCCGGAGGTTCTAGATTATATCCCCGATGGGAAAAAATTTGATTTCAGCCGCGATCTTTTCCCCCTGCTCATGGAGAAGGAGCAACCTCTTTATGGCTGTGTTTTGCCGGGTTACTGGTGCGATATCGGCGATCTGGAACAATACCGTTTTGCACATTATGATATTTTAAATAAAAAAGTGGATATTAATCTGCCGGCGAAGGAAGAAGAACCGGGTATCTGGCTGGCCGATGAAGTATATATTGATGACCGGGCCTTGCTGCAGCCTCCTTTTTACATCGGCCGGGGCACCTCTGTCGATGCACAAGCTTTTATCGGTGAATATACTGCGATCGGGGCCCATAACCATGTGTCTAAGAAGGCTTCGATTAAGCGGGGTGTGACCTGGTCGCACGTAAATCTGGGGCGCGGCGCGGTGATCCGCGGGGGCATCTTGGCGGGTGGTACCCGTTTGGAGAGCGGGGGGGCGGTCTATGAAGGGGCTGTGGTCGGCGAGGGAAGCGTAGTCGAAGGAGAGGCCACCCTTAGGCCGGGTGTTAGAATCTGGCCGCACAAAAGGATCGAAAGCGGTGCTCTGGTCAATAACAATCTAATCTGGGGCAATCAGTTCCGGCGCTCTTTGTTTGGGTCCGATGGAGCCCTGGGGGAGCTGAATGGTGATCTGACCCCTGAAAATGCGCTGAAAATGGGTTCTGCCTTTGCCTTTATGCTCGGTGGCGAGGTGCCGGTAGTATTAGGCGGCGATGCCTGGCAACCGTCCCAACTTTTAAAAAAAGCGCTTACCGTAGGGCTGATGGCGGGTGGTGCCGAGGTGTTGGATATCGGGGAGACGATCGTCCCGGTGGCCAGGCTGGGCGTTACGGATCTACAGGCCAAGGGAGGTATTTATGTTCATTCCAGCGCTTCTCACCATGGTTACAGCACGATCCGGTTTTTTGATCAAGAAGGGCTTCATCTTCCTCAGGCCAAGGAACGCAGCCTCGAGCAGATATTCTTTAGAGATGATTTCTCCCGGGCACGCCGGGATCAATTGGGTAAGCATAAAACAATCGCCGATTACAATCAGGTTTATATTGATACCATCTTAGAAGATCTATCCAGCGAGATAATCCAGGAGGCAAATTTTGATATTTTAGCGGCTTTTCTTCCTTCGCACTTGCAGGGGTTGATCATCCCCCTGTTGCAGGATCTAAATTGTAACCTACACGTTTTCCATCCTCCCGGCAGGGCGAAGCTGGCTAGCTGGAAGGAGGAGGATTTTGCCGTCCACAAAAAGGATATCGCGCAAAGTATCGTCCGCGGGGAGATGGATCTGGGTTTTTGGATGTCCCCCGGCGGGGAGCGGATGGTTCTCTTTGATGAGGAAGGCTCCGAAGTCTCCGGAGAGCTATATCAGGCGCTGCTCTCCCTGCTCATTTTAGAATCGGGGAAGACACCGGCGCTGGTTCAACCTGTTTCTGCTTCCTGGATCCATGAAGAGATGGCCCGGAAAAACAAGGTTAAAGTCCTGCGCAGCAAAACGTTTCCCCGTCATCTTCAGGAAAAAATCAGGGGGATAAACGAGCATGGCCCCACCGTTGCCGGCAAAAGAAACGATTATCTGCCAACAGAATTTTTGCAGATCGATGCTTTTGCCGCGCTGCTCAAAATTTTGCAGGGTTTGGCACATGGGGGCAAGAGCCTTGCTACCTTGGTAAGAGATATTCCAGAGATAAACCTGCGCAAAAAGGAGATATCTTGCCCCTGGGGCCAGAAAGGTCGGGTCATGCGCCGCCTGATCGAAGATGTTCCCGGTGAAGCGGCCCGGGTGGAGATGGTCGATGGCTTAAAATTCTATTACCCCGATGGCTGGGCGCTCGTGCTTCCCGATCCGGTAAGACCCTCTTATCGCATCTACGGGGAAGGTTTTACAGAAGAGATCGCCGAATCGCTGACCGATTTTTTTGCCGAAAAGGTAAAATCACTACAAGAGCCGCTTTTTTGTAAGTAAGCAAGGGGTCAACATTGTTTTTCGGTATCAGCTTCTTATAAACACACTTCTTTCTGCAATTTTTCGGCAATTATCTCCCGCAGTTTCTTTTTATTGATCTTGGAATCACCGGCCAGAGGGAAAAAATCGAGAATCTCCAATCTTTCGGGTAATTTATACCTGGCCAATCTTTTGCTTTCCAGGTAATCTGTCATCTCTGCAAAAGTAAATGTTTCGTTGCCGGAAACTAAGATCACAAAAGCACATGCTTTCTCGCCCATAATGGGGTCCGGCATGGCTACAATTGCTGCATCGGAGACTTTGGGATGGGCAATAAGTAAACTTTCGACTTCGCCGGGGTAGATGTTTTGGCCACCACGGATAATGATGTCTTTTTTACGACCGGTTATTACCAGATAGCCGTCTTCGTCAAACCTGACCAGATCTCCCGGTGTAGCCCAACCTTCGCTGTCTACTGCTTCGGAAAAGGTTTTTTCCGGATCCCGGTAATAGCCGCTGGAGTTTTGTGGTCCACGGAAATAGAGCTGTCCTACTTCGCCGTGGGGTACCTCTTTTCCGTCATCATCCAGCAGTTTTATTTCATTGCCGGCCAGCGGTCTCCCCACGGTGGTATGTCGCTTTACGGGAAGATCTTCGGTTGATGTCCCGGAGATCATACCTGTATCCTGTGATCCATAGGCGACCAGGATGGGGCATTTCATGCGTCGTTCTGCTTCTTCGGCCAAGGACGGGGGCAGATATCCGCCGCTACAATGGATGAAGCGCAACGCCCTAAGATCGTACCCTTCTACAGACTCTTGCATTATCGCCGCCAATTGGGCCGGCACCAGACAGGGCACCGTTGCCTTTTCTTTTTCAAGCGTTTTCAGTGCTTCTATGGGGTTGTATTCATGCAGTAGAACCACTTTTGCCCCTACCATCGGGGCGCAAAAATAGGTTGGTGTACCGCCCGGTGCGCCCGGAAAAGGTGCAACTGCGCACAGAATATCCTCTGCGGTGATCTTCCAGTTGTTTAGATGTGCTCTCGAGCCGCACAGATAGGCTGCGAATGTCCTCTCCACAATCTTGGGCGGGCCGGTTGTTCCGGTAGTGCTACTTAAAAAACCGACATCAAAAGCACTTATCTTTCTCCCGGGGGGCACCTCCGAAAAGTCTTTTTTCCCCGGGGGGCTTTGCAACATTCTCGACAAGGGAATAGCTTTTTCGGGCACTTCATCGCCGGCTACAATAATGTGTTTTAAATGCGGCAACTGCGTTGCAATCTGATGTACCATCTCATAGTAGCTGAATCTTCTGAACTCCATAGGAATAACAATGGCCCTAGTTTCGGTATGGCCCAAAATTTCCAGAAGCTCTGCATGGCGAAAAGTATGCATGAGGGCGATAGAGATAAGCCCTGCTTTTTCACAGGCCAGCCGTGCCAAAAAGCCCTCCACGCGATTCGGTAATTGAATAGCAACCCGATCATCCCTTTCCAACCCCAATTCGATCAACTGCAGCGCAAGATTGTCGACCTGTGTTGTGACCTGAGCAAAAGTTAACCTGTTTCCCAAAGTATCGACCAGAGCTTCGCGATCCGGATGTCTTTCGGCATTTTTTTCCCAATAATCTGTAAGAACGGCCGGCGACCAATAACCCATTTCAAGGTAGTTTTCAACTTGTTGTCTGCTATATAATATTGGTTTCATAAAATTAAACACCCTTTTTCGAAATATTTTAGTTTTACTACTCCCAAATACCAATTTCTTTTGCATACCTTATTGCTCCGGGATGGATCTCCAACCCGATCTTGTCTGCTGATGCCTTATCGATCAAGTGCATCTCCTTCCCCTTCGGATGAGCTTTCTCGATTATATCTTTGTTTTCAAAAATAGTTTTGGTAATATCATATACTATCTTTTCATCCAACCGGGGACTGAAAAAAGCATAGGCATAATCAAAGGGCCAAGCTACATCTTCTTCCTGACCCGGATAGCTGTTTTTGGGAAGAATGCCGGGGAAGAGCGCCTGATCGGCAAAGTCTCTTTCCAGTATTGTTGTATCTGTTTCAAGAAGCTGTACAGGCATTCTGGCTGCCAGGCCTTCTATGGCGGGGGAGGGGATGGCTGCCTGAAAAAACGCAGCATCGATTTTTCTATCTGCCAGTGCATCTGCCGCCTCTCCCCAGCCCAGATACATAAAAGAAACTTTATTAATATCCACCCCGTGGGCTTTTAGCAGTTCCTTTGCCGTAATATTTACAGTGGCTCCCGGAGCGCCTATTGATACCTTTTTTCCCTCGAGATCGGAGATGCTTTTGATGCCCGTTTCTTTTAAGGCCACAGGTTGAAAAGGAATGGGAAAGAGAACCCAGCCCAGCAAGATCTCAGTTTTTTTCGTAAACGGTTCTTCTCCGGCGATTGCCTTTGCTACTGATTCACCGGCAGAAAACCCCAGTTCGATGCGTCCTTCATCAATAAGCGCCAGGTTTTCGGCTGAACCTCCCGTTTCCTCAGCAGTGATCTGCACCCCTGTTAAATTTTTATTGAGCACATCTGCCATAGCTACGCCAACTGGATAAAAAGAGCCTTCTACAGGAGCTGTTCCTATGGATATGTTTGTGACCGGCTGAAACTCTTGAGCACATCCGCCTAAAATGAAGATAGCGAAAAACAGGATAAAAATAATGTACTTTCCTTTTAACATACTAAAATCTCCCTATTCTTGTACTGGTTGAAAAATAATATGGCCGCCAAGGTTATAATCCCTCCCATGGTTGTATAGAACCCCGGTATAATCAAAAGGCAGGAAGCCATAATGATCACGATCCGATCCCAAACACTTAAGTTGAATTGGAGGTGTCCAATAATAGCCCCGGCAAAAAATATAATTCCTATAATCGAAATTAAGACAGACCAGATAATCGTGAACAGATCGGCTTGCAGGACTAGAGCGGGGTTATAGATCATAATAAAAGGTATAATAAAAGCCGGGGTGGCAATTTTAAAAGCAGTCCACCCGGTTTTCATAAAATTTGATTTGGCAATTGCAGCGCCTGCGTAGGAGGCCAGTGCAACCGGTGGAGTTACCATCGATAAAATTCCAAAATAAAGTATAAAGAGATGCGCTATAATCGGCGGGACACCCATCTGTATCAAGGCAGATCCAACTAAAGTAGAAAGCAATATGTAGGCTGCAACGCTGGTTACCCCCATGCCGATGATAATAGAAGCTATGGCGGCTAAAACCAATAAAACAAAGAGGTTGCCCCCGGCAAGCGCTACTAAAATTGACGAGAGCTTTGCCCCTAAACCTGTTAAGGATACCACGCCAATAATAATTCCGGCTGCGGCACCGGTGCATGATAGAGAGGCGATAGTGAAACCAGTTTTCTGTAAGATCTCTATGATCTTCTGCAGAGTCAAGCGTGTTTCTTTCCTAAAAGAGGTAACGATGATACCTGCAAGAAGCCCGTAGAGCGGTGCTGTCATCGGCGAATAACCCTTTAAAAGAGCAAAGATCAGGATTATGAGGGGGATTAAAAAATATCCCTTGGTTTTTAAGGTATCCATGATATTGGGCAGGTTTTCTTTTTTTTCGCCTTTTATGCCATTCTTAACGGCATAAAAATGGGCGACAAAAAAGGAGCTGAGATAAAAAAGTATAGCGGGAATAAAGGCGGTTTTGATTACTGCCAGGTAGGGTATTCCCAATATTTCTGCCATGATAAACGCAACGGAACCCATCACGGGAGGTAAAATCTGGCCTCCGGTAGAGGCAACCGCTTCAATTGCTGCTGCCCAGTGCCGATCATAACCGCTTTTTTTCATCGTTGGTATTGTAATAACGCCGGTTGTTACAACGTTGGCCACCGCACTGCCGGAGATGGAACCCATCAACGCACTTGCTAAGATAGCAACCTTGGCCGGGCCTCCGGCGTATCTGCCTGCCAAACTTCTGGAGATGCTTATGAAAAAATCCGTGCCCCCTGTTGTTTCAAGAAAAGTACCGAAAGTAACAAAAAGGACAATATAGTTGAGCATTACCTTTAGGGGGATGCCGTATAAACCCTGTCTGGTTAGATAAAGGGTCGCAGCCAATCGATTCCAATCGTATCCCCGGCTACTGATCAGTCTTGGTAAAAAGTTTCCATATAAGCCATAGAGAATAAAGGAGACAGCCAATAGAGTGACTGCAAGGTTGGCAGATCTCCTTACGGCTTCCAGCACTAAAAGTATGGCAATAATAGCGAAGATCTTATCCAGTGAATTAGGGAGGGGATTAATAACGATGCGATCAAAAACAAATAAGATGTATGCACCGGTTGAAAAGCTGAGGAGCACTAGAATGGAATCGATGATAAAAGATGTCAGATGATGAAATGTTCCTAATATTTTTAACGGATTTTTTAAAAATACGATCGCCAGTGCGCCGGATAAAAAAATAGGAAGCTGTTTTTCTTCAACGATAAAAAGCGTAGGTTGGGAGATAATAACAATACTTATTACGGCAACGGCGACAATTCCCGCCAGGTTATCTCTCATTTTATTATAATTATCCATGCTGTTCATGCTTAGTGCATCCTTTCCGACTGTGCGACGTTCTTACAAGAAGGTGTTAACAAAAAAATGAAAACACCTTACATAGAAGGCAGCTTTCATGCTGCCCCGGGCGTGTATTTTCGCAACGAAGGTTTTTATCATAGATTGCGGGTAGGCGCGCTGTTCCGACAAGCTGCAAAACTTTCAAGCAGATCTTCAAGAGTATATGAATCCAAAATTTGGGAGGCAGAATCTCTTAAGCGCGTCCATATCTGCCTGGTTACACAAAACTGTGCTCTGTTACAATGATCCGGGTTAATTTCGCTGATGCAATCAACGGGGGCGATGGGGCCTTCGAGGGCACGAATAATGTCCCCCGCGGTGATCTCGGAGGCGTTAAAGCCCAGCACATATCCCCCCTGGGGCCCTCGGACGCTTTTTATCAAGCCGGCTTTCTTCAATGTAGTCAGCAGTTGTTCGAGGTACTTTTTGGAAATTTTTTGCCGTTTAGCAATAGTATGGGCAGCTACTGGCCCCGCTTTTTCTTCCAGCGCGATATCCAGCATGGCTCTTAACCCGTATCTCCCCCTGGTAGATAATTTCATCTTGACACCCCGCATATATATAATTCCTATGTGTTTAGTATGAATTATATTCTACCACAACCCTTTCTTCTCTGTCAACTTGGTTTTTTAAATTTTTCGTCGATTGACAACTATTTTCTGATGTGCTAAAATTACGGAGCGTTCTCTACCGCACGGTCAAGGTTTGGAAAGAAGTTGCCGGGATTCTGTAAGGGGGACGATTGAGGTTTTACGCAGTCCACAACAGGGCCCGTCTACTTCAGGAATGAAGCATTAAGATTTATAAGGGACCATAAAATTTTACGATCGGAATAGGCCCAAGATCCGGGCAGATCCGGTGTGAAATTACCTTGAACGGCGAGTTTGGTTAAAGAGAGGTAAAACCATGTATGCAATTATTGAAACCGGTGGAAAGCAGTATAGGGTCTCCGAAGGCAGCATCTGCCGGGTGGAGAAGTTGCCGGCTGAGGCCGGCGCTGAGATAACGTTTGATAAGGTGCTGGCTGTTAAAAAAGGGGAAAACATGGATGTCGGTAAACCCTATCTGCAGGGAGCCAAGGTATCGGCAAAGGTATTGTCCCAGGGAAAAGGGAAGAAGATTATTGTTTTTAAATATAAGCCTAAAAAGAATTACCGGAAAAAACAAGGGCACCGGCAGCCTTTTACGCAAGTGCTCATCCAAAAGATCGAGTTTCCCGCCGGCTAGCCGGGGCATAAGTGTATGATCAAGATTAAAGTCCGAAGGGACGGCAGGGGTAATCCCATTGGCCTCGAAATTAGGGGCCATGCGCTTTTTGCCCCGCAGGGTGGCGATATTGTCTGTGCTGCCGTTTCTATCTTGGCGCAGACGGTGGTTTTCGCCCTTAAGGATCTGGTCCGGCTGGATTTTCCGGCCAAGATCAAGGAGGGCTACCTTTCTGTTTCTGCTCCTGCGGCTATGGAGAAAAAGAAGGCCGATAAGTTTTTTCTATTGATGGAGACGATGCTGCTGGGGTTAAGGGAGATAGCCTTTAGTTATCCCGATTATGTTGATTATACTGAAAGGGGCGGCTAGGCTGCCTGTTTTTAACGCCAAAAACCTATGATTCTTTATAGCACCGGTTGAAAAAAAGAATTTTAACCGGAAGGAAGGGGGTGGGGCTTCAATGAGAACCGATCGGGCTGGCAAGATGTCTGGCAAGATCTGTAGAATCGATCTGCAGCTTTTTGCCCGTAAAAAAGGCGGGGGAAGTTCGCGTAACGGGCGAGACAGTAAATCAAAAAGGCTGGGCGTGAAAAGGTTTGGCGGGCAGGAAGTATTGGCCGGTAGCATACTCGTGCGCCAAAAGGGAACGCGAATTCACCCCGGCGTGAATGTCGGGCGCGGCAGGGATGATACCCTTTTTGCCCTGACTGATGGCTTGGTAACATTTGAGCGCCAGGGGAAAACGAAAAAAACGGTCAGTGTTTACCCAGCAAATTAAAACCCGGGGGATGCTCACCCGGGATTTTTTTTAGATTGTGGAGCGATGATAATTTGTTTGTTGATCGAGTGAAAATATTTGTTAGGGGTGGCCGGGGCGGGAACGGTGTTGTCTCTTACCGGCGGGAAAAATTTGTACCCCGGGGGGGGCCGGATGGCGGCGACGGCGGTGATGGCGGTGATGTAATTCTAGTTGCCGGCCGTGAAAAAACAACGCTGATTGATCTTAGCTACCGCCCCCACCTGCACGCTGCCAATGGTGCACACGGCCGGGGCAAAAAAAGACATGGAAAAAGCTGTGCCCCCCTTTATGTGCGGGTTCCCACCGGTACAGAGATAAAAGATGAGGCTGGGACCCTTCTCGCCGATCTGAAACAAGACGGGATGAAGGCCGTTGTTGCCAAAGGTGGTCAGGGCGGGCGGGGCAATGCTCGTTTTGCTACTTCGCGCCGGCGAGCCCCGGATTTTGCAGAAAACGGGGAACCCGGTGAAGAGAGAACGCTGCTTTTAGAACTGAAGTTACTGGCTGATGTGGGGCTGGTAGGTTTCCCCAATGCCGGGAAATCCACCCTGTTGGCCCGTATCTCCGCGGCCAAACCAAAAATCGCCGATTTTCCCTTTACCACACTTGTTCCGCAGCTAGGCGTAACCTATCTGGGCCCCGGGCGTTCTTTTGTTGTGGCCGATCTTCCGGGAATCATTACCGGGGCACATCGCGGTGCGGGGCTGGGACACCGTTTTCTAAGGCATATCGAAAGGACCGGTGTTTTATTATACCTGCTTGATATGGCTGCAACTGAAGGTCGTGATCCATTCGAGGATTATTGCAGTCTGCAGCAGGAACTTAAGCTTTACCGCCCTGAAATGATGATTAAACCGGCGGTAATCGCCGCCAATAAAATGGATCTGCCCGAAGCAGCGGCAAATTTAGAAATTTTCATGTCCAAAACCGATGGCCTGCCTGTCTTTCCTCTTTCGGCGGTGACGGGTGCGGGGGTAAAACCCCTGTTGGAAGAGCTTTACAAACATGTACAAGAAAGGGTTGCCCTTTTACCCGAAGAAAGTTATGATCAAGAGGGAATGATCTATCTTCCGCCCGTGCAGCCCAGAGAATTAAAAATCAAATTGGAAGGAGATGTCTACCTGGTTACAGGTGACGAAGTGGAGAAAGCGGTTCTTCGGGCTGACCTACAAAGCGCAGAAGGTTTGCGGCGTTTTCAAGCGGCGATCAAGCGGTTGGGTGTAGAGCGTGAACTGAAAAGAATGAAGATTCAAGAGGGGGATGTCGTGCGTATCGGCGAGGTAGAGTTTACTTATTTTGCTTAAAATCCGGAAATAAAAGGAAGAGCATGGGATGAGTTTTCTGCTGCCAAAACCCGACGGGGAACCTTTAACCATAGGTATTATGGGAGGAACTTTTGATCCCATTCATATCGGGCATCTAGTTACTGCGGAGGAAGCCCGCCAGCAGTTTGATCTGGATTTCGTAATTTTTATTCCGGCCGGAGCACCCCCGCACAAGGATGCGCGCTACATAAGCCCGGCTGAACACCGCTATATTATGACGATGCTGGCAGTGGTTGATAACCCTTATTTTACCGTCTCGCGGCTGGAGATCGATCGTCAAAAGCCCTCCTACACAATCGATACAGTGCAAAGTTTTATCAAGATATATGATCACCAGCTAAATCTTTATTTTATTACCGGGGCAGATGCCATCTTGGATATAATCTCCTGGAAGGACTGTGAACTGCTCCTTGATTCGTGTTATTTTATCGCCGCCTCCCGCCCGGGTTATTCTTTCGGTAAACTGAAAAGTGTTCTTAAATCTGTTTCACCCCGGATGATTAAAAAGGTCCATCTGTTGGAGATACCGGCTATGGCGGTTTCTTCCACTTTTATCCGTAATCGAGTGGCCGCCGGAAAAACAATAAAGTATCTAACTCCGGAAGCGGTGGAACAATATATTTACAAAAACGGGCTTTATATTCAGGGACAAAATGAAGTATAATGTATTTCCACTTCTGCATAATATTTGCAGGGTATTATCATACTAAAGCTTGTATAGACTTCAAAAGTAAAATATGAGGTGAAATGATGTTGAAAACTCTTTATGTCGGAAATGTTCCCTGGGGAACTACGGAGGAAGATCTGCGCGATGCATTTGCCGAACACGGCGAGGTTTTGGGTTGCCGCATTATTACAGAAAGAGCAACCGGCCGTTCTCGTGGATACGGGTTTGTAGAGGTAAACGATGCAGATGCGGAAAAAATAATTGAAAGCATGAACGGGGTGGAGCTGGATGGCCGCCGTTTAGTCGTTAACGAGGCCAAGCCGCGCGAAAATAGGTCACTGTAAAGTTGCCTTTAATCTTAATTTTAACATAACTTTTCGTTTTAAACCTTGTTTCCCCCGGAAAAAAGAAGGGAATGCCTAACATTTTGTCAAATTATATAAGTGAGCCTTATAACAAGTATGGTGCTTAGGCCATGAAAGTGGATGCAGCCCGGAGATTATTATACAACCGGGCCGGAAACAGCCTTTTTCTTCATTCTCAGGGCGTGGAGGAAAGCGCTTCCAAGCTGGCATTGCGCTATGGGGTAGATGCAAAAAAGGCTTCTCTGGCCGGTTTATTGCACGACTACGGCAAGATATATTCACATCCTGTTTTATACCAGATCGCGCTTGAACATGATCTTGGGGATGAATTTTGTTTGAAGGAACCGGCACTATTGCACGCTCCTGTCGGTGCCTGGTTGCTTAAGCAAGAGCTGGGGATTGAAGACGAAGAGATCCTGGGAGCGATTAGAGTGCACACCACCGGGGCGGCCGGAATTTCCTGTCTGGCCAAGATCGTTTATCTGGCAGATTGTATAGAGCCGGGTCGGGATTATCTCGGGGTGGATGATCTTAGAAAAATATCCGGTGTTGATCTTGATAAAGCCGTTTTCGTAGCTCTGGAACGAACAATTAGACGTGTTTTGGATAGAAAAAAAATTTTACATCCCGATTCCGTTTTATTTCGCAATTCTCTGATATTAGCCCTCACAAAAAATAATCAGGAGTTACACAAGTATGAGGCCTATCAGTATAACCCGGCAAAAGAGGAGAAAGAAAACACGCCCGAATAGAGGAAGATCTCTTTTCCTGTTGGCCCTGATCCTCTGCGTGCTGGTCTTGTTCGCAGGGATGCGTTTTTTGAGCCCCTTTCGGGCTCTGCAGAATAGAGCGGATTGGGCCAGTAAACTGAGCCAGGCATCACAAACAACCGGTAAAAACTATCTTCTTTACGGCCTTGCAAAAAATGGTGAAGAGGTGGCTGTTGAAGAGATGTTCCTCTTAAATTTACCGGAAAAGGGGGATTCTTCTTATGCTGTTTTCATCCCCGGCAAGGTGTTATTGCACCGCTTGGATAATGAGAACGGGGCCGGGCCATTTCGGGTAGAAGAGAATAATGATGAATCGGAGGTCAGGTCTTTTTATACGCCCACTCATTTCTACCGGGAAGGAGGGGCGGAACTACTGATTCAACAGATTTCCCTCTCTCTGGATGCTCCGATTCATCATTACATGGAATTTGATTATGGTGGGGTCTCCGAACTGCTAGAAGCCTACAAAGGGGTAGGTTCTTTTAAAAGCATATCAGAAAAGCAGGATTGTTTTGCTTCTTTAATGCACGGCGAAAATGAAGAAAAACATCTGGAAAAGGCATTGTGCAGGGCCGGTTTTTTGGGAGATCTGTTAAAATTCCTTACGGAAAAAAAGGGGAAACTAGATCTCTATCGTGCAATCAGCAGTATCGCACCATATCTCGAAACCGACCTTTCCTGGAAAGAGTTGCGATTGCTTCGGAAGGATTTAGAACCCTTTTTCCAGGCAGAAAGCATGGTTGTATCTTTACCAGGAGAATGGCAGGAATTTGGTGGGGAACTTTTCCTAAAACCGGATAACTTGCAGCTTGCCGCGTTGAGCGAAAGCCTGGGGGAAGAATCCATCTTGCCTCGCGAATTGATTACAGTAGAAATTTTGAATGGCTGTGGAATTGCCGGAGTTGCTTCTACTGCCGGATCCGTTTTAGAAGAGCAGGGTTTCAACGTTATCAGGGTCGATAATGCTGATAACTTTGAATACCGGCGCAGCCAGGTAATTTCACGTCTGGAGCAGATAGAGCCGGCCAAAGAAGTGGCCCAATATATTCCGGAAGCAGAACTTTTTAAAGAGCTTCAGTCCGATCATGCTGCTATGGTGACGGTAATCGTCGGTAAAAACTTCTTGCCATAAGTAGAGATTAGAGATACATTGAACCTGTTTGTTGAATCTGTTTAAGGGGGGATCTCTTTGCCTTTGGCCGTCAAGGAACTTGTCCTGAAGGCTATTCAATTCTTACAGGAAAAAAAGGCACAGGATATCATACTTTTGGATATTAATAAAGTGTCACTGATCGCAGATTATTTTCTGATCTGCAGCGGAACCTCTCAGATTCATACAAAAGCATTGTGTGATCATCTTTTAGAAAATATTTCTTATGGAAAACACGGTTTGGGGCGCGTAGAGGGGTACCGGGAAGGAAGCTGGATCTTGTTGGATTTCAGTGGGTTTATTGTGCATATATTTTTAACGGAAGAGCGTGCTTTCTATAATTTAGAACGCCTTTGGGGAGAGGCAGAGAAGGTTGATTGGCAGACACTACTGGCTTCGCTCCCTTGAACATACGGAAAAAGAAAAGAAATTTTAGTAGATGTGGTGGCTGCCGATCGTGGGAAAGGGTTTATGAAGTGCATGTTTTATCGAGGGGGCATCTCTGGCAA
>JAAZMI010000132.1 GCA_012798895.1 Bacillota bacterium
CCCTCTGCAATTCCTGTTTTTTGAACCCTTACTGCCCCTCACAGAAGCAAACATAATACATGCTTTTTCTCCAAGTTGTTTAGGGGGCCAAATAGTAACATAGGTACTGGCTACTTTAAACATGACTTAAAGAAGATCCTGCGCTACGCTCAGGATGACAACAAGGTATCCTAAACATAGCTAAGCAATTACAGATACCCTTCATTAGCCCCCACAGCCCACATCTCTACTCCCTTTTATTCGCAAGGGCCCAAGCTATCCGGGCCGCTGTCGCCCTGTCCGTGTATTATTTGGCAGCTTCACCGACATCCCCGGTTCTAGAGCCGAAACCGGGCCTCAACAGATGCTTGCATCTATGATCCCGCCTTTCCTGAGATGATCTCTGATTTCCAGCATTTTATTATCCATCTCTTCTAAAACATCTATATACCGTTTTTCTTCCGGGGATAGAATGATAATCTTATCGATGCCCCCATTTTTTACAACCAGCCTTTTATCCCCCATCAAAGCCAAAACAGGATCGTGCGTGGATATTAAGACCAACTTTTCTTCTTTTATCAACAATTCAATGGCTTTTTTCCTGTCTATACCGGCGTTTTCTATCTCATCGATCAGCACGACAGGAGAAGGGCTTAAAAGAGCGGTATCGGCGATCATCAGGGCGCGGGATTGGCCCCCGCTTAGCTGTGTAAGCGGCGTATCCGGGCCAAACTTTTCTCCCGCTAGATCATTTGCACAGCTTACTATTTTAGCAACACTTAGATCTATATTTTCGATCATTCTGCTTTCTGCGTGAAACCCGATAAATTCCCTGGCAGAGAGGTCCATCACAAAATTCATGTTTTGTGACAACTGGGCAATCAATTTATTTTCGATAGAATATCTCCGGTCGATGCCGGGCACCTTACCATTTAATAATATCTGCCGGCCAGTGGGGGTATCCCTTTGGGCCAGGCATTCTATATCGGCCAGCAACCTGCTTTTACCGGAACCCGTCGGCCCAACGATCGATACCACCTCGCCCACCCTCAGCTCGAGGTTAAGCTGTTCTTCGTTTCCAAGTTTATCCTTGCCGCCGAGGATCGTGATCGATTCGACGGCATCACTTGTATCCTTTTTTAGTTCCTCCATTTTATTTATAAACGAGACGAAATTCTCAATAATCTGTTCCCTGTCCAAACCTGCATTATCCAACAACTCAAATTCTAGATCCGCCACAAATTTTTTTAATGATAGACCGGTATCGATCTCATTGATCCCGAGGGATATAAAGAAATCCCGGGCATAGGTATAAAACGCGAAAATATCCCCTAGTTTGAAAGAAGCAAGGCTATTGTTGACCATGATTATTCCTTCCATCTGCTTAGATTTTTATTTTTTTAATGTTCCCGGTTTGGTATTCCTCCCCTATTCTGGTCTCTCCCGTACAATATGAACAGACAGCCACCGGCATGGAAAATCTTAATTTTTTGCCCTTTATGCTTTTAAAGCGATTGGCCTTTGCAACCCGTAAACCTAGATCCGCAGCCCCCTGACCGGTGATCCCGTTCACAAAAATAACAGAACAGCGCGGGTTGGATTGTTTGACTCTAAAAGCAAATACCTCCCGTTCGCTTTGGGAAACGATATCCCCTTTGGTGATCACGACCAGATCGGCCAGCTTTAGCATGGGGCCAATCTTTTGAGGAGTATTGATCCCGGAGAGATTGTCGACGACACAGATGGATAAGACATCCTTAATATGCGGAGAACAACGATTACATAGACCGGCGCTTTCAATGATGAGCAGATCCAGCTTTTCGTTCAATCCCCAGTCGACACAATCCTCAATATTGGTCATGTAATAGTGATCCGGGCAGATATTACCCGAAAGCCCTACTATTACTTCGACCCCAATCGCTTTATACAACCGATCGTCGTACGTCGACAAACCATCGAATTTAACGACGCCTATCTTAAAATCGCTCTTTTTAAGATATTCGATAGCTTTAAGGATAACGGAGGTCTTTCCGGAGGAAGGCGGCCCGGAAACAGTAACGATCCTCACTTTTCGTCACGCTCCCCCGATGCTTTGGCGCGATCCCAAACCCTGTGAAACTCTTCTTTAATTTCTTTTCCGATCGCAGCCAGATCATTGGATTTAATGTAATCCCAGCCCAGCCACTGCAGCTTTGTACCCGCAGGAAGTTTGCTGTTTACCGCGGGACTAAATGCAGCAGCGTTGACATCGGCGCACATCTGCCCGTAGTCGTTTAGCAATAATTTAACGAGATAATCCAACTCCAGCTTCTTATCCTTTTTAACCAGAAAAGACATGGGGACGATCAAAGCCCCGTCTTCGGGAAATACAATGGTGGTGTTTTTGTTGTCACAAAGCCGGGCAAAGGTCAACGGCAGGTAATATATGCCTCCCGCCTCCTTGCTGTTGGTACCAGCCAGCTTGGCTGCTTTGGAGGCATGATAGATCTCCTTGGTATTATGGGCCAACTGCGCGATGCTCTCCGGGCCAAATTCCTTATAAAAATAATATAAGGGATATTCGAATATACCGTTTGCTTCATCTCCAAAACCAACGATTTTGTGCCTGTAGATCGGATCGAGCAGATCTGCCCATTTTTGGGGCCTGGGCAGATCCCCCAGATTTTTTTCATCTATCAAAATGACCATTGCCAAACCGGCAACCAACGTATAGCTGTCATCTGTGCAATCAGCCGACATATTATCCAATGGTGTCTCCAATGCACCAGCAAAATATCCTTTGCTGATAAATTTGTCGATAAAACGCCGATCATAAATTTCATCAAAGGACATGGACATGATAATATCAGGCAAGTCGTCGATGCTTTCTTTTTCCCAAAAGTTTTCAAAATCGTGGGGAGCATGACAGCCATCCACGATGAACACATTGGGAGGAACACCGGTAAGCTCTTGCTGCTTTTTGATTGTTTCGGCCAGCGTCTCCTTAAATATCTCGGTGACTGCACAAGCGGTTTTAACTAGAAGGTTGACCGGCAAGTTTGGATTATAGAAATCATATTCCAGATCTTCCAATTGAGTTTTGTCTGTAATTCTGCCATTCAACGCACGGGTGAACAGCTCTTCATTGATCCCTCTGACATTGAGGACCGTGCGCAGCATCGTCTCTTCACCCAGAGCCTTCAGCAACCCCGCAGCGGAATCGTATTTAAAACCGTGGTCCCAAAATATTTCATATAGCTCCGGATAACTGTTTAATATTTCGCCAATAGTACTTTTTGAGGTGATCATCTTCTATTACACAGCCCCTTTCTAATTTATCACCAAAAAACATGCTTGAAAAATGAAAAAATGTAACCGGTCGGAAAACCTTTTAACAGCAGTCGAGAAGGTATAAGAATCTATTAGCGCGGGCCATTGCCCCCGCAAAAAATATTTTCATCTTCCCGGCGGCAGCGGGCGCCCGCCGCCGGGAAACAGTATAATAAGGGTCTATTGGCGCAGAGCATTGCTTGTTAGTTCCTCCCAGTCTTCCGCAGACAGATCATAGGCATAAAACAATTTATAAAATTCTTCTGTTTCCGCCCTGATATCATCAGTGAATAACTCCGGATATAGTAAGCCACCCAGCCATTTTACGCCCAAAATGCGTGCTGCAGATGGCGGTTGCCCAAACCAGCTAAAGGGCGCACAGGGTATTTCGTAAACATGCTTGTCCTTGATAGCTGCCAAATCATGCAGGCTTTCGTTTTCCAACATCTTGGCCCGCAAAGAGGTATCCCCGCCCTCTTCCCCGCGTGCCCCCGGCCTATTGGTAATTATTACCTGCGGGTTCCATTTTAGTAACTGTTCGACTGAAAGATTCTGATTATAAAAATATCCAGCTTCGACTTCATCTATATTTTTCCCGCCGACTATTTCAATAAGCTCTGAATGTATATTCCCTGCTGCATAAGTCATCATCCCGTCTTCTCCAGTCGCGTAATAAACCCGTATCTTGGCATCTTCCGCTATATTGCCGGCTATTTCCGCGGCCTCTGCCAGGGTTTGGCGGCAATATTCACCCAGTTGTTCTGCCCTCTCCTCTTCGCCCAACAATCTACCCATGAATTCATAAGCCGCGGCAACATTCTTAAGATCCCCATCAACCATGACGACAGGTATGCCCAGTCTTTCTTGTATCTCTTCCACTTTTGTGCCCCAGGTATCGTCTAAAACCCCCGTATACAAGATGACATCCGGCATCAAATCCAAGATATCTTCTTCATTGGCAGTATCCCCTACAATATAAGTGCCCAAAACGGGTAGATCATGGTAACTTTCCACAGTATACTTTTTTTCCAACTCCGACATCTTAAAGTTTTTGGCTACTAGTTTCTCCGGTGCAAGGGTATAGACCAAAACGGTGCCGATGGGAATCCCCGAATATACTTTTCGAATATCTTTGGGCACGAGCACCTCCCGGCCAAACATATCCGTAATTGTAACTGTAGAACTCTCTTCCTCGAGATCCAAAGAGTTCGTAGCGGGGGGATCCGCGGCATTTTCTTCTTCCGGGGAGGAACAACCCGCCGCTCCCCCTATCGTTAACACAAAGATCAGCAATAAGGCAATGACCCCTTGTTTTAAATATTTTTCTTTCATCTTGTATAGTCTCCTTTAGATCGTTCCATTTCTACGCCCATTGCCACTTGCAATTTGGCTTGCTAAATGAACGATTAATTTCTTTTAAATTAAAACCCTGATCATAAAATTTTTGATAGAATGTAGCCGCCTCCACTTCTAGATCGAACCTAAAAACATCCGGATGAAGCATCCCGGCCATATACATCAAACCTAGGATCCAGCGTGGGCTGCCAAAATCCCATCCCGGTGCAGGAAAAGCATAAACCCGGGCATTTCTTAGCGCTTCGACGACGATATTGGTTTGTTTACATTCCCACAAAAAATCTTCAACGGGTGATGAAAGAAAGGCAGAAATAAAGATCACTTCCGGATTTAATTCATTTAAAACCCCGGCGGTTATTGAACTGCCCGGCCGGCCTTGCATCTCCAGCTCCCTGTTGACGCTCTTACCGCCCGCCATGTGCACCAACTGGTTTTCCATCCTCCCACCCTTGATGCAAAACAAGGGCTTGCCCATGGCATAATAGACGCGTGGACGGTGCACAACTTTTGCCAGTCCCTTTTGGATAAAACCCAATTTTTCTTCGATATAATCGATCAGTGCAGCAGCCTTGTCTTCTGCGCCGGCCAACTTGCCAAAATGCCGGACGAGTTCCAGGTAGGTCTCCGGTTTTTGCAGATCTTGGTGTAGCCGGGCTAACTGCTGTTGTTTTAATACATTTTCCCAAACCCTGACCACCGTTTGTTTGTCCCTGATGCCCAAAGTGATTAAAATTGCTTCGATCATCTCCAGGGCACGCGTAAACGGATATCCTCCTTCAAAATCCTTTTCCCAGAAGGTTCCTCCAATGCCTCCGCTTTTGCGGGCAAAATATAATTTTCTCCCGCAGGAGCTACAAGCGTTATCATTCATACTATCCTCATCGATATTTTTTATTTTTGCACCCATGGGGCCATAAAAATCACGTTCGACGAGGAGATGACCACATTGGGAACAGTAAGTGTTTAGCAGTGCGGTTCCCGGCGAATTAAACAGATAGACAGAGTCAAGTTCCTTTCTTAACTTTTGGCATAAAGCCTCTGATTCCCGTATAGAAACTTCCAGGGACGGTGCTGCGCCTTCCAAAGGAATATATCTCATAATCTGCAAAGGGATTGACGGTGAAATACCGGCCAGCATCCTTGCAACCTCAAAAACCTCCGCTTCATTTTTGCTGTTATGGATACACGAAACCTCTACATGCACACCGTTTTCGAAAAGGGTCCGTATGTTGCGCAAGACCGGTTTTACGGACTTTCCCCCGCAGGACTGGTAAACATCATCGCTAGAGCCTTTCATCCCGATATTTACAAAATCAAGAAAGGGCAGAAGAAGGGCCAACGATTCCTCCGTAAAATAGGCATTCGTGGAGCAACCCACCAGGAGATCCTGCTTTTGGGCAAGCTCGGCAACTTTGGTAAAACTATAGAAGGAGGCCAGGGGATCGTTCATCAAGAATGCCAGGCCCTGGCAGTTTTCAGCGAGGGCTTTATCTATGATCTGTTCCGGCAGATATTTTTTTAGTGCATTGCTCGCGGGGCTCATTTCTTTTACGATTACCGTAGAGATACAGCCAGGACAATCAAAATTGCAACCTGCTGTGCTTATTTGTAAAAACTTTTTACCCGGTTGGAAGTGCAATACCGGCATCGTTTCGATAGATATCGGACAAACCATCAGGTATTGTTCAGGGAATCTTTCTGCTATCTCCCCGTTTAAGCTGTAGTACAGGCCACACCGGCCGCTTTTACCGGGAGGGATCTCACAGCAATTTTCACAAACTGTACACCTCAAGCGGCTTCCCTCCTCATCACGATCCAGATGCCGGCATCGCTACAGTCGATTGAAAAATCGGCAACCCCGGCTTGCGCCAGTACGGTGCAAAAACGTTCCTTGGAAGTTTTGCCGATCCTCTCTTTTAACGTATCTTCCCAGTTGCGCTCCTTTTGCTTCATCCTCGCTGTAATTTGGGCTTTTAACTCCGGTGTGCCAAAACCTCCGCCGATGAAGGTTCTACCCCCCGGTGCGAGCACGCGATATATCTCCCGAAAGGCCTTCACCTGATCCTTCCAAAAAAACAACGAGCCACGGCTGATCGCGAGATCGATAGATTGATCGCCAAAAGGCAGCGCGTGCACATCGCCTAGAACTGCAGTCACCCGGCCCGCCAAATTGTATTCCTCGATGTTTTTTTCGGCGATCTCTTGCATCTCTGGCAGCAGATCAAAGAGGTGCACCGTTAAATTGGTAATCCGGGCCAAGGAAAGACCCAGATAACCCCCACCGCAGCCAAGATCAACACAGGCTCCCTCTGTGATCTTTGTTTTTTGAATTATCTGTGCAGCGATTATGGGATAGATTGGCGCAAAAAGCTCCCGTGCCACTTTGTCAAATTCCGAAACATTCATCTCCATTTTGTAGTCCCCCACATTATGTTTTCTCCAGCAGATCCCGGCCTTAACTTTGACGTCACTTATTCAACCTCTAGTTCCAAATCGCAAATTATTTTGTTGCCTTGCAACCACCCGGCTGTGCACGGGAATCCCCGGTTATTACCTCAAGCGTAGCGCAAAATCTACCCTTTACAGCGTTCAACCAAAATCCCTAGCTGGCCGTGAGCGGTTATTGTACCGCCAAATTTTTCTTTAATGAGGCAAAGCATTTTTCAACAGCTCTGCCGCCTCTTCATCGCTTAGCTCATAATGATAAAACAGATCATAAAATTCCTTGGTTTCTTGCATCAGATCATAGTCGTAGATCCCCGGGTAGAGCAGGTTACCTAACCATTTCAAGCCCAGGACTCTGTTCACAGAAGGCGGCCGGTCAAACCAACTGAACGGCGCGCAGGGTATCTCATAAACCTTGTTGTTTTTTACCGCCGAAATACCCTGCCAATCAGGATCGGATAGGATCCCCTCATAATATCCGTCCTGTTCGTGGTGCCAGCAGATGATTAGATCGGGATCCCAATGGAGCACCTGTTCCAACGAGACATCCGCTTGTCCAGCCTTACCGGGCATCTCAATCTCCGCAACATTCAGACCGCCCACCATATCGAGCACCTGTACATGACGGGAACCGGCCGGATCGGTATTTAAACCCTGGGGACCTTCTGCATAGTAAACCTTGATGCGCTGCCCGGCAGAAATTTGGGCTGCCTTGTCCAAAATATCGGCAACTGTCTCCCGGCAGTACAGGGCAAGGTCGCCGGCTACCTCTTTTTCATTCATCAGCTCCCCCAGCGCTATATACGTCTGGTCTATCTTATCCAGATCTAAATTAAGTAGGGCCACCGGGATATTGGTCTGTTCTTGGATCTGATCGGCGGTCTCTGCACTGGAAGAATCTATATCGCCAACGCTGATGATCACATCCGGGTTCTCCTTCATGATTTCCTCGACATTGCCTTCGGCTGTCTTCCCAAACCA
>JAAZMI010000133.1 GCA_012798895.1 Bacillota bacterium
TGGGCATGCACGGAACTTATGCGGCGAACAATGCCGTCCACGATGCCGATCTGCTCATCGCCGTCGGGGTTCGCTTCGATGACCGCGTTACGGGCAAGCTCGATACTTTTGCCACCCGGGCGCAGGTCATCCATATCGATATCGACCCGGCAGAGATCGGTAAAAACGTGGTGGCGGATGTACCCATCGTCGGCGATGTCAAGCTGGTTTTAAAGGAGATACTGCGGCGCCTGCAACCGGGAGATACGCGCCAGTGGTGCGACCGCGTATTGGACTGGAAGAAAAAATATCCCCTCACCTACGAACAGAAGGACAATTCATGCCTTAAGCCGCAATTCGTCATCGAAGAGCTCTACCGCCTGACCAAAAGGGATACCATCATTACTACGGATGTGGGCCAGCACCAGATGTGGGCCGCCCATTTCTATCGCACGCAGAATCCACGCACTTTTATCTCCTCCGGGGGATTGGGCACGATGGGTTTTGGTTTCCCGGCCGCTCTGGGGGCCCAGGTGGCCTTTCCCGATCGAACTGTGTTCTGTATCGCCGGGGACGGCAGTTTTCAGATGAATTCCCATGAACTGGCCACAGCCGTGCGTTACCGGCTGCCTGTAAAGGTAGCAATTATCAACAATCAATACCTGGGGATGGTTCGCCAGTGGCAGGAACTTTTCTATGAAAGCCGTTATTCACAGACCAGCCTCACCGGTAGCCCCGATTTTGTTCGGCTGGCGGAGGCCTACGGGGCAAAAGGTTTCCGGGCCGCTACAGCGGAAGAAGTGGCGCCGGTAATCGCCACCGCCTTGGAGACACCCGGGCCGGTTGTGATCGATTTTCAGGTAGACTCCGGTGAAAATGTCCTGCCGATGGTTGCGCCGAACACATCCATCGTAGAGATGATCGGAGGGCAGGAAAAATGAAAAGAGTTTTAGCCATCTTAGTCGAAGATCGCGCCGGTGTGCTGACGAGGGTCTCCGGGTTGTTCAGCCGCCGGGGCTATAATATCCAAAATATCGCCGTGGGCCGCACGACGGAACCGGGTATCTCCCGCATGACCGTGACCGTGGATGCCGATCCTTTTACCGTAGAACAGATCGTCAAACAGCTCAACAAATTGGTAAACGTCTTAAAAGTGAGCGATCTCACCGATGAACTCTTCATCGGACGCGAGCTGATGCTGGTGAAAGTGAGGGCCGAACCGGGCCGGCGCAGTGAGATACAGCAGATGGCGGCGACCTTCCGGGCCAAAATTATCGATGTCTCCCCCGATTCCATGATCATCGAGGTCACGGGTGAAGAACAGAAGCTGCAGGCCTTTCTGCTGATGATGCAGGAATTCGGCATCAAAGAGATGGCCTCTACCGCCAAGATATGCCTGTTGCGCGGCAGCAAGGTAACGCGGGATGCGCGTCCCTGATCTGGATCTAAGATCCAGGCGCCGTTGCAGCATTAAATCTATACACGGCCCGTCTTTTATAGTAGAATGAAGAAGTAGATTTGGGGGGAAGAAAAATATGGAGCAGACGTTGGCTGAAAAAATTCTGGCCAGAGCAGCCGGAAAAAAGAAAGTTTCGCCCGGGGAGTTGATCAACGCCAAGATCGATATGGCTTTGGGCAACGATCTTACCGCCCCGGTGGCGATTAAAGAATTTGAAAAGATAGGCGTGGGCGAGGTTTTTGATCGCCGGCGCCTGGCCCTGATCCCGGATCACTTTGTTCCCAACAAGGATATTCAGTCGGCCGCACTGGCCGGGCAGTTGCGCCGCTTTGCCCGCCGCTATGGGATAGAACACTACTATGAGGTGGGGCGCATGGGGATCGAACATGCCCTTTTGCCGGAATTGGGCCTCGCCCTGCCGGGGGAGGTTATCATCGGGGCCGATTCACACACCTGTACCTACGGCGCGCTGGGCGCCTTTGCCACGGGCGTGGGCAGCACAGATCTCGCTGCGGTTATGGCTACGGGGGAACTTTGGTTCAAAGTCCCCCCTACGATCCGCATCGTTTTCGAGGGCGAACTCCCGCCCTGGGTCGGCGGAAAAGATCTTATTCTATATACTATCGGTCGCCTCGGTGTCGACGGGGCACTTTATGCCGCCCTCGAATTTTGTGGCCCGGTGATCGAAAAATTGGGCCTCGATGCCCGCTTGACAATATGCAACATGGCCATCGAAGCGGGGGCCAAAGCGGGGCTGATCGCCCCGGACGAGACTACCTTTGATTATCTGGAAAATCGTGCCCGGAGGCCCTACGCCGCACTCTACGGCGATGCAGGTGCACCCGTCGAGCAGGAATATACTTGGGATGTGAGCACGCTGGAACCCCAGGTTTCCTTTCCTTCCAGCCCGGCGAACGCCCGGCCGGTCTCCGCCGCGGCGGGGACAGCCATCGACCAGGTGGTCATCGGTTCCTGCACAAACGGGAGATTGGAAGATCTGCGCCAAGCGGCGGCTCTTTTGAAGGGCCGGCGTGTCAACCCGCGGGTCCGGCTCATCGTGATCCCGGCTACGCAGGCGATCTACCTCCAAGCCCTGCAAGAAGGGCTTCTGGAGACCTTTATCGAAGCCCAAGCAAGCGTGAGCACGCCCACCTGCGGCCCTTGCCTCGGGGGGCACATGGGCATCCTCGATGCCGGGGAGACGGCCGTGGCCACTACCAACCGTAATTTTGTGGGGCGCATGGGGCACCGCGAAAGCCGGGTCTATCTTGCGGGGCCGGCTGTAGCTGCCGCCTCCGCGGTTGCCGGCGAGATCGTCCACCCTGCAGATCTACAGGAGGTGAACTAAGATGTTCATCCGGCGCGGTAAAGTTTGGACCTTCGGCGATGATCTGGATACGGACGCTATCCTGCCGGCACGCTACATGAACGTTTTCGATCCCCGGGAACTGGCCCGGCACTGCATGGAAGACGCGGACCCTAATTTTGTGGAGAAAATTTCGCCGGGCGATATCATCGTCGCCGGTAAAAATTTCGGCTGTGGCAGCTCGCGAGAACATGCTCCATTGGCCATCAAGGCAGCGGGCATCTCCTGTGTGATCGCCGGCAGCTTCGCCCGCATCTTCTACCGCAACGCAATAAACATCGGCTTGCCGATCCTCGAATCTCCGGAAGCAGCTTCTTTTCTGGAAAAAGGTTCTACAGTGGAAGTGAACCTGCAAAATGGTGAGATTATGGAATTGGCAAGCGGGCGCAAGTTTAAAGCTGCCGCCTTTCCTCCCTTTATGCAGGAGATTATAGCACAGGGAGGGTTGATCAATTTCGTGCGGGGAAAAGCGCGGCCGGCTGTGATGAAAGAAGAACAGAGCGGAGAAGATAACCAATAAGTGGTTGGTGAATAAAAAGATATACTGTTTTGTTGTTTGTTCTGTTTGTCCTATGGAAGGAGGTGTTGACCGGTTTATTTTCCGGCAGATTTTGCCGGGGAAGATGAACCGGAGAAATATGCAAGGATACAGTAAGGATAAAATACGCAACGTGGCGTTGATCTCCCATGGAGGTGCGGGAAAAACCTCCCTCGTAGAGGCCATGCTCTATACCTCGGGGACGGTGAAACGCCTCGGCCGGGTAGAGGGAGGAAACACGACCACCGATTTTGATCCCGATGAGATCAAAAGGCAGATCACGATCAGCACGGCTCTCGCCCCTTTGGATTGGAAAGGGGTTAAAGTAAACCTTTTGGATACGCCCGGTTTCTTTGATTTTCAGGGCGAGGTGCAAGGGGCGCTGCGCGTTGCAGACAGTGCAATTGTAGTGGTCTGTGCAGCTTCCGGGGTAGAGGTCGGCACGGAAAAGGTTTGGGGTTACGCCGATGATTATGACCTGCCCCGTATCGTTTTTATCAACAAGATCGACCGGGAAAATGCCGATTTCGATGCAGCACTGGAGCAACTGCGCAAGTTTTTTGGATTGAAAGTTTTCCCCCTGCAATTCCCCCTCGGCCAGGAGAGCTCTTTTCAGGGTGTGATCGATCTGATCAAGATGAAGGCTCTCGTCTACAAAGATAAAACAGGGATGACCCTCCAGGAGGAGGAGATCCCCTCTGCATTACAGGCAAAGGCGGAAGAACTGCGCGAACAACTGATCGAGGCTGCGGCAGAGTCTGATGACGAACTGATGGAGAAGTATCTGGAAGAGGAACCTCTGAGCGAAGAAGAGATCGGGACCGCCCTGCGCAAGGGCACATTGGAAGGCAAGATCGTTCCCGTTCTCTGCGGCGCGGGGACGATCAACTACGGCATACAGCCCCTTTTGGATCTGTTGGTGAATGCCCTTCCTTCACCGGCGGATCGCCCGCCCGTAAAAGGTGCCCTTCCGGGCAAAGAAGAGGAAGAAGTTGTGCGGGAGACGGATGAAGATGCTCCGCCGTCCGCCCTCGTCTTTAAAACCCTGGCCGACCCTTATGTGGGCCGCATCAACTATTTTCGCGTCTATTCCGGGGCTTTTAAGGCCGATTCGCAGGTCTATAATGTCAATAAGGATAAGATGGAACGCATCGGCAATCTCTTTTTCATGCGCGGCAAAAATCAGCTTCCGGCCCAGGCAGTGCAGGCCGGCGACATCGGAGCCATGGCCAAGCTGTCCGTGACCGCTACGGGAGACACCCTAAGCGATCGCAGCGAACCGATCCTCTTTAAGGCGATCGATTTCCCCGCCCCGGTGATCTCTTTTGCTGTCGAACCCAAATCCAAGGGAGATGAGGAGAAAGTCAGCTCCAGCCTGGCCCGTTTTCTGGATGAAGATCCCACTCTTAGCGTGGAGAGAAACACGGAAACCAAAGAGATCATCCTCTCCGGCATGGGAGATCTGCACCTCGATGTCATCGTGGAGCGCCTCCAGAACAAATTTGGCGTGGAGGTCAATCTTAAAAAGCCCAAGGTCCCCTACAGGGAGACCATACGCGGCACGTCCAAGAAGGAAGGAAAATACAAGAGGCAGAGCGGCGGGCGGGGTCAATACGGCCATGTTTTTCTGGATATTGAACCGCTGCCGCGCGGGGAAGGATTCGTCTTCGAAGACCGCATCGTAGGAGGAGTCGTACCCCGGCAGTATATCCCGGCGGTAGAAAAAGGCGTGATCGAGGCCATGGAAGAAGGCAACCTCGCCGGATACCCCATTGTAGACCTGAAGATTGCCCTCTACGACGGCTCATATCACACCGTTGATTCCTCTGAGATGGCCTTCAAAATTGCCGCCTCCATGGCTCTGCGCGGGGCTATCGAAGAAGCCAATCCCGTTCTTTTAGAACCGATCATGGATGTGGAGATCACCGTCCCGGAAAATTTCATGGGCGATATTATGGGCGATCTCAACAGCCGGAGAGGGCGCATCCAGGGGATGGTGCCCGGCGAAGGGCTGCAGGCGATCAAGGCCCAGGCCCCCTTGGCCGAGATGTTCAGTTACGCCATCGATCTGCGTTCCATGACCCAGGGCCGGGGCTTCTTCACCATGAAATTTTCACATTATGAAGAGGTGCCCCCACAGGAAGCGGAAAAAGTAATCGCCGCGGCCAAAGCAGAAAAAGAAGAAAGCTAAACCGGCTGCGCAGTCTTGGCCCCGGAATTTGCCCGGCCCGGCTCTAATTTGCGATCTTGCAGCCAGCGGCTGTTTTTAGAGCATAGACCGGGCCGGCAACCGTGCTATCGGAGCCTTCCCGGGCATAGTCTTGGTACGGAGGGCGGCTTGGCGCCGCCCCTTTTTGGGGGGTGAAGATTTGGCCAAAAAATTAAAAGTCGCAGTTCTCTTTGGGGGGCGTTCCGGTGAACATGCTGTCTCGTTGGTTTCGGCCGCTTCGATCATGCAGGCGATGGATCGGGAACGCTACGAAATTGTACCCGTGGGCATCACGGAGGAAGGGCGATGGCTCTGCGGGGGAGATCCCCTGCGGGCCCTGCAGGAAAAGCAGGTTCCAGGAGGATGTTTTTTTGCCTCCATCGTTACCGATCCCCCGGCCCCGGGGATCATGCTTTGGGATGATGCGGGCCGGAGCCGGGGCTTCCAACGGTTGGATGTCGTCTTCCCTGTTTTGCACGGCACCTACGGTGAAGATGGAACCGTACAAGGGCTGTTGGAGTTGGCGGGGCTGCCTTATGTCGGCGCCGGCGTACTTGCTTCCGCAACAGGGATGGATAAGGCAGTGATGAAAATTCTTTTTCAAGCCGTGGGCCTGCCTGTTCCCGCCTTTCTATATTTCAATGATTCCGATTGGCGGAGCGAAGCAGAAGAGATCGCCGGCGAAATTGAAAAAAAGCTGCTCTACCCCTGCTTTGTCAAACCGGCCAATGCCGGTTCCAGCGTGGGTATCAGCAAAGTGACCAGCCGCGAGATGTTGTTCCGGGGAATCGATACCGCCCTGCGCTACGATCACAAGGTGATCGTCGAGGCCAACGTGCAGGGAAGAGAGATCGAGTGCAGCGTCCTGGGAAACGAAGAACCCATCGTCTCCGTTCCGGGAGAGATCATCCCCGGTGCCGAATTCTATGATTACCGGGCCAAATATATCGATAATTGTGCACGCCTTCTAATTCCCGCCGCCCTCCCCGCAGATGTCGTAGAGAGGCTGCAGGATTATGCCATTCGAGCCTTCCAGGCAGTGGAGTGCAGCGGGTTGGCCCGCATCGATTTCTTTTATGAGGAAAAAATAGGCAGGATCTATGTAAACGAGATCAACACCCTTCCCGGATTTACCGAGATCAGCATGTACCCCAAACTCTGGGCGGCCAGCGGCATCCCCTTTGGGATGCTCATCGATAAATTGATCGAGTTTGCTTTGGAGAGGCACCGCCGGCGCCAGAGGCTTGTTACCCGCTGGGAGACGCCGCCGGAAGGGGCGGAGTGAACCGGGTGTAAGGAGAAACATGGGCCGGGCAACCGGCCCCGGGGGTGCTTTTGGGGCTGTGCCCGGCGGCCGGCCACAGCGGGATGCCCCGGTCGGGGGAATCTACTTGTAGAGCGCCGGGGTGAGCCCCCCGGGGCTTGTTAATTGTAATTTTTTGTAGTACAATAAGTGTGCAAACTTCATAATACTAAACAGTAGATACTGCGGAGTATAATTCAGAGATAAACTGTCCGGGAGGAAGGGGATTTAAGATGGCAAAAAAAGGCACAATTGAGATTAAAATAAGCGGTTTAGAGCTATCCAAGGGTGCCGTGATCATGGATGTTACCAACCCGGAACAGGCCAGAATAGCCGAAGCGGCGGGCGCGGAGGCGGTTATGGCCCTGGAAAGGGTGCCGGCGGATATCAGAGCTGCGGGCGGCGTGGCACGGATGGCCGATCCTGAGATCATCTTGCAGATTAAGGAGGCGGTGGCTCTTCCCGTCATGGCGAAATGCCGCATCGGGCACTTTGCCGAAGCTCAGATTCTGGAGGCTCTGGGCGTGGATTTCATCGATGAAAGCGAAGTTCTGACGCCGGCTGACGAGCAATATCATATCGATAAAAATGCCTTTAAAACACCTTTTGTCTGCGGTTGCCGGGATCTGGGCGAAGCCTTGCGTCGCATCGGCGAGGGAGCGGCGATGATCCGCACCAAAGGCGAACCGGGAACGGGCAACGTCGTAGAAGCCGTGCGGCACATGCGCAGGGTAATGGAACAGATCCGCCGCGTTATAAATGCGGCAGATGAAGAGCTGATGGTTCTGGCCAAGGAATGGGGCGCACCTTACAGCCTGTTGAAGCTAGTAAAAAAACAAAAGAGGCTGCCCGTAAGCAATCTTGCCGCCGGGGGTATCGCTTCGCCTGCCGATGCAGCTTTGATGGTACAGTTGGGAGCGGACGGTATCTTCGTCGGCTCCGGAATCTTTAAATCCAAGGAACCCGAAAAAAGGGCCAAGGCTATCGTAGAGGCGGGAGCGCATTATGACGATCCCGAATTTTTAGCCAATATCTCCCGTGGCCTGGGTGAAGCCATGACCGGTTTGGATATTACCCTTTTAGCGCCGGCGGAGCGCATGCAGACCAGAGGCGTCTAAACCCAAACAGTGAAGTCAACAACGATAATTTTTTTTTCAATATCGCCGGGGAAAGGGTCCAACCCTTTCTCTTATTTTTAAATTTTAAACGTGGGAAGGAGCATTCCATTTGGATGACCTCGCTTTAAAGCAAGCCGCCGTTCAGATCAACACCTTGTCCGGATGGCAGGAATTCTGCATGCAATGCCGGCGCTGTTCGCTGCGCCGGGGAGCGCGCGGGGTGGTTTTTGGCGAAGGCAGCGCACAACCCGTTATCGTTTTTGTCGGGGAAGGGCCCGGTGCCGAGGAAGACCGGCTGGGCCGCCCTTTCGTCGGAGCTGCCGGGCGTCTTTTCGATCGCATCATCAAAGCCGGCGGCTGGACGAGAGCGGAGATCTACATCGCCAATGTGATAAAATGCCGCCCCCCCGGCAACCGTTCGCCGGGGCGGGAAGAGATCCAGAGCTGCCTTCCCCTCCTGCAGAAGCAGCTCGAGCTGCTCAACCCCCGCATCATCGTCGCCTTGGGGGCTGTTGCCGCCAAAACACTGCTCGACGATCCCTCCCTCGCAATCACCAGGGAGCGGGGACGCTGGCGCGAGATCGACGGGCGCATGTTGATGCCTACTTTCCATCCGGCGGCTCTATTACGTGATCCCCGCAAAAAGAGGCCTGTCTGGGAGGACATTCAACAGGTCATGGCCCTCTGTGAAAAAATTAGCCGGGAAGAAGGGACAAGCCTGGATGAAGAAGAAGATTCTTCTGGTGGAGGATGAAAAAACGCTGGCCAAAGCATTAAAATTCAACCTCGAAAAAGAAGGATTTGAGGTGGCGGTTGCCTACGACGGGGAAGAGGCCTTGCGTGCCTTCCCCCGGGAGAAACCCGCCCTGATCATCCTCGATCTGATGCTGCCGGTGATCGACGGCTACGAGGTTTGTCGTCGCCTCCGGCGGAATTCCGAGGTGCCGATCATCATGCTTACGGCCCGCGATGAGGATATCGACAAAATTCTCGGCCTCGAACTGGGGGCCGATGATTATATGACCAAACCGTTTAACACCCGGGAACTGCTGGCGCGCATCAGGGCTATCCTGCGCCGGACCGGGCGGCAGACGGCACGTGGGAAGAAGATCTTGCAAAGAGGGGAGCTCCGCATCGATATGATCCGCCACCGGGTCACAGTCGGAGAACGGGCGGTGGCCCTAACCGCCAGGGAATATGCCTTGCTTTGCCTCCTGGCGGCCAATCCCGGCCGGGTCTATTCCCGTGAACAACTATTGGCCGAACTTTGGGGCCGGACCTATGATGGCGATGCCCGCACGGTAGATGTGCATATCAGGCACCTGCGGGAAAAAATAGAAGAACGCCCGGCCGAACCGGATCTAATCCTCACTGTTTGGGGCACCGGTTACAAATTTAAGGAGACAGACGGAGCGGAAGATGTTTAAAAGCATTCGCCTGCGCATGACCATTACATTTTTGCTCCTCATTGCCCTTGTAATGTTTGCGACGGGGCTGGTTCTTTTCAATATGTTGGAGAAATATTATCTCTCGGCAGCGGAAGAAAATTTAAAACAAACCGGTGGCCTCACCGCCGAGTTCATCCTAACCTACCTGCGTGAAGAACCGGATGCAGTGCTTTTAAGCAGCGTTGCCGAAAACTTCAGCCGCCAGCTCAACGCCAGAGTTATTATCATCGATCCGCAACAGACGGTCCTCGGGGATTCGCTGCCCGTAGGCGGTTTTTTAGGGGCCAAGATGGAGCGGCCCGAAGTCCGGGCCGCCCTCGAGGGCAAAACAGGGCACAGCATACAATACAGCGAAGTTTCCGAGCAGTGGGTTCTGCAGGTGGCCTTGCCCGTGGAGGAAGACGGCGTTATTCGGGGAGCAGTATTTCTGGCCTCCTCCCTCCACCCCGTCTATGAGACCCTCTCGGCCATCCGCCGCCTCTTCCTCTGGTCGACCTTTGGTGCCCTGCTTTTTGCCGGGGTTCTGATCGTCTTCTCTACCCGTCACCTTACGGATCCGATCCAGAAGCTGACTGTCGCCGCCCAGCAACTGGCCGAGGGCCAACTGGACCAACATATTACCGTCCAGTCACAGGATGAGATCGGCCGCCTGGCCGGGCAGTTCAACATCATGGCGGCGAGGGTGAAAGAGATGAACCGCCGCCTAACCCGATTTGTGGCCGATGTATCGCATGAACTGCGCACGCCGCTCAGTTCCATCCACATCTGTTTGCAGACATTGCAAGGCTATGAGATGGAACCAGCCGAACAGAAAGAATTTTTAGAGGACATCAGCCACGAGACACAACGCATGATCTATCTCGTGGAAGACCTCCTCGAAATTACGAGGCGGCAGGAGGTAACGGATAAAAGGGAGACCTTTTCCCCGGTGGACCTGCTGGAGGAGGTTGTAGATGCCACCCGCCCGCGTGCGGAACGGAAAGAGCTCCAATTTTTTACGGAGATCCCCGCAGATCTGCCGGATCTATATCTCTCCATGACGGATCTGAAACGGGTGCTCTTCAATCTTTTGGACAATGCCCTGAAATATACCCCCGCTGGCGGCTGGGTCAAGTTGGCCGTCGTGCAAGAAAAAGAGGGCCTGCTCATCACCGTGCAGGATACGGGAAGCGGCCTGCCCGAAGAAGCCCTTCCCCATATTTTTAAACGTTTCTACAGGGTGGATAAAGCCCATTCCCGCCATCTGGGCGGTACAGGACTCGGGTTGGCGATCTGCCGGGAGATAATCGAACATTACGGAGGAGAGATCGGCGTCCTCGAAAGCCGGGAAGGAGCGGGAAGCACCTTTTATTTCACCCTTCCTGCGGCGTTGTTTTCTGCTCCACCGCCCGCTGATTGATGGCCGGCGTTATCTCCATTATTTTCTATGCAGTAGAACCGGAAATTTGTTCCGGTCAAAAATGATCGGAGGTTTAAACGGTGATCTTGCCGGGAAAACATAGAACGGTGCCGTCTCTCTTAGTCGCAATGCTGTCCGCCTTGCTGCTGGCATCTGCCTGCAGTTTTCCGCCCGGTGTCTCCCCCGGCGGGGAGGCGCCGCCGGTGGAGCCGGTGGTTCCCGGCCTGGAAAATGCCGGTGAAACCCTGCTCTTAAAAGGGCGTTTTTCCATTATCAACCCCGAAACAGAGATCTATGCCCTCTCCCTTTCCCGCCACGGCCGGGATATTCTCTTCAGTTCGGATGCGCGCTCTGTTAACATGTTGGACAGTGAAGGGCATCTTTGTTGGGAAGTGCTTCTGGAAGGCCAACCTATCAGCGCGGCCTTGGCCTCCGATGGAAGCTGTGCCGCCGTGGGCACAGACTGCGGCAGCTTGTATCTGCTCAGCGATGACGGCCGCATCCTCTGGGAGATAGAGCTCGGGGGATCGGTTCAGCAGGTAGTGCTCTCATCGGATGGGGCCTCCCTGGCCGTATTACTGCAGGAAACAGAAGAAAAATATAAATTGTGTGTGTTTGAACAGTGGGGTGCCCTGCGCTGGGAAAAGGAGACAGCTTTCCTGCAAGATCTACAATTTCTGCCGGAAGGCGGGCTTGCTTACCTCGAAGAATTGGCAGAGGGGAGGCGGCTGGTCCTGCTGGAAGACGAGGATGAAGCTGTCTGGCAGAAAGAAGCCTGCTGTGCAGCCGTCTCGGATGACGGCGGTTTTGCCGCCCTCTGTCAAGAGGGGCGCCTTGAATTTTATCAGTTGCAGGGAAATTCATCTGCACCCCGGTTACTGTGGAGCAGTGCCGCTGCAGCGGAGATCACCTTCCTGGCTGTAACGGAAAAAGGGGAAAAGCTGCTGGCTTACAGCAATTTTTCGGGAACCGGCAACAACCTCTTCGCCTTTAA
>JAAZMI010000134.1 GCA_012798895.1 Bacillota bacterium
CTTGAAGAGCTGGATTCGTACTTGAAATCAGATGTTGCGATCATCGGCGCCGGGCCGGCCGGGCTGGCAGCGGCCTACTACCTGGCCAAAAGCGGCCACAAGGTGGCTATTTTTGAAAAAAACCTAAGCATCGGCGGGGGCATGTGGGGCGGCGGGATCATGTTTAATTCAATCGTATTTCAAGAAAAAGCAAGGGAAATCTTTGAAGAATTTGGGGTCGAGCACCGCAGCCACGGGGAGGGCTACTATTCGGCAGATTCTGTGCTGGCGGTCACTGCGATAGGGGCAAAAACAATCCGGGCCGGGGTTAAGATATTCAACCTCCTTTCCGCCGAAGATGTCCTCACTGAGGGTGGCAACAGGGTGACCGGTCTGGTTTTAAACTGGACCCCCACCCATATAGCGGGCCTGCACATCGATCCCATATCCGTTGAAGCCTCCTACGTTATCGACGCCTCCGGGCACGATTCTCGGGTAGCCAGTTTTATAGAAAATAATTTAAGGGAAAAACTGCCCACGGAAACGGGAAAAATTATGGGGGAACGCCCTATGTGGGCCGAATCGGGAGAAAACTTTGTAGTAGAATATACTAGAGAGATCTATCCGGGGCTCTTTGTGGCGGGGATGTCCGCGACTGCTGTATACGGTGGACATCGCATGGGGCCCATCTTTGGCGGCATGCTTCTCTCCGGAAGAAAAGCAGCCCGTGAAATTGATGCTGCTCTGAAAAACAAAAAATAAAAATACTGCAACCAGTGAGGAACACTACAATCGATGATTGTGAAACCGTTCTACTTCCTAATAGCCATGCCATATCCAGGGGTGCCCCGCATTATGGGCACCCCATAGTCTTATTAGACCGCTTGCCAACAGGGTGGCCGATAGGCGACCCCCGTTATGGGCACCCCCACATTGCAACCCCGGCCAAGATTTTAAGCATCTTTTGGCCGGTTTTTTCTTTAATCGCAAAAATATTTTCCAAAAATTACAACCAGGCCCCGCCTTGTTTTACCGCCAGCCCCGATCTATAATTATAGAACACCAGTTCTGTAAGGGGTGCTGCCGCTCTATGCCAAAGCCGACGAAAATAATCATGCTTGCCGATATGGAATCCTTCTATGCCAGCGTCGAAGTTGCTAAAAACCCCACCCTGCGTGGGAAACCCGTGGCAGTCTGCGGGGATCCGCAAAAAAGGCACGGCATCGTTTTGGCCGCAACCAAAGAGGCCAAAGCCTATGGCATCAAAACAGGTCTAAGAGCCTGGGAATGCGTAGATCTATGCCCGGGGATAATTTTAGTCAGGCCACACATGCGGGATTACCTCGCCGCATCGTTAAAAATTACGGATATCTTGTCCGGGTTTACAGACCGGCTTTTCCCTTATTCCATCGATGAACAGTTCCTGGATATGACCGGATGCGAAAGACTTTTTGGTTCCCCGGAAGAGATGGCCGGGCTCATTATCAAAAAAATCTGGGGAGAAATTGGCATCAGGTGCCGCGTAGGGATCGGGGAAAATCCCCTGCAGGCCAAGATGGCGTGTGACCGGTTTGCCAAGAAGAACAAGGCGGGCTTTTTCAGATTATCCTACCAGAATTATGCGCAGCACACCTGGCCCCTGCCCATCAGGGATCTGTTCGGTGTAGGAGCCCGCATGGAGCGCAATTTTTTTAATATCGGCGTGCGGACGATCGGGCAGCTGGCGCGCCTGCCCAAGGAAGACCTGCGTTTCAGGTGGGGCGTAAACGGAGAAGTTTTATGGCTTAATGCCCAGGGGATCGATTACTCGACGATAAGCCCGCTGGAAGAAGCGGAAGACACCCGCCGGGGAACCAGCCATTCCATAACCCTGCCCCGGGATTATCGTTTTGAAAAAGAGATAGAAGTTGTCCTGCTGGAGATCACAGAGGAGGTCTGCCGGCGGGCCAGGTCCTGGGGTAAAGCAGGGCGGGTTGTCCACGTCTACTGCCGGGGCGCCGATTTCGATCTCCCCACCGGTTTTTCCAGGCAGGTGAGCATCCCCGAACCGACAGCGCTGACCATGGATGTCTATGACTACGTTTTAAAACTGTTTTATGCCCACTGGAACCGGCAGCCGGTTAGGGCCCTGGGTGTCGGTTTGGCCGGCCTTTTCGATCTGCAAAAAATACAGCTTTCCCTGATCGGTCAGAGAGAAAAGAAGATGGCCCTAAGCAAAGCCATGGATTCCATCAGAAGCCGCTTCGGCGCAGCAAGCCTTTTCAGGTCATCCTCGCTGACGCGGGGCGGAATGCTCTTCGACCGGGCGACCAAGATCGGCGGGCATGAAGCTTAAAAACCTGTGGCATCCCATGCTTAAGGAGAAGGCCCAGGCTTCCCGGCCCCCGGTATCTTTACCGGGAAAAACCGGAACAAGACCTGGGCCGGTTCATCTCCTAGCCGAACAAAATATTTGCCAGCAGGCCGGCCAAGGAAGGAACAGCCAGATAGAGTGCGTATTTAAGCATTACAAAGCGGGGCCCCAGAAAAGTAAATTC
>JAAZMI010000135.1 GCA_012798895.1 Bacillota bacterium
CCCTAATATTGGACAACCAGCTTTAAATTCTAGTGAAAACACACGATCTCATTTTTTATTTAGATACATATTGCAGCCTACAATTCAACAAAACCAATCCCGCCTGATCCAATGGTTTTGGCCCCTTGACATGGGGCCTTTCGGCCCTTGTTTACTAGGAGGCCAGCCGGGAGCCGCGCTGCGCTTGGCCTCCCGCCCGGACAGGCTAACACGGGCCGCACCCCACATCAAGGGCAACGCAGGGCCAAAACCTTGCTTTTACCGTAACTAAACCCTTATTTCCCGGGTAGCAAGGCCGTTTGTTAGATGTTTATCATAAAATTCGCTGGATGCCAGGTAACCGGTTCATGGTTATTTCAATTTTGTCAGCAAGTGAGAGTTTTTCTTTTTTATGAGATTCTTCAATACCGCTATTTCCAGTTCTTTATCGCCCAGCATTTTCTTTAGCTGATCGTTTTCCTGGTATAGCTGTAGGTTTTCTCTGGTCAAATTTTTAAAGTTCAATTCATTGTTACTACCGGTGCTGTATTTGCAGCTTTTAAATTCCCGTACCCAGAGGGCAACCAAGCTACCACTTAGTTCGTAACGCCTGGCTACAAGGGCACTGTTACCGGTCTTCAACGCTTCTTATATTACCTGATCTTTGAATTTCTGGGTGTGTCTTTTCCTTTTCATTTCAATTGTCCCCTAACATAGCGCAACGCCCCGTCGGCTTCCCGTATTTTCTGTGAAAAGATAAAGCCATCACCTTCATGGTATACTACCATATACAACATGAAATAGTATTAAATTTGACAAAAAAATAACGCCCGAAGGGCGTAATATCTGTATTTCTTGATCGATAAAAAATTATTTAGCCGTTAAACAGGCGAGTAGGGATCTCGTTTAAAAAGGGATCTCAAACATCATTTTCTGGAATGAGGATAATTTACCCGCTAGGCATTGTCATAGTGGGGGAAGATCCTACTTTGGCCAAAAGTTATATCAACATGATAAAATATCAGGGTATCCGTTAAATATGAAGTTGATAAGGGGGGAACCGTTCCGTTAAGGGCGGGTTCTTGACAACGGGTTTTATATGAAAGCTATAATTACAGTTTTGGGTAAAGACAAGGTCGGTATTATTTACAGGGTAACCAAGATTTTAGTTGAAAATGATGTTAATGTGGAAGACATAAGCCAGACCATCCTGCAGGATTATTTCACTATGATGATGTTGGTCAATCTAGTTAATTTAAACTGTGATTTTAACGAACTTAAAAAGCGATTAAAAAAATTGGAAGAAGAAATGGGCCTTTCCATCAAGATCCAAAGGGAAGAGATCTTCAACTATATGCATAATATTTAACCCCTGGAGGTAAATATCATGGTAATTGGCAGCAATGTTTTAGAAACCATTCGCATGATTGACAAGGAAAAACTTGATATCCGGACTGTTACAATGGGGATTTCTCTTTTAGATTGTATCGATTCCGATGGGGAAAAAGCCCGGCGCAAGATATACAATAAGATTACCTCCCTGGCGCAGAACCTTGTTCGGGTTGGAGATCAGATCGAAAATGAATTTGGCATCCCAATTATTAATAAAAGAATTGCTGTTACACCGATTGCTTTAATTGCGGCGGCCAGCAAGGAGGATCATTATGGCAGGTACGCTGAGGTTTTGGATAAGGCAGCCCGGGAAGTAGGGGTTAATTTTATCGGTGGTTTTTCGGCACTGGTCCATAAAGGTTTTACCGAGGGTGACAAAATCCTGATCAACTCTATTCCCCAGGCGCTGAAGGAAACTGAAAGGGTTTGTTCATTGGTAAACGTTGCCAATAGCAAGGTAGGCATCAATATGGATGCGGCTAGACTTATGGGAAAGATAATCAAGGAAACTGCCCGTTTAACAGGGGACCGTGATTCCTTGGGCTGTGCTAAATTGGTAGTATTTGCTAATGCGGTGGAGGATAATCCTTTTATGGCCGGTGCACTACACGGTACCGGGGAGCCGGAAGTGGTCGTCAATGTGGGGGTAAGTGGTCCTGGAACAGTAAAAAAGGCCCTGGAAAAAATGCAAGGGAAACCCTTGCACGAGGTAGCTGAAAACATTAAAAAAATAGCATTCAAAATTACCCGGGCCGGCCAGCTGGTAGGAAATGAGGTATCTAAACGCTTAAATGTTCCCTTTGGTATTCTTGACCTATCCTTGGCCCCAACTCCTGAGATCGGTGATAGCGTGGCCAGGATTCTTGAAGAAATGGGACTTGAAATTTGCGGAACCCATGGAACAACGGCCGCCCTGGCGATGCTTAACGATGCGGTTAAAAAGGGGGGGATTATGGCTTCTTCTTCAGTTGGAGGTTTAAGCGGGGCGTTTATCCCCATAAGTGAAGATGAGGGGATGATTGAGGCAGTTGAACGAGGGGCCTTAACTTTTGACAAATTGGAGGCCATGACCAGTGTTTGTTCTGTTGGGTTGGATATGATTGCTATCCCGGGGGATACCGATAAAACAACAATTGCGGCGATTATCGCCGACGAGGCAGCGATCGGTGTTATAAACCATAAAACTACCGCTGTTCGAATAATTCCTGTTTACGGCAAAAAAGTAAAGGAGAAAATTATAGAATAAGCAACAGGGGTTCTATTGAAAAAAATTAAATTCCGTGTTACAATTATATTCATACAGTTGTAACTATTATTAATTGGCTAATTAAGTTCAAAGTAGCCCCTTGGGAATGTTTTCCATAAATTAATACCCTGTTTTCCCGGTTTAGACCAAGGAAAATTTAGATACAGCTTATTCTCTGGAGGAATTTTTTTTGAGGATCAACGGGATCATTGAACTTGCAGACATACTAGAGCATTCCAACGATGGTTTTTTCGTTACCGATGCCCGGGGGAAACTTCTTTATCGTAACTCTGCTACAAATCCCCTGGTAGGCATAGATATATGGGAATTTAAAAGTATGGATTATCTGCTCAAAAATAAATTAATTGACAGATCTACCGCGCTGGAGGCTATTCAGAGAAAAAGTACAGTATCCGGAGAGGTAATAAGTATTACCGGAAACAGGGTAATAGCAACTTCGACGCTGGTTTATGATCCAAAAGGAAACCCGGATGGGGTGATCTGCAACGTCAGAGATGTTTCAGATGATCATCGCCATGAAAAAGATGATCATATTCTACGTCAGATTGAAAGAATCTCTTCCGATTATAAAATATTACAGATTAGAGGCGAATGCCACAATTTTGAATTAGCTTACAGCAGCAACAGCATGGGGGAAATTGTAAGTCTTGCTACTGACTTGGGTAAAGTTGATTCTACAGTATTGCTCTGTGGTGAGACCGGCGTAGGAAAAGAATTGATTGCCCGCCTTATCTATGATCGCAGTCCAAAAACCAAGAGGGGGCCCTTTGTTAAGGTCAATTGTGCCTCGATCCCCGTTAACCTGGTTGAAACTGAACTTTTTGGCTACGAGCCGGGTTCGTTTACCGGCGCCTTAAAAAAGGGTAGAAAGGGATTTTTTGAGCTGGCAGATGGAGGCACCCTCTTTCTCGATGAAATTGCAGAGTTGCCGTTGGAGGTTCAACCCAAATTGCTCAATGTTTTACAGGATCGGCAGGTTTTAAGGGTTGGTAGTGCGAAGCCCAGGCCTATAGATGTGCGCATTATTGCGGCAACAAATAGAAACCTTAAAAAAATGATTGCTGAAGGCAAGCTCCGGGAGGACCTGTATTATCGCCTTAATGTTATCCCTGTAAAAATTCCCCCGTTACGGGATCGTAAAACGGAGATTCCCATGTTCATCTCCTATTTTCAGAATATATTTCAAAGAAAGTACGCACTGGGTAAAAAGGAAATAAGCAAGGATATTATAAAACATCTGTATTGGTACCCCTGGCCGGGCAATGTTAGAGAACTGGCCAACTTAGTGGAGCGATTGTTAATAATATCTAAGGAAGAAGTGATCGAGATGGCAGATCTCCCCTCTTCCTATCTTAAATGTTCCCAGCGACAACTTAAAGATCGGTTTACCGTACATGATATAGCACCGCTAAAGGATATGACCAGGGAATTTGAATTGGCTGTAATTAATAAGGCGATGGAGCAGAGCAAAAACCAGAAAGAAGCTGCAGAGATACTGGGCATCAGCTCTTCCAGCCTTTCTAGAAAACTGAATGTGTAAAAAATGATTTTGTGACAAGTCAAACCTCCTAACAGCCCGTAGTGGGGCTGTTTTTAATGCTGGTTTTACCCCCGCCGGAACGATAACTCCCCCCTATATTTTGTCTTTTATATCAAAAATTCATTATTAATATCTATTTTTACTGTTCATTCCCATTTTAGAAACTTAAACCTGTTGGCTATAATATATTAAGAAAGAAATATGACAAGAGAACATGAATATAAAATACTACTTAAAATTGCAATTCTGCAATTTTCCTCAAAAACACTTCAAAAGTGAACTAGTTTCGCAATTATTTCAAAATTAAATGCAATCTATAACCTTTCGGGGTTAACGTGCCTGACGCACTTTGGGCAAAGATAGACCTTATTGGCACTAATTTTGCACTATATAATAATTAAAGAATATGCATTTTTCTAGTTTTTTAGGGTAAAAACCACTTATTATGTTGTAGCGGGATCTAAAATGATTGTAATTATTAAATAGCATAAAAGGCGCAAAAGCCTCAAAGGGAGGGAAACTTAATCTGAAGATTGTATTATAATTTACAAGAAATAGAAAGAGAAAGGTAAGAATCTTCAAGCCAACTAATCGGTTTTTAAGTTTTTGTTTAGTAGAAAAAGTAATAACAATAATTACATACCAGAGGTGGTAAAGTGAACAGTCATAAATTTTTTAATGCTGCAGATTATTTTTTGGATAGAAATATCCGTCAAGGAAGAGGCCATAAGATCGCTATATATACAGACAAGCGCAACTACACCTATAACGAAATTCAGGATATGGTCAATAGAACAGGCAATGCTTTTCGCGATCTGGGTCTACGCATCGACGATCGGGTGATGCTGCTTTTGCTGGATGAGCCCCAGTTTTATGCTGCATTCTGGGGAGCAATGAAGATTGGTGCCATACCGATACCAATCAATACGATGCTTACCCCCGATGATTACCAATATCTTCTGAATGATAGTAGAGCGAAGGTACTGGTCGTCTCCTCGGAATTGCTACCGCTCGTAAACGAAATTAAAGGAGATCTACTCTATCTGCGGGATATGATCGTCTTTACGGAAGATGAAGCACAGATTCCCTTTAAGCAAAAACTTAAAAATGCTTCACCGATTTTAAAAATGGAATTTACAACAAAAGATGATGTAGGTTTTTGGCTCTATAGTTCGGGATCGACGGGTCCACCCAAAGGCACTGTGCATTGTCAATACAGCCCGGTGGTTGCCTCAGAAAACTTTGCTCAAGGGGTTTTGGAACTGACAGAAGACGATATCTGTTTCTCTGTGGCGAGATTGTTTTTTGCCTATGGTATCGGGAACGGCATGCTTTTCCCCATGTCGGTGGGGGCTTCAGCAGTTTTAAACAGTGAACGCCCCACCCCGGAGAGGATATTCTATCATCTGGAACGTTTTCGGCCTACCGTTTTCTTTGGTGTGCCCACGTCATACGGGCAGATGTTGGAGTACAAAGAGCGTCAGGATAAAGAGATGGGCACTAAACCGGATCCCGATGGCGATCACGAGCTTTCTTCCGTAAGAATATGTGTATCGGCAGGGGAGGCTTTGCCGGAGGATATCTATTATCGCTGGAAGGAACGTTTTGGCGTGGATATTTTGGACGGCATAGGCTCAACGGAGATGCTGCATATTTTTGTCTCCAACCGCCCGGAAGATATCAAGCCGGGTGCTACCGGCAGGCCGGTGCCCGGGTATGAACTAAAAATAGTTGATGAAGAGGGGCAGGAGGTTGAACAAGGGGATATCGGCACTTTGTTGGTGAAAGGTGACAGTGCCGCGCAACAATACTGGCGCAAGCTGGAAAAGACACGTACAACGATGAAGGGCGAATGGCTGAATACAGGGGACAAGTATTATATGGATGAGGAAGGCTATTACTGGTGTGCGGGGAGAAGTGACGATATGTTAAAGGTAGGTGGAATCTGGGTATCTCCGCTGGAAGTGGAAAATTGTTTAAAGACGCACCCTGCGGTACAGGAATGTGCAGTAATTGGACAAGAAGATCACAAGAATTTAGTTAAGCCGAAAGCCTTTGTTGTACTTAAAGATGGATACGAAGAATCAGAAGAATTGGTCGAGGAATTGAAAAAGTGGGCTTTGGACAGGTTGGCTAAGTTTAAATATCCGCGTTGGATAGAGTTTATGCCTGAACTTCCCAAAAGCGCAACCGGTAAAATACAGCGATTTAAATTGCGTAAAATGGGTAAGAAGGCGGAACTGGCCTCATCTGTAAAGAAATAATTTTTTGGCAGAAAGCAACAGAAGGTTGAAAGCCTATTTTTATCTGGAGAACCCCTAAATTAATAGAATATAGATCACAATAAAAACTCAACATACCACAATATTTAACCAAAAATATCTACAAATTAAGGGGGTTCTCCACTCTCCATTTTTTTATTTTTGTAAGAATAGGCAAAAATACGAAATAAGTGATAAGAAAAAAGGTGATGAAATGATTGCCTCTTCTTTGTTGGAAAAAACACGTTATATTCGCAGAATCCTGCAGGCAGAAAAAGAAATCGATTCCTTTGAAGTGATAGAGGTTCTAAAAAACGTTATCCATGCTAATATATATATCATTGATAATAAGGGTAAAATTTTAAGGTATGCTTTTATCGAAGAGTTCGAATGCGAAATAATGAAGGATGTATTTCTCAAAAAAGGAGAATTCCCGGAATATTATCATAAACTTCTCTTGAAAGTTAGTGAAAATAAGAGTAAGGTGAATTTGCCACAGAAAGGAAACAAATGTATCTTCATTCAAACTGCAGATTGTCTCTTTTCTAACATATTTACAACTTTGGTTCCTGTTATAGGGCAAGGTAAAAGGCTGGGCACGCTAATTCTGGCTCGCCTTAAACCTTTCGACACAGGAGATCTTATTCTGGCAGAAACAGCAGCAACGGTAATCAGCATGGAGATATTAAAAACAAAATCTGATGAAGTGGAAGAAGAAGTAAGATATAAAATTAATGCCAAACAAGCAATAGATGCGCTATCTTATTCTGAACTGGAAGCAGCAGTGCGGATGTTCAACAAATTAGATGGGGACGAAGGGCTACTCGTGACCAGTAAAATTGCTGATCAGCTTGGTATTACCCGATCAGTAACCGTTAATGCTCTGCGTAAACTTAAAAGTGCAGGAGTGATCGAATCTCATTCCTTGGGAATGAAGGGAACTCATCTAAAAATATTGAATCCTTATCTATTGGAGCAATTGGAGGAAGAATGGACCTAGAAATTGGCTAAACATTTTAAAACTGTATCGCCGCGCCAGGAAAAATTCTTGTGATCGATCTATTTGCAGTACAAACAGCACAATCAGCACAAGGGGACGCTTCTTCTGTGCACCGAAAAACGGTGCACAGAAGAAGCGTCCCCTTGTGCTCGCTGGTGCCGAAGGTGGGACTCGAACCCACATGGAGCGAGCTCCGCTTGATTTTGAGTCAAGTGCGTCTGCCGGTTCCGCCACTTCGGCGTATTGATGTCTTAATTATTTCAACACACTTATTATAAACGAAGCGTTTAGTTTCGTCAAACTAAAAAAGATGTGTTGTAACTGGTTCATTGTGCAGGTAATATTAAGGCTGATTGCGGTGTTGCGTATTTACGTATTTACAAAGCGTTGTGCCTGGCAACCAGTCGGGTTTTTTCAGCAAAGGCTATTTAGGGTTCTTAATTCTTAAAAGCTACTACAAGATGGTTTCAGTTATTTTTTTAGTTTTTCCCGGAGCAACTCATTGACCATCTGGGGATTGGCCTGGCCTTTTGTTTTTTTCATGACTTGCCCCACCAGAAAACCGAGTGCTCTGTCTTTACCACTATGATAATCCTCCACCGAGCCGGGGTTGTCGGCGAGGATCTCTTCCACAATTTTTAAGAGGGTTCCCTCATCGGAGATCTGGGTGAGCCCTTTTTTCTTGATGATCGCCTCCGGTTTTTTCCCTGTGGCAAACATCTCTTCAAAAACGGTTTTGGCAATTCTTCCACTGATCGTTCCCTCATCGATCAGCTTTAAGAGGTTTCCCAGATCATGGGGCTTTACTTTACAGTCCACAATATCCATATTATGGGTGTTTAACAGCCCTAGAAGTTCGCTCATAATCCAGTTGCTTAAATTTTTTGGTTCCCGGTAGGTGTCGAGTGCGCGCTCATAGTAATCGCCCAGTTCCCGAGAGGCGGTCAACACATCAGCATCATAGGACGGCAGGTTGTAATCCTGAATAAACCGCGTATAGCGGGAATCGGGCAGTTCGGGGATAGAACTACGGATCTCCATCTGCCATTCTTCGCTTATTTTTAAAGGTGGCAGGGTGGGATCGGGAAAATAGCGGTAGCTTTCTGCTACAAGTTTATCCCGCATTGCTTTCGTAACTCCCGTTTCTTCGTCCCAATGTCTGGTTTGAGGCGTAACTTCTCCTCCTTCCTGCAGGATGCGGGTTTGCCTTTCGATCTCATGTTCAATACCCCGGTAGACGGCACGGAACGAGTTCATATTCTTAAGTTCTGTTTTAACACCCAATCCTTTGCTTCCCAAAGGCCGCAGGCTGATGTTGGCATCACAACGCAGCGAACCCTCTTCCATTTTGCAATCTGAGACGCCGATATAAAGGAGCGTGTTGCGAAGCTTTTGTAAGAAAAGACGCGCTTCCTCCGGTGTGTGCATATCAGGTTCCGAGACGATCTCCACTAATGGAACGCTGGCACGGTTAAAATCTACTCGGCTAAAAGGGGTGGAGAGAATATCGCCCATGTGTACCATTTTACCGGCATCTTCTTCTATGTGTACCTGATGGATGCCGATTCTTTTTGTTTCTTCTTTTATATTTATAGTAAGGTAACCCTTTTTCCCCAAAGGTTGAAAGTGCTGTGTTGTCTGGTATCCTTTAGGTAGATCGGCATAGAAATAATTTTTACGGTCAAAGGTGATCTCCGGGCTAATCTGGCAATTTAAGGCAAGAGCTGTTTTCAAAGCATATTCTACGGCACGTTTGTTTAAAACTGGTGTGCCGCCACCCGGTAAACCAAGGCAAAAAGGGCAAACTTGTGTATTGGGAGTGGCACCAAAAGCTGTGCTGCAGCCACAGAATAATTTGGTTGCGGTTAATAGTTCTACGTGTACTTCCAGGCCGATAACTGCTTCAAAGGTGGACATTAATCATACCTCCTGCAATGAAAGTGCAAATTTTGGCCGGTGAGAAGAAAATTCTTTTTCTAACAGGGAAGCTATCTGCAAGAGTGCTGCTTCATGCTTTCTTGGAGCAATAAACTGCAGATTTCCAGGCAGCCGGCCTTCATAAAAAAGGGGAAAACTTAAAGCGGGAAATCCGGATAGGTTGGCTGCCGCTGTATAGTAACCGGCTGGATCGGGGAATTCTTTTCCACTTACGGGGGCAGCAAAAGAAGGGGCTTTAAATGGCGTGGTGGGTGTAAGCAAAAGATCGTTTTCCGCCAGGCAGCTTTCCAGTTCCCGGGAAATTAAAGTGCGCAGTTTTTGACCCCGCCGAAAGAAAGTATCGTAGTATTTTGGTGTGGAGGTTAACCCCCCGAAAGTAATAAACTTTTTCAACTTGCTGCTGAAACCTCGGCTGCGGGTCTCTATGTACATCTCTTGAAGGTGCTTCCCTGTTTCTCTATGGCCGAAGCGCACCCCGTCCATGTTGGATAAATTGGAGAACGCCTCTACGGCACAGATCATGGTGGCAACTAAAGAAGCATCTTTAAAATGGGGCAGTGTGACAAAATTTACTTCGAGGCCAAGTTTATCGAGGTTTTCCAGTTGTTCCTGGAAATCATTTTTTACTTCATCCTGCAGGTGAGATGCTTCATTCCAGCAGGTGGGAACGGCGATTTTAAAGTTTTCCTCTGGTTTTTCCAACAGGCTGGCATAAGGAGGCGCTTCTATTTGCAGCGTAGAAGGGTTATCCGGTTCGGGTACGGCAAGAACTTGTAAGGCAATAGCCAGATCCGAAGTGCACCGGCCCAAAATGCCGATCTGTTCTAAAGAAGAAGCGATGTCAATTAACCCTTTACGGGAGATTCGGCCATATGTTGGTTTGAGGGCCAGAACCCCGCAATAAGAGGCTGCCTGTCTCAGCTCGCCGCGTGTGTCGGAAGCCAGCGCCAGCGTTGCCAGGCCGCTTGCTACTGCTGCTGCAGCACCGCTGCCGGCGCTGCATTCCAGATCCCACGGGTTTTTTACTGAATTAAAAAAAGAGCTCCCCCCTGAACAGCCGAGATTGAATTCTTCTAAATTTGTTTTTCCGATCAAAAGAGCACCGTTTTCCTTTAATTGAGATACAACACGGGCCGTAAAAGGTGGCTGATAGGCGGCCATAAACCGGGAAGCACAGGTTGTTTTCTGGTCATCAGTGGCAATGTTATCGGCCAGTGCCAAAGGAACACCCAACAGGCTGCAATTTTTATCCGGGAGATGTTGTTCTATTCTTTTTATTTCCCCGGCAATATGCTTTTGATCAAAAGAAATGAAAAGGTTCAGTTCTTTTTGGGCTCGTGTGCTACGCCGGAAAAGCGTATCTCCCAGTTCAGCCGGTGATATTTTTTTCCCCTTCATTGCAGCGGCGATCTGCTCCGCCATAAGGTTTGCAAAGTCCAAATCCATCAAAAATCATCCTTTTCTATTCTTCAATAATTCTTGGAACCAGGAAACAGGATTCATCAACTGCGGGAGCGTTTGCCAGGGATTCCTCCAGTGGCAGGGAAGACCTAATAAGATCATCGCGCAGTATATTGGGTTCTTGGTGGCCATAGCTCGTGGCGGCGATTCCTTCCAAATCTACTTCTTGCAACTTTTTAGTCAGGTTAAAGAAAGATTGAACCTCCCTTAGCAACTCCTTTGTTTCGGTTGCCGACAACTCAACCCTTGCATCCAGGGCAGCATTATTAAGTTCTTCTGGGGAAACTTGCATTATTCCACCCTTTCTTGGTCTATTTTTCTGGTGCGTTCTAGATTATACCATAACTTTAGGTTGAAAATAAACGATTGTGTTTTTAACCTTTTATCCAGATTTGAATATAATACAATGAACAAAAACTAGGTGTGGGGGTGTTCATACTGAAAAAACAACGCATCAATGCGTTTTTTTATAGATGCTGCGGCGTAATCTCAGCTGTGGTTGGAATAGGGTTAATTGTTAGTTCTTTACCCCTATATCTTTGGCCCCTGCTGTTGGGAATTCTCTTAATCTGGATGGGATGGCGTCTTTATACTGTGTTTCAATAGTACAGCTAAAACGTGATCGGATACAAGAAAAATGATTTATAAGGAGGACAAAAAAATGAAATTTTACGTCATTAAAGTGCCTCGTTTTGTCGGTCGTCTGCTAATAGCGCTGCTTGGCAAAAAAAATTAAAAAACAAACAAAAAGCGCATGCTAAATATCGCTGCGCTTTTACTACGTGATCACTTTAAATTTAGGATTATTGATTGATACCTTTTTAGATAACACAGATCTGTTAACAGGGCTGTTAGGGTAAAGTCTGCTCACATGTTGCTATGCTATTGAGCCCTTTTTACCTTTCCTGCCTTTAGACAACGCGTACATACTTTTATTCTCCGGGGAGCGCCATCGATGATGGCCTTCACTTTCTGAATATTGGGTTTCCAGTTGCGTTTAGTTTTAATGTGTGAGTGGCTGATGGTAAAACCGCTCGATTTTCCTTTTCCACAGTAGTAACATCTATTTGCCATTCCGGATTCTACCTCCTCTTTAAACGAGCAACAACATAGATTCTACCACAGATTCTTTCTAAAAACAAGATTTTGGTTTGCCCATAAAAAATTTAATTCCCTAAAAATTCCTTGAAAAAATCAAGCTTTCAAGGAATTTTTTTGTTTAAAATAGGAATAATACTATAGTTTTAGGATAAATTTCTAAGTATATAAAACGCTCTAAAAGAGATAATAAAAATAGAATTCATCAAGAAGGAGGTGACACAATGCCAGTAGGCGGAAGTAGAACCGGACGTAAAAGGGTTCTTGTTATCGGAGCGGAACAGGCTCTGGAAGATTTTAAACTGGAGATTGCCAACGAGCTTGGTATTGCTGACTACGATGGTATAGATAAAGGGGAGCTAACCTCCCGGCAAAATGGCTACGTTGGCGGTACCATGGTCAGGAAGATGATTCAGCAGGTTGAGAACCAGTTGGCTGGGGGCCAATTACAAGCTTCTCAGCTCACCCAGCAACCGGCTCCCAAACAAACACAGATTGGGCAACCCCAGAATACACAACAAGGTACACAGCAAGGTACACAGCTTCTGTAACAACAACTTAGCGGGCCTCGGCCCGCTATTATATTTCCCTTTTCCTCCCTCTTTATGCATCAGATCTTTAATTTTATCTTTCTTTAATTTA
>JAAZMI010000136.1 GCA_012798895.1 Bacillota bacterium
GATGAGGCCCGGGCTAAAAAAGAGGCTAAAAAATTAAAAGAGGCGGAAAAACTATCGGCAAAAATTGCGGATAAGCAAATTGCTATCGCCGTAAAAGCAGGTGAAGACGGACGTTTGTTTGGTTCGGTGACCTCGGCGGATATTGTGCGGGAATTAGCCTCCATTGGAATAAAAATTAATAAAAAAAAGATTGCTCTCGAAGAGCCGATCAAAGCCTTGGGCAATTACGAAGTGCAGATTAAATTGCATCCGGAAGTAACCTCTTCCATCCAGGTATTAGTGGAAAAGGGAGAATAAGGAGTGCCAGAAAGGAGGTCAGCGGAAGGTAGCGCCGAAACGGCTGTATTTTCCGCTACCGGTGATGTCTGACCTGTCTAAGAATTCGGTTGTGTTATTACCTACAGCCGGTAGAAAAAACCTACGTAGAAGGGTTAAAGCTTTCCACGATCTGCTCATAAGCATCTATGGTGCGGACAAGCTTATCTTAAAGGCTACTAAATTTGAAGCCTTGGATCTGTTGCAATCCCATGAGCTGGAAGAAAAGGTGTTGGGAATGCAAAAATTATTGTCTGAGAACCCCACGCTGAAAGATGTAACACCTCTCTCCAAAATTCCGGCTCTTCTGGATGAGATGGAAGAACAGGCTGCTGAGATCTTAACGCGTCGTGTTCTAGAGGAATCATTAGAAGAAAAAGTAAATCTAAAGCTGCAGGAGAGGCATGAAGAATATATTCGTGAGATTAAGGAACAACTGTTGAAGGAAGAGGGGGGTCCGGAGAATTCCCAGACGCTAAAAAAATATGCATTATTGGAAAAATTATCTGCAACCAGTCTTTCCCGCTCGGCAATGGAATTTTTTAGGCCTACCAGCCTGGAGGAGATAATAGGGCAAGAAAAAGGTATCCGTGCTTTAATGTCCAAATTGGCCTCGCCCTTTCCTCAACATCTCATCATCTATGGGCCGCCGGGGGTGGGAAAAACGGCAGCAGCCCGCTTAGCTTTGGAGACGGCCAAGAACATGCTTCATACGCCCCTTAAGGATACGGCCCCTTTTGTGGAGGTCGATGCTACGACCCTGCGTTGGGACCCCCGAGAAACAGCGAACCCTCTTCTGGGTTCAGTGCACGATCCGATCTATCAGGGGGCCAAGCGAGAACTTAGCGAAGGAGGCATCCCCGAGCCCAAATTAGGTTTGGTGACGGAGGCCCACGGGGGAGTGCTTTTTATCGACGAGATCGGGGAGATGGATCCGCAGCTGCAAAACAAACTGCTTAAAGTGCTCGAGGATAAGCGCGTTTTCTTTGATTCTGCTTATTATGATTCCTCTGCCCCGCAGGTGCCCCAATATATACATAAATTATTTTCAGAGGGGGCCCCGGCAGATTTTATTCTAATCGGAGCAACGACCAAAACACCGGCAGAGATCTCGCCGGCTTTTAGATCGCGTTGCAGTGCAGTCTATTTTGAACCTCTCTCTGCGGGCGATATTCAAAAAATCGTCAAAAATGCTGTCGACAAATTGGGGGCGAAATTGACCTCCGGTGCAATGGAACTAATCTGCCGCCATACGAATGAAGGCCGGGGTGCCATAAATCTTTTGGCCGATGCCTATGGGCTGGCGATCTATAATAGTACGACCCAGGAGATGCAGCAGGATAGCTCCTCTTTTACAGCACTGCCGAAGAAGGGTAACAGTAAAAATATGGGGCGAAATATCGTGCTCGATAAAAAAATAATCGAAGAAGTTATCCAAAGCAACCGCCTGTTGCCGCTGTCTTTTTCACGCAATACCTCCGGTGCAGAGATCGGAAAAATCTATGGCCTGGCGGCGGCGGGGTACTGGGGCACGGTTCTCGAAATCGAGGCCATCTCTTTTCCGGCATCGCAGCCCGGCAGGGGTAAAATACGTTTTAACGAGGCTGCCGGCGTCATGGCCCGTGATTCTGTTTTTAATGCGGCTTCTGTTCTGCGCAAACTAAGTGGTTTGGAGATTAGCGAATACGATCTGCATATTAATATTATCGGGGGCGCCAATATTGAAGGTCCTTCCGCCGGGGTAGCCCTTTTTTTAGCGCTGTACAGCACCTTAAAGCAAATTCCTCTTCGCCAGGATGTTGCAGTCAGCGGCGAGCTTTCTCTACAGGGCAAGATAAAACCCGTCGGCGGCCTGATGGAAAAACTTTACGGGGCAAGATTAGCCGGCATTCGCCAGGTTATCTTGCCCAGGGAAAATTCTTGCGGCCTATCCCTTTTGTTAAAGGATGATCTGCAGGTTAATTATCTGGACAACGTAGAAGAAGTACTTCCTCTTGTCCTGGTTGAGGAGAACGGTAGATGAAAGAGCAAGCACAGCGTTTGCCCCCACAAAATCTGGAGGCGGAACAATCTGTTTTAGGGGCGATGTTGATCGACAAAGATGCTCTGGTAGAAGTTGCCGAAATTCTATCTTCCTATGATTTTTACCGTGAAACGCACCGGCATATCTGCCAAACGCTGATGGATCTTTTTAACAGAGGGGAAGCTGTCGATCTGGTAACAGTGTGTGAAGAGCTGGAAAACAAGGGTTTGTTGGATAAGGTGGGCGGCGCCGCTTACCTGGCCACCCTTGCCAATATGACCCCCACTGCGGCTCACGCGAAATATTACGCCGGAATTGTAAAGGAAAAAGCCCTGTTGCGCGCTCTGATCCGCTCTTCCACGGAAATTATTGAAAAATCTTACGGCTATGTGGAAAATATCGAGGAATTTTTGGATGATGCGGAACAGTTGATTTTTGATGTTGCCCGCAAAAAAGATACGCGTAGTTTTGTTCCCCTGCGTGACGCTCTGGAACAAACCTTTGAAAAACTGGAGAGACTCTATGAAAGGAAAAGCGGGCTGACCGGATTATCTACGGGCTTCCCGGATCTGGATGATATCACCTCCGGTTTTCAGGAATCGGATCTGATCATCATCGCCGCCCGTCCCAGTATGGGCAAGACCACCCTTGCGGCGAATATTGCCCAGCAGATGGCCGTTACAGAAGGGCAGCCGGTTGCCTTTTTCAGTTTGGAGATGTCCGGCGAACAACTGGCGCAGAGATTGCTGTGTTCTGCAGCGGAGATAGATGCGCAGAGGTTGCGCCGGGGGTTTCTTTCTTCGGAGGATTGGCCGCGTTTAACACAGGCGGTGGGGCCGCTTTCCGAGCTTCCTTTATACATTGATGATACGCCGGCTATCTCAGTGATGGAGATGCGGGCCAAGGCCCGTCGTCTGAAATTGGAGAAAGGGCTGTGCGCAATTTTCGTTGATTACCTGCAGCTTATGCGCGGGAGTGAAAGAGCTGAAAACCGTCAGCAGGAGATTTCGGGTATCTCGCGTTCCCTGAAAGCCCTGGCCAAAGAACTGGATTGCCCCGTAATTACTCTCTCCCAGCTTAGCCGGGCCGTAGAGCAACGCCAGGACAGGCGACCTATATTGAGCGATCTGTTGGATTCAGGCGGGATAGAGGCCAACGCAGATATGGTCATCTTTATCTACAGAGAGGATTACTACAATCCGGATACAGAAAGGAAACATGTGACGGAGATCCTTATTTCTAAACAAAGAAACGGCCCCACCGGGAAAGTAGAGCTCTATTTTATGGATCGCTATAATAAATTCGTAAGCCTTTCTTATCAGAAGACTTAGGTGATGCGGTTTTGGCGAAGATGTAATATACATTTTATTATATCGACACCTGCTTAGGGATATAATGCCGGTTTTTTAACATTATCATGTAGAGGCGCATATATTAAATAAAAATATTTTCCTTGCCTGGCAAATTCGGCAGGATTTTCTCTTTTTAGGTAGAACTATAGTTATCGATATTAAGGCTTCTTAACAAATTTAATAATTTACAAACAAACCTTAAAGGGTTGGGATCGCAGCTCTTTTACGGGGGTTCTAACTCTCATTATTCTTTGGATAAAGAAGCCTGGACAGGGGGTGCATCTCAGTCTTACAGACAGAGGAATCCGGTTCGGCGGCGCCGATAGGAAAATATTTTGATCGTTTTTGGATTAAGAAACACGCTAATTTAATATTTGTGCTTCTAAGCGGGATCGTTCTAGGGGCGGTGCTTTCCGTCTATGTTATCTGCACGGGGTATTTCTATGCAGTGAAAGTCGATGGTTTGGAGATAGGACTTCTCGCTGCAGAGGAAGAATTGCCGGCGGTCATGAAAACACTGCAGGCGGAGGCAGAGGCCCACTACGGTCTGCCGGTGCAGACTATCCAAAATGTTGTCTCAGAGAAAGTTTTCCGCCCGGGGGCGGAGGCCGATGAACAGATAATCAGCTCCAAATTGCGCCGTATGTTGAGTTATAAGGTGAAAGCAAGGATGGTAACAGTCGACGGGCGGGATATTTTTCCGGTGATGACAAAAGATGAAGTGGAGATCATAATCGATCTGGTTAAGGGGGCTTACGTTCCTTTCCAGGAAAATGTTTTCCTTGAAGAGATACAGATTGGCGAAACGATCTCGTCAAGACCCTGTTGTGTTTATCCGGAAGCACTCTATGAAGCAGAGACGCTGGCTTCCATTCTTTTAAATGGAACGGACCGCCGGGAGACATACCTCGTTTCTCGTGGGGATTCGCTCTGGGAGATAGCCAGGGAAAATCATCTCTCTGTGGAGAAATTGCAGGAGGCTAACCCCCATATAGACGGCGATGCGATTAAAGAAGGTGACGAGATTAGTCTCATCGTCACTGAGCCATTGGTGAATGTAAAATCGGTAGAGCGGTTGGTGATAGAAGAGAGCATTCCTTTTGAAACCGAATATATCTACGATAGCAAGCTTTGGGGGACACAGACCCGCGTGGAGAAAAATGGTGTTCTGGGTCAGAAAAAAGTTGAGTACCAGATTGTTAAGGAAAATGGCAGAGAGGTAGAACGGGAGAAAATAAAGGAAACAATAGTGGAAGAGCCGGAAGACAGGGTTATCGCGGCTGGTTTGGCGCGCATACCATCAAAGGGAACCGGTAATTTCATCTGGCCGGTAAGGGGTGGGGGACGCATCTCTTCCGGTTATGGATGGCGCAGCGGGGGTTTTCACGGGGGCATCGATATTGCCGCCCCGCAAGGCACCCCGGTGCTGGCGGCAGACAGCGGCGTGGTCGTTTTCCAGGGATGGGAGGGGGGCTATGGTTTAAGCGTGGTTATCTGCCACGGACAGTTTTATACGCGCTATGCACATAATTCCAAAAATGCAGTGAAAACGGGGCAGGCCGTCAACAAAGGCCAAGTGATCGCCTCCGTAGGATCGACGGGGCGCAGCACAGGCGCACACCTGCATTTTGAAATTCGCAACAGCGGTATGCACGGTTCAACAATCAACCCCCTAAACTATTTTAAACCGTAAGCACATTGATTGAAGGTTAGCAAAAATTATTAGGATGACAGGGCCGTTCTACTTGTAATTGAAGTAGAACGGCCCTCGTGTTCTTACCGCCGGGGACATTGCGAGTGTTTTTGTCGTCCTATTTTTTTCAACATGCTATGATGGTGGGGGATTGTAGTGCAGCGACTTGTGAAGCGAAGCAAAGAGTTCTTGGCGAAGCGTGAGGCCTTAAGATGACCCTGCCGACAGGACGCCTGTGGCCGACCGTGCGGCCATGGATGGCCGCTTGGTCGGGTAGGTCATCATAAGCCGTAGCTGAGCCGTAGAACTCTCTGAGCTGAACTCGGA
>JAAZMI010000137.1 GCA_012798895.1 Bacillota bacterium
CAAAAAGAATTCCTGTAACCAGACGCCATAACCTACATCCAGCCAGGAATTGGAGCAGATGAAAACGTGTACGCCTTCGGGATTGAGCAGGCGTAGGGAGCGGATATAAAAATAAGTGTAAAGATCGGAACGCCCGCTGGGTATGCGCCCTTTCCCGAACCGATCGGTGCGTATAGGTGACAAAGCAAAATAATCGGGGAAATCAAGCCGTAACATCTCCCGCAAGGCATCTTTATAATCCCTGGGCGCCAACAGCCCCCTGGGATCGACAATGCTTTCTTGGCGTACATAGGGCGGATTGCCGATGACAATATCGAAACCCCCACGATCGAAGAAAATTTCGGCAAATTCGATGCTCCAGATGAAAGGATGCTTACTTTTTAAGCTATCCCTTTGGGCCCGCAGCTCGGCAATTTCGGCTTCTAATTTGGCGTGCAAAGCTTTTTCTTCTTTGGTAGAATCCAGCCCAGCTTGTCTCGGGCCGGTTTCGACCAAAGTGCTTTGTTCCGGCTTGGGACTGATTAAATCACGAATTTGTTTTTTCCGTGCCCTGATCTCTGTATCCAGGATCGCCCGGAAAACGGCCAGCTCTTCATGTTCTATGAGACGATGATCATCGTTTTTATTGAGGAAAAAATCGCGCTTCCTTTGCTTTAACTGGGTGATTTTGCGTTTGATTTCCGGCAGCAGATTGGCATGGCCCTGTACTGGAAAGGTTTTACTGCCAATGCGTTGCACTAATGAATCGCCGGTGCGCACTTTGAAGGCCAAGTTGGGCAAAAGCGGTTCGAACAAATCTTTGTAATCATCGGGCATGTCCACAAAGAGGGTCAACCATAAGCGCAGTTGATTGATCCACACAGCCCAGTGCTTGACTTCCGCACCGTAAAGCGAATGCGCAATGATCGATTTTTTAAGTTCATAAGAACCGGGTGCCCTGGCTTTTAAATCCTCCGGGGTGTTGTTGCGAGAATAGAGATTTTCCAGCACCTGTTCCAATACTTGCAACATACCCACTTCGAAGGCCCCGGATCCGGCAGCCGGATCACACACAGTAACTTTTTCCAGGTGTTCGATCAATGTTCGAATCTCGGCGGGAGAAAAATCGCCCTGTCTCTGGTATTCATCATAGACCTCACCAGTACCTGCCTCGCGGAAAAAGAGACGGTACAGATCTTCTTTTTTGATTCCGGGGATCTGCTCCAACCATTTTACCAGAGCCAGGCGGCACATCAGATCCACCTCCACCCGCGGTGTGTAGACCGCCCCCTGATCCATATTTGTTAGGCGTTCGAATATGATGCCTAAAAATTCGGGGTTAAGCTCCAACTCTTCATCGTAGAGTTCATTTTCTTCCACGGTAAAGTTGTACTGAAAAAGAAAACCGAAAAAATCATCGATGAGTTCATCGGGAATCCACAACCCCCGATCATCCACGCCCTGTTTGCGCTTAAACAGCTCACCGTTTAGATAGGGTGCCATCAGAAGCGTATCCTGAGTTGCTTTAGAAAACGGGGCATGCCCGTACGCCACCTTGCGCCCGGGAGGGGAGCTTAGTGCCTCAAAGAAAAGAGGTTCCAACCATTCCCGATAGAAAATCCCGCCGGCACCGGTTTCACTACGTTCCCCTTCCCGGCGCCTTTTAGCGTAGTACTCTTCCCAAAAATCCGGCAGGAATTTGGAGTTGCCCCCCAGCCAACCTTTCTTTTGCACAAAGCCCAAAAAGATGATGCGGATAGCAAAAAGCAGGGCAAAATCTTGTCTAAGGTTCACATCATCAGTGCCCTGTACGGCATCGGCGATAGCATTAAATTTGGGATTAAATTCTTTGTAAAATTCGTCTGAAACAGCTTCCAAAGAAAAGGTTTCAAAGATCCCGGCAAGCGTGGAAAAATCGGCGCGCTGCATCTGCTGCAAAAAGGTCTTATTCGGAAGTTCCGGATCGACAAAAAAGGTGTGGCGACGAAAAGTGCTAAACTCCCTTTTTGTACCATGGTACGTAACTGTTATTAATGAAAACCTAAAACGCCCGGCATCATCATAAAAAGCAAAAATACCAGCATTGTGGTTGCCGGACTTGAGGATACGTTTAGCCACTTCGTACTGTTTGCGCTTGCTCGCGCGGGCGGTAAGTTCATCTCGAACATGCACGACCCCCGCAATAACAGTTTGAGCATCCGGAAATTCAATTACGCCGATCTGCCTAGCCCCGTCAAAATCCCCATCTACTTGTAGATAGCCCTCAAGGGATTCCCATCCTGGCCTGAAACCAGGCGCTATATAACGTAAAAGATCGGTCGTTTTTTCAGGCGTGAATGCCTTACAAAGGTTTTTCCATCTCCCCATCATTGCGCCATCCGTCCCTTTCATAAACTATAAGGTACACCAATATTATCCATTATCGCTCATTACTGTCAAGTCGCGATAGCATCCCACTATATCAATAACGTAGGAAAGAAGGCATAGATTCAAAAATAACAGAGAAAGGTTCCATCGAACAACTATGTAATTGTTTTTGAAATTTTTGTTTCGACACTTATCTATCTATTTCGGCAATAGAATTTGATTTCCTTTAATTATTAAGCCTCAACCTGTGTTGTTTGGAGTCTGCCAGTATGCTACCATTCAGATAACAAATGTTTTCTTCAGCTTTTCTTAAATTAGCTGTCATCTTAAAAGTTAGTGCCCCCTTGCAGCCCCACCGATTGCGGATTTTTTCGAATATGATTATAATTGGTGTGTTGGGGTGAGATTGTCTGGAACGATCACATTCTGGTCAAAGTGGCGCAAGGGGATACAAAACACCGCACGATTCTTGTCACGCTGTCGCCAATGCATTTTAATTATTAAAAAAGTGGCGTAGTACAGAATATCGAAAAAATCGTAATTTAGTCAGAGATGCAGAGGAGGAAACAGAATATGGAATCAAAGACGAAGTCGGCTGTATTTTTGTTGGGGCTGATGGGTTTCTGGGCCATGGGCGATAATTATGCCGCTTCTCCGATGTTGGTGGATATCGCCGGCAGCTTCAATATCGATATCGGCACTGCTGCTCTATCTGTAGCTGCTTATATGCTTCCTTTCGGGCTGTTTACACTGCTGTTCGGCCCGCTTGGAGACCGCTACGGGAAGGCCCGTATCGTCAGTATAGCAGCTTTTGGCACGGCGGTCTTTAGCTGCCTGGGTGCCCTGGCCTTTAATATAACCTCCCTGGCGTTGATCCGGGCGGCAAATGGGGCCCTTGCAGCAGCCATACTCCCCGTCACTATATCTTACGTGGGCGATCTCTTTGCGGATCCCCAGAAAAGGATGAATGCAATCGGCAGCGTGATGGGCATGTATTTTCTAGGGGCAGCGGCGGCCACCGCCATCGGGGGCGGCCTTTCTTTCATCGGGTCCTGGCGGCTGGTCTATCTAACGTACGGGGTGGCAGAGCTAATCATCGCCTTTTTTATGCTAAAATACCTGATCTTTACCCCGGGCACCGCAAAAACCGTAGGGCTGCGCCGGGCCTATGCCAATGCCTTTGCACAGCCTTTTCTTTTAAAAACAGTGGTTCTATTGTTTCTAGTCGGTTTTGCAGTGTTTGGCAGCTTCACCTATCTGGGCGATTTCTTAGTAGAAAAAACCGGCCTGAACATTTTTCATGTAGGCCTGGTCATGACCCCTTTTGGGCTGGCCGCTTATATCGGGGGTCAAAAATCCGGCGATATACGGCAAAGAATGGGCCCCCAAACGACGCTTTTCGCTGGCATTTTGGGTCTTATTTCCTGGACGCTGCTCGGCCAGTGGCCGGGGCTATATTATGTATTTCCCATCCTTCTGGGCTTTGGGCTGGCCTTTGTGCTTCTGCAATCTACGATCATCATCACGGCGCAGCAACAACTGCCCCTGCAAAGAGGTGCGGTAATGTCGCTTTGTTCCTTTAATATGTTTATCGGCGGGGGTCTGGGCGTATCGGCCAACCGGTTTCTACTTGCCGGCTGGAGTTACGGGGCTATTTTTACGATCGCCGCCCTGGCGATAATGGCCGCCGGCCTGCTGGCATACCGCCTGCTGCTTCGCTTGGCGCGGGAGCAAATTTAAGGATGGTAACTAGATATGATTCCACTACAAAAATTACATTCTGCTGCATAAAACGAAATTCGCCTGGCGCGGGATATGTAAAAATAAGCCCATGAAGACGGCACAATTTTGAAGCAAAAATGGCAGGATGCCATTTTGGGGGCCTTTTGAATAGGACGTTCAATTGGCCCGGGCGAAAAATTATCAGTCGAATGGATGCTGATTTCAGCGAACGCCTTGCAAATAGAGTTTATGCCGTAGAATCATATATCGCATGGAGGAGGAAAATCATTGGAGGAGAATCAACAAGATCAAAACATACTGGAGATGACTATTAGGCCCGTGGGCGTAGTGCGAAATGAAGTGAAAAAACCGGCTCTGGCTGCAGAAGCTGACGATCTGAAGTGGCGGCCCCGGGGTAGACAGCAGGGGTACAAAAAAAGGATTTCAGAACTCGTTATCGAAAAAAAACACGCCGACTGTCTCGATGGCGTAGAAGGTTTTTCCCATCTATTGGTTCTCTACTGGGCTCACCTCGTGCGCCCTGCAGGGCGCCGGTTTACCAAGGTTCATCCCATGGGCAGGGACGATCTGCCGCTAACGGGGATATTTGCAACCTGCAGCCCGGCACGCCCCAACCCGATCTGTGTAACGGCGGTGCGTTTGCTGGAACGCGCCGGCAATATTCTTAAAGTCGAGGGCCTCGATGCCGTCGACGGTAGCCCTATTGTAGATATTAAACCGTATAATCCCGGGTTTTGTGCCGCTGAAGATGTTAAAGTGGCCGCTTGGATGGAGAAGATCCACCAAGAGAGGCAGCGATAAAAACCCGGGGCTCGATGCAGTTTTTGCTTTCGAGCCCCGGGTTGAAGAAAACTGGTCAAAAACCTGCCTTTTCTCGTTAATCCCCAGGTTGAACTCCCTTTAGCGGGTGATTTTTGTCAGGGGCAATGCTGTTACAGCCGCTACGGATATTTAACTTCAGTTCCCGGCCTATGCGTCTTCCCCGCCGTCTTTATGCAGGTACTTGTTTACCATATCTATGGCACAAAATTCCCCGCACATAGAGCAGACTTCTTGCTCGACCGGGTTAAGGGCCCGGTGCATCTCCTGTGCTTTCTGCGGATCCAAGGCCAGCTTCATCTGTTTCTGCCAATCCAGATCGCGCCTTGCGATGGCCATCGCCTTGTCCCTCTCCCTAACATGAGGAGAACCCTTAACGATGTCGGCGGCGTGGGCGGCGATCCGTGAAGCCATAATCCCTTCCCGGACATCGTCAACTGTAGGCAACCCCAGATGTTCGGAAGGGGTTACATAACAAAGAAAATCGGCCCCGGCTATAGCCGCCACCGTGCCCCCGATCGCCGAGGCAATATGGTCGTAGCCGGCAGCAATATCCGTAACCAGCGGCCCCAGAACATAGAAAGGGGCCTCGTGGCAGAGCCTTTTTTGGAGCACGACATTGGCGGTGATCTGATCAAAGGGAACGTGCCCGGGGCCTTCTACCATGACCTGCACCCCGGCCCGGCGGGAACGCTGCACGAGTTCACCCAAAACCATCAGCTCATCGATCTGGGCCTGATCGGTGGCATCATCGAGGCAGCCGGGCCTTAACCCATCGCCCAGGCTCAATGTGACATCATGCACCAGGCAGATCTCCAAAAGCCGGTCGAACTGTTCGTACAAGGGATTCTCCCTGTTATTGTGCAGGATCCAACCCGCAGTCATGGCCCCGCCCCGGCTGACGATCCCCAGCAACCGCGGTTGTTTTTTCAATTTTTCAACGATGCGCCGGGTTACACCACAGTGTACCGTTATAAAATCGACCCCTTGTTCAGCCTGCTCTGTAATCACTTGAAAGAGATCGTCGGGATCCATCTCCACCACCGCCCCCTGTGCTTCGCGTGCCCTTACCGCAGCTTCGTAGATGGGAACGGTTCCCACCGGCACCGGCGCCTGGTCGATTATCTCTTGGCGGCAGGTCCGGATCTCCCCGCCGGTGCTCAGATCCATAACGGCATCTACCGCACAATCCAAAGAAACCTTCAGTTTTTCAATCTCGTTCTTCCATTCCGGAAAGGTCGGCGACGTCCCAAGGTTTGCGTTGACCTTGGTGCGCATACCCCGGCCGATGCCGATCGCCTTTAAATTCCGGTGATTCTTATTGGCGGGGATAACCGCCAGTCCCCGCGCCACCAGATCTTTTACTTCTTCTGCGTTGATCTTCTCCTGCACTGAAACCTGTTGCATCTCAGGAGTGATCTCCCCCGCACAAGCTCTTTTTAACTGCGTCAATTTCGTAGCCTCCCCATATCAAGCCGGATTTACTTTAACAAGTTCGTAGAACGGAGCGGCTTCCCCCTGTTCCTGTTCTATACCATTCTACTATTTAGAACGGTAGAACATCCCCGCCTAATCCCTTGTTCTATTGTTCATAGCGGGCAAACTGCCGGGCGGCACTGTACATGGTTTTTACTTTCTCTACGGGCAGATTCTTATGCAGGCCCCCGGAGGTCCCAAAGATATAGCGCCCGCCTTTTTTGGCTGAATTAAAGGTTTTCTTCACCACATCCCTGATCTCCTCTTCCTCTGCCTCCGGATGGAGATGGGATAGATCTATATTCCCCATGAGGGTGATGCGGTCCCTTGTTTTTTCCTTTACCGCGGCGATATCCATGCCCGCCCCCGCCTCCAGGCCCTGTAGGCCGTCAAACCCCATCACCAGCAGGTCGTCCAAAACGGCATTTAAATTACCGTCGCTATGGAAAAAAACCGGGACGGCCTGCTCTTTCAATCTTTCAACCTGCTCTTGCAGCAC
>JAAZMI010000138.1 GCA_012798895.1 Bacillota bacterium
CCCTAGTTTCGCAGTAGGTTAGTTATCCCAACACCCCATAAAGCCTTTTTAATAAAGCATTTTTAGGCATTTTTTTTGTCAAATTTTTTGATTTAAAGTATTGGTGATTGTTTGTGATTATGGTATAATATACATGAAATGGAGGTGTTACGATGTTCCTGCGAAAAGGCATAAGTAACGGTCGTGCCTACCTGTCCATTGTTCATGGTTACAGAGATCCAGTGACCAAGAAAGTAAAGCATAAAACAATTAAATCACTTGGATACCTCGATGATCTAAAAAAAAGTTATCCCGATCCAGTTGCACATTTTAAAGCAGTTGTTGCGGAAATGAACAAGATGCAAGCTCTCGAAAACCAACCGGTAGAATTTAGCATTGATCCAAATGAGGTTTTAGTTGATTCTGAGGTTAATCGTAAAAACATCGGTTATGCCGCATTAAGCAAGCTTTACCATGAGTTGGGCCTCCATAGGTTTTTCAGCAACCATTCGAGATCGTTTAAATCCAAATTCAATACAAACAACATCATGAAGCTTCTTATTTATTCTCGGGTGCTCTTTCCGGCATCTAAAAAGAAAACATATGAACAAAAAGGCCGTTACTTTGAAAACAGTGATTTTTCCCTAGATGATGTTTATCGCTGTCTGTCACAAGTAATTACCTTCAAAGACAAACTTCAAATACATCTTCACCGCCAAATGAAAGAAAAATATGGCCGCTCCACCGAATTAGTTTATTACGATGTTACTAATTACTATTTTGAGATCGATGAACAAGATGAATTACGAAAAAATGGTGTATCAAAAGAACACCGCCCGGATCCCATCGTTCAAATGGGGCTTTTGATGGACACCAAGGGTATTCCAATCATGTACGACCTTTTCCCCGGCAACACTAATGATTGTTTAACCTTAATGCCGATTTTGGACCAGGCAAAGAAAGATTATGAGATTGGCCGGACCATTGTAGTGGCAGACAAGGGAATTAATACTGCAGACAACATCGCAATTAGCCTGGCGAAGGGGGATGGTTACATTTATTCGCAAACGGTCCGTGGTGCAAACAGGGAACTAAAAAGTTATGTTTTAGACCCTTCTGGTTACCGGCAACGAAGAGACGGTTTCAAGATTAAATCGAGGTTGTACCCCCGGGAAATTGCCGTCAGTAATGCCAAGGGAGGCCGTACCAGAATCCGAATTGATGAAAAGCAGGTGGTGTTTTACAGTCCTGACTATGACCGCAAGGCAAAAGCAGATCGCGAACCGGCCCTTTTGAAAGCGCGGGACCTGGTAAAAAACCCTGCAAGGTACAATCGGGCTATCGCTTACGGTGCTGCCAAGTATGTAAAAAATCTAGTTTTTGATCCGAAGACAGGTGAAGTTATGCCTACAAAGCAGCGGCCGGTTCTTGATGAGGCCAGGTTACGGGAGGAAGAAAAGTTTGACGGCTACTACGCTATTGTTACCAGTGAGTGGAGAAAAACTGATGAAGAGATCATTGATATTTACCGGGGTCTTTGGCGCATTGAAGAGGCTTTCAGAGTAACCAAGAGTGATATTGAGGCCCGCCCGGTTTTTCTTTCCCGGATAGATCGTATCAAAGCCCACTTCTTGATCTGTTATGTGGCGCTGATCATCGCCCGCTTGCTGGCGTTAAACCTGGAAAACAAATATTCAATTGCTAGGATTGCTGAGAGTCTCAACAAAGCTTCGGGGAGTCTTCTAGAAGATAACTGGTATGTTTTTAACCACACCGATGAAATTACAGAGGCGATTAAGAAAAAGATGGGCGTGGATTTAAATCGTAAGTACCTTAAACTAGGAGAAATCAAAAAAATGATGGGAGCCACCAAAAAAAACTGAATCAACAACAATCTTTTGTAATTCAATAATGCCGTTAAAGCCTTTTGCCATAAGGCTTTAACGGCATTTATTCATCATCTAACTGCGAAAGTCAGG
>JAAZMI010000139.1 GCA_012798895.1 Bacillota bacterium
GAGGATAGAAAACAAAAAATTACAGCATGGAAGGCAACTTGTAACATAAGGTGCTGGCTGTTTTAAACGTATTAAAGGATAGATCTTTTGCTATGCTTGGGATGCAAAGGGCATCTATATCCGGGATGGCTACAGGGCATCTTCGTGCATAGCCGGGTAGTTATAAATATATTATCTAAGGAGGCTTTGCTTTGTCATCTCTAACTGGGAAATGGTTCATCGAGTATACGCATCCCAGTCAGGCCCACATGTATGGAATCGAACGCTATGTTTACGATGGAGAGACGCCATTTCAGAGCATAGAGATTGTGGATACGGATTTTTTTGGACGTTGTCTCATTCTTAACGGAAAAATCCAGTCAGCGCAGTATGATGAATACATCTATCACGAGGCGCTGGTTCACCCGGCCCTGGCTGTTCATCCTTCGCCCAAAGAAATTTTGGTGGTGGGTGGGGGGGAAGGAGCTGCCTTGAGGGAGATCCTTAAGCATCCCTCCGTAGAAAAGCTTGTCATGGTCGATATCGATCGGGATGTGGTGGAACTTTGTCAAAAGTATCTTCCTGCTTGGAACGGGGGGGCTTTTGAAGATCCGCGGGTTGAGGTTCACTTCATGGATGCAAGGAAGTATCTGGAGGATAACGCTGCCTTGTGGGATGTGATCATCATCGATCTGACTGAACCTCTCGATTATAACAGCCCTTCCTACCTGCTCTTCACCAGGGAATTTTATGAGTTGGTGGCGCAAAGGGTTAAAACAAAGGGCGGTATTGCCTTGCAGGCTGACAATTTAAATCCCAGGCTGCTGCAGTACCACAGTTCGCTCTATAATACTTTGAAGCTTTCTTTTAAGTATGTCGATTCTTACGGGGCCTATATCCCTTCTTTCGATTCCAAATGGGGTTTTATCTACGCTTCACAGGATTATTCAGCGCAGGATTGCCGGCCCTCTTTTATCGACGCTCGGCTGGAGGAGAGAAATATTCGAGGGTTGCAGTTTTATGATGGCTTAACGCATCTTAACTTGTTTGCCCTGACCAAAGACATACGAGAGATGCGTGCGCGGGAAAAACGTATCATCAAGGATAACGATCCTTTCTTTTCGTATTGATTTTTCAGCTTCTTTGCTCCTAAAAAGAGCCAAGAAGCTTTTCTTTGTTCATTAACGCTTCAATGCCGCAAATTTAAAATTTAAAGGAGACAGGATTCCATGCAAAAGACTTTTGTAATGCTTAAACCCGATGCGGTGCAAAGGAATTTAATCGGCGAGGTTATCAGCCGTTTCGAAAAAAAAGGTTTGAAGCCGGTTGCACTTAAAATGCTGCAGATAAGCAAGGAGTTAGCCGAAAAGCACTATGCGGAACATGTCGGCAAGCCTTTTTTTAAGGATCTCGTTGGTTTTATTACTTCAGGCCCGGTTGTGGCCATGGTTTGGGAGGGGAAGGAGGCTGTGCAGGTTGTCCGCAATATGCTGGGAAACACCGATCCTCAGTTGGCCCCCGGTGGCACACTGCGCGGTGATTATGCCCTTTTTACAGGTAACAACATCGTGCATGGTTCAGATTCCCCTAAAAGTGCGGCCAGGGAGATCTCTTTTTTCTTTTCTGCAGAAGAGATCATCGATTACCGCAAAGATACAGATTTTTGGGTGTATGGAAA
>JAAZMI010000140.1 GCA_012798895.1 Bacillota bacterium
GGCCTCGTGATCGGGCTTCCCCTGATGTTGAGCGTGATCGTCTCTTTTCTGCCGGATGGTGTTTTGAATACATTTCCCCTTATTTTAAGACCTCTTTTGGGCAACGGGTTTGTGGTAGGAGTTTTGGCGGTGATGGCCATGGAACATCTTGTTTTTAGGGAAAAAAGAGGCGATGAACAATAGTATTTCCTTTTCCAGGATGACAATATAATATTAAATCTAAGCAGGGGGAGGTTTTTAGACGACATGGATTCTTTTGAAAATTTATTCAAACCCATGCAGATTGGGCAGCTCCGGGTGGCAAACAGGATCATGATGGCTGCAATAGGGACCAACTACAGCACCCCCGAAGGAGAGGTTACAGAGCGCTTAGTAGATTTTTTTAGGGCAAGGGCCAGGGGAGAAACGGGTTTGATCGTTACTGAAGGTGCCTATGTTACCCAAAGCGGAAAAGAGTGTTCGTGCCAACTGGGGATACATAAGGATGAACTTCTTCCGGGATTAAAAGAGCTGGCTGATAAAGTTCATGCAGATGGTGCCAAAATATTCATTCAGCTTTTTCATGCCGGGCGCCAGACCGTCTCTGCCGTGACCGGTTTAGATGTTCTGGCTCCTTCGCCGATTCCTTGTCAGGCCGTACAGGAGATGCCGCGCCAGATAGCCAAGGATGAAATACCCCAATTGATCGATGCTTTTGGCCGGGCGGCACGCCGGGCCCAAAAAGCCGGTTTTGACGGGGTGGAGCTTCTGGTTGGCCACGGGCACCTCATCAATCAATTTCTGTCTCCTTATTCCAATAAAAGGGAGGATGAGTACGGCGGCAGCTTGGAAAACAGGATGCGTTTTGCCCTGGAGGTTTTGGCCTGTGTCAGAGAAGCAGTGGGCCGGGATTATCCCATCTCTTGTCGCATAAGTGCTGAAGAATATGTAGAAGGTGGGCTGGAGATGGAAGAGAGCATTGCATTTGCCCGGCGGCTTGTGGATGAAGGCATAGAGCTGCTTCATGTTTCCGGTGCCACTTACGAATCCGGCCCCATGATGGTGCCGCCCATGCTTCTTCCCCAGAATATTTTTGCAGAAAAGGCCCGGGAGCTGAAAAAGGCGTTGGCGGGGCGTGTGCCTGTAGCGGTGGCCGGCCGCATCAAGGATCCCCGGCGGGCGGAAGATCTCATCAAAGAAGGGAAAACTGATCTTGTAGCTCTCGGGCGGGCTCTGCTGGCCGATCCGGAATTTCCCCGCAAGGCCCGGGAGGGTAGAATTTCTGAGATCAGGAAGTGTATCGGCTGTAACCAAGGCTGTATGGACCGCCTGCTCATGCAGAAGGATATTACCTGCCTCGGCAACCCCCTCTGCGGCCGCGAAAGCGAATACGGGTATGAGATAGAAGAGGCGGCGGCAAAGAAGAAGGTGTTGGTTATCGGCGGCGGCCCGGGCGGGATGGAGGCGGCACGAACTGCATCTTTGCGCGGTCACGAAGTGCTGTTATATGAACGTGAAAAGCAGTTGGGAGGGAAGATGCTTCCGGCTGCAGTGCCCCCCGGCAAAGCAGAGGTGGGCGATCTCAGGGTATTTCTCATCGAGCAGCTAACTAAGTTGCCGGTAAAAGTTGTAACCGGGCATGAGGTTGACCTCCATACTGTAGAAAAGTTTGCCCCGGATGCTGTTATTCTGGCCGCGGGCAGCAAGCCGCTCTTTCCCAAAATACCCGGCATAGAGCAGGAGAATGTAGCCCATGCGGATGATATCCTTTCCGGGGAAAAGCAGTTGGGGTTGGGCGAAAGAGTGTTGGTGGTGGGGGGCGGTCTCGTAGGCTGTGAAATCGCCAACTTTGCCGCGGAGCAGGGAAAAAATGTCTATCTGTTGGAGATGTTGGCGGAGATAGGAGCCGATATCGGGTTCTTCTACAAGATATTGCTCATGACGAGGATGCAGGAGCGGGGCGTTGAACTTCACCCGGAGACCACCTTAAAGGAGATCAAAGGAAACACCGTGATCGCCGAACACAAAGGAGAAGATAAGGAGTTTGAAAACATCTCCACAGTTGTGATCGCCGCCGGATACGAGCCTGATCGGGGGCTGCTTGCATCGCTTGCCGAAAAATATGAAGTATTTTCGATCGGCGACTGCAAAGAAGTGCGTAAAATGCTGGAGGCCATCCACGAAGGATTTGAATGCAGTTTCCGGTTGTAGGCTGTATCCCGGATGATGATGTGGTGATGGCAAAGGCAGAAGCAGAATGCATCTCTAATAAAATAGGTATTTCACATTTAGGGGAACGATCGTTCCCCTAAATGTCTTAAGGCTTTGTGGAACGAAGTATGCAATCTGGTTTTACCACATTGGTTGCGTTTAAAATTAGTGCAATATTTGCCAGATGCATGTAACAAAATTATGTAGCGGGCAATGGTAATGGCGAAAGAAGCATTAGCGGGGGTAACCGGCTTCAAACAATATAGATATGCCCCTACGTTCGCTGGCCCGAGTTAATCAAAAAGGGTTTTTTACAGCGGAATCATTATCTATAGCTGTTTTTTTTAACCGCCTCGATCAATCCGAAACATCCTGTGACCATCATGTTGCCGTGCGGGTTGACCATGTGGAAACCAGAGCCTTGCGCCAGAGAGCGCCTGGGGCCTGTCACTCCTACGAAATCGAAGCTTAGATTGCCCGGGATATCTTGTTCCAGGTAGCAGCCGTGGCCTCTATCTTCGAATACTTCTTCGTGCGTCAGTTTTTTTTGGCGCAGCTTTTCGATCAGCGTGAAAAGCCTCTGGGGATCGAGCAACCGGGTGTGGTGTTCGAACAGGCCGTAGATCCTTTGCCCTTTGATCAGCACGGCAAAGGTGTGCTGATTGCCGATGTTTACCAGTACGATACCTTCTTTAAGTTTGCTTTGCACCAGTTCATCCCCGAAGGATCCCCAGATTGCAGCCGAACAGGTATCCATAACGAGGGCATGGGGGACAGTGTTTTTGACAGCTTTCATTCTCGTCAGGTAATCCGGGGGAATAGAATAAGCAAGGTCGGAGATCTCCCCCCCGTTCTTAATGAACTTTTTCCAATGTTCAAACCGAAAGTGGCGGTTGCTAACGCCCAAAGGAGCTTCGCCATGATCCTGGACAGCGATAGCTACTTCTTGGGGAAGTTCGACACGGTAGAGAGCGAGGACCTTTGCCAGGTTTTCCAGATCGATATCTTTAGTTTCCACGATCCGGTAACCCGCGGGGGGAGATTTCTTGATGATAATTCCGGATTTCCTAACATCTTCCAGATCATCGCGCACAGTTTTGGCAGCTTCTTCTTCGGCGGTGACCGGTAAGCCGGCCTTTAAGTGATCTTTTATGGCTCTTACGGACCTACCGCCGCCCATAATTGTACCTGTAAGGTGTAAACCCTTTTGGGCCGCAGTCACCTCTTTTATCTTTGAAGCGATGATAGCAGTGGGGGAAGGAAGCACCATCTGAATAAAATTTTCCGGGCTTTCCCCTTCCTCATAGATCACAATATCCTGGGTGCCCCCGCCGATATCGATGGCCAGTATTCTTCTGGTTTGTGTATTCCGCAAGCTCTTCAACTCCTTGTACAGTAGTTATCCTCCCTAATGTGCCGTCCAGCCCAAAGCATGCTTTTGGCTGCCAAACCGGGGATTTCGGCCGGCAATGGTTGACGTGCTCTTATGCCTAAGGCATGAACCTTTTGTGAGTTTTACCGTAAATTTACCCATTTATTTAACGATCATATTGTATCATAGAAAAAATGTTTTTGAAAAAGGCAGAAAACAATAAAAACATTCTATGAAAGAGAACCATGTTTGTGGTAAACTGTCGGAAAGGGCGGTTGGGATGGCGCAAACTAAA
>JAAZMI010000141.1 GCA_012798895.1 Bacillota bacterium
AATTACCTGGCCTAAAGGGCCCGGGGACAAGGAGGAATAGTGGTGACAGAGGTTGGTTCGACCGGGGCGGCGGGTGCCGCCGGTGCCTACGGCACGGAGCAGAGCACCGTCCCCAATAAGACGTTGGATCTGGGTGCGGATACTTTTCTAAAGCTTCTGGTGACCCAGTTGCGCTACCAGGATCCTTTCAGCGGCGGGCAGGACATGGGTGAATTTATGAGCCAGATTGCCCAGTTTACCCTGCTGGAGAGGGTCGTGCAGATGCAGAAGTCGTTGGATGATTTTGCGGCCGCCCAGGCGCCGCAGCAGGCCCTCTCTCTTTTGAATAAAGAAGTGCAGCTCCTCGATGCCGGGGGCAGGGTCGTAGAAGGCAAGGTGACCGCGGTGCGCTTGCAGGGGGGAGAGCCCCTCTTGCGGGTGGGAGGCCGGGAATACCCCTGGCAGGCAGTATTGCAGGTGGGGGATTTTGCCGCAGCAGAGCCCGGCGACGAAGTGGATCCCGGTGACGAAGTCGATCCCGGTGATGAAACGGATCCCGATGATGGGGCCAGTTCCGGCGACAAGGCGGATCCCGAAGGGTAAAGCGGTAAACGACCAGATGTGCAAAAAAAGTTGTGCCTATTTATTCCCCAAGGGAAGGTGCAGCCCGGGTTGGGAGCGTAACCCGGCTTGGTTTTTGAAGAGGCTTTTGTTTTATATTTTGATACCGGGTTCCAGCGGGTGTCTTCAATATGGATGGTGGTGGGCACAGTGGTAGATCGTCTGCATGTTCCTTATATTCCCCCCCGGCCGGAGAGCGGGGCCTTGGGGAAAAAGGGGAAGGCGAAGGGGAAAAAGGAGAGCTTTGCCCGTGTTCTGGAGGAGACGAGGGGCCGCAGCCTCACTTTTTCGGCGCATGCCCGGCAGCGCTTGGAGGCGCGCCGCATCAGCCTAAACGAGGCCGAGGTGGACAAGCTGGCGCAGGCCCTGGAGAAGGTGGCCGCCAAAGGGGGCCGTTCTTCGCTGCTGCTCTACAAGGACCTTGCCTTCGTGGCCGGGGTGCAGAGCCGGACGATTATCACGGCCCTGGACGAAAAGAGCAGCAAGGAGCATGTCTTTACCAATATCGATAGCGCTGTCATCGTGGGGTAGTAGGGCCGGACCTTTTAAAGGAGGCCCCGGGCTGTGGAGCGACGGAAGCAGCCCTATGCGCATGGCAGGCGTGATGAACAGAAAAGTTGTTTTCAATAGAACGGGAGAAAAGAAAGGGGGCCGAAGATCTGCGTTCCCCATTTTTTAGGATAGAGCGTGCCGGCCGGGCACGGGGCGGGGGTTGATGGGGCCGCTTGCATTGATTCTGAGGCGGCGGGCCCCGCCGGACAGTTGCCAGGCGGTCAAGGCCGCCGGGCCGGCACGGCGAAACTACCCGGGGGACGAGGTCGAGCCAATGCTACGATCATTATCTACGGCGGTTTCCGGTCTGCGCAACCATCAGACCAAGTTGGACGCGATCGGCAACAATATCGCCAATGTAAATACGGTTGGTTATAAGAGCAGCCAGGTGCGTTTTCAGGATCTTTTCAGCCAGACCCTGCGGGGAGCGACGGCACCGCAGCAGAGCCACGGGGGCGTGAACCCGATGCAGGTTGGGCTGGGGATGGAGGTGGCCTCCATCAACACGCTGCACACCCCGGGGGCGATCACCGGCACGGGGCGGGAGACGGATCTGGCCATCGAGGGGCACGGTTACTTTGTGGTGACGGATGGCTACCAGCAGTACTACACCCGCGACGGCACCTTTACGCGCGACTCCTCCGGCATCTTGGTCAACGCCAACGGGATGCAGCTTCTGGGCTGGCTCGTGGAAGACGAGGTGGAAGAAGTAGAAAATGGGGAAGAGAACGGGGGAGTGAAGTTCGCCGGCGAGCTGAGCAAGATCCACATCCCCTTGGGCGAAGAGATGATCGCCCGGGCGACGACGGAGATGTCCTTCTCCGGGAACCTCGACGCCGCGGCGAAGAAGGCTGAAGGGGATGATGAAGGCGACAAATGCAGCTACGAAACCCACGTCTACGATTCCCTCGGGAACAGCCATAACCTGACCTTTATCTTCGAAAAGACAGGCGTAGCCGGTGAAGATGAAAATGGTGATTTAAATATATGGGAATGCACGGTTATGTACGGCGAAGAATATATAGTTGGCGGTAATGGAGAAGACAGTAATGGAATTGACCCCCTAACTCTTTTCTTCACGCCGGAGGGCCGCTTTGTGCCTGATTCCTCTGATGAAGCCAATGGCGATTACACATTTACTATAGACGATCTCGAAACCGGCGCCAAGCCTCTCACGATCACTCTCGATTTCTCTGCGCTCTCCCAGTTGAGTTATCCCAGCAATGTCTCCCTGCAGGCGCAGGATGGTTTCCCGCCGGGGGATCTCTCCACTTTCAACATCGAAGCCACGGGGATGATCACCGGGACTTATTCCAACGGGATGGTCAGAGAGCTGGGGCAGTTGGCGCTGGCTTCCTTTGCCAACCCGGAGGGGCTGCTTAAAAAGGGCGGCAACCTCTACGAGCTTTCTTCCAACTCCGGCCAGCCGCGGCTGGGCACGCCGGGGACGGAAGGGCGGGGCCTGATCCGTTCCCGCGCCCTGGAGATGTCCAACGTCGATCTCTCCGATGAATTTACGGAGATGATCACCACCAGCCGCGCCTTCCAGGCCAACACGCGGGTGATTACCACCTCGGACGAGGTGCTTTTGGAGCTGATCAACATCAAACGTTAGCCTTAGACGCAGATTTTTTAAGCGGCGGGGGGGCGGGGACGAGCCGTCCCTGCCCCCCGCAGCCTAAATGCCAACCGCGATCGCAGTAGAGATCTCGGAAAGCTTTCTGAACATGTTTCCCCGCCAAAGCGGGAATTAATAGCTGTTTTGCCAAAAAGGGGCAGGAATTCTGGCTGCTATTGTCGAAAAAAAGCAGCAAAAGGTGGCCTTTTCCATGAAAAAA
>JAAZMI010000018.1 GCA_012798895.1 Bacillota bacterium
CCTGATCGCTACAGCTTTATCCCCGGCACCACTGCCGCCGGACTGGTGATTTACGAAGGGGGAGATTTTGCCTATTCCCACCATGCCACCGATCCGGTCTGTGATCGGCTCTGTAACGTCTTTGATTTGGTAAGGCTCCATAAGTTTGGAGATTTAGATGAAGAAGCAAAGGAGGGCACACCGGTAAACAGGCTGCCTTCCTACCTGGCCATGCAGGAGCTGGCGGCAAGTAACACCGGGGTTAAAAAGCAGATTGCCCGGGAGCGCATGGCCGCTGCCGGCAAGGATTTCAGTGAGGAGGATGACTGGTAGGCGGGGCTGGAGATAACGGGCAAAGGGGAGCTAAAAAACACCCTAACCAATATGGTGTTAATTTTACGGCACGACCCGGCTCTACAAGGGATCTATTATAACCAACTTAGGGACGGGATTGATGCCCAAGAGGAGATGCCCTGGAAACGCATGAAGGCCGGTTGGAATAAGACCGATGATGCCAATTTGGCCGGCTACATCGATGCTCGCTACAGGCTTTACTCCCCCGGGAAGTTAAGGGACGCCGCCTTAAAGGTAGCGGTGGAAAGAAGCAGACATCCCATGTTAATTTGCAAATTAACACGAAGGCTCAGGAAGCGAGTGTTGTTGAAGCATCCCCTTTGTGCGGAATGTAAGCGCCAAGGCCGGGTTACCAAGGCCACGGTGGTGGATCACATCATCCCCCACAAAGGTAACCCGGAACTATTCTGGGATGAGAATAACTTGCAGGCCCTTTGCAAACCTTGCCATGACCTCAAGACTGCCAGAGAAGGTCGCTGGGGAGAAAGAGGTAAGGTTTACACTTACTAATCCGAGGGTAGGGGGTACCAATCTCTACACCTTTTGGCCCAAGGCTCGGCGGCGGGGCTTCGCGCAAAAATTCGCAAGATTCCAGGGGGGGTATAAAAAACGACCCTATTTTAAGAACTATTTAATATAACTTTTTAGTAGTTGGTAGAAGTTTTCCCGGGTTCCTGCAAGAAGAACTACAACCTTTTTTCCATTGACTTCACTAATGGTGTATGCGATTTCATAGTTGACACCCTTATATTTTACATCAAAACCATAGATACCAGCCAAATCCCCACGTTTTGGCCGACCAATATAAGGATTTTTCTTTAATTCAAGAAACGCTTTTTTATAGGCTTCTTTCAAAGGTTTTTCTTTTAATTTCTTAAAGAAGCGTTCAGCCTGGGGACTGAAAAGCAACTCATACATAATCAGTCCTCCGAGCCAAAGATTTTATCGAAACTAGCCGCAGGTTTTTCGCCAGCTGCAATAGCATCTGCTTCCTCAAGCATATTGGTAACGGCCTTTTTGATGTTTTTGCTTTGGGTTTCAAATTGTTTAACTAATTCATCGCCGGAATACCCTTGGGAGATCAGGTCCTTTAAAATCTCAACGGAAAATTCACTAGGTTCCCGATGAAGAGGCTGAATAATAATTTTGCCATCTTTCAATAGACATTCAACCTCGCTGCCAAGATTAAGATGTTTATAGAATTGTAAAGGTATCGTAATCTGACGCTTCCTTGAAACGCTGATTATTTTACGATCCATAATATCACGCTCCGTAATACCTTTAGCCATTGTTCAAACCTCCTTTATAGTATATGCCAAATCAACAAATAAAATGCATATTTCCTTGTATTTTTATATCCTTGTAATCATTGTAACAAGGAAACAAAGAAGACTCAATAGAATATAAGGTGATGAGAATATGAGGTGATGAAAAATGAATATTAAAACTTTAGTATATTATAGTTGGGGAAATATCCTTTGAAGGAAAGGATTGATAATGTATATGGAGTTTTTAAGGGTAACAAAAGACAGCAATGACTTAGCAAAAGTTTTAAATATCCCGAAGGAGTTGTTTATGAAATCTGTAAAAACCGATTATCATATTCATCCCGACTATTCGCCGGATGCTTCTCCGGCTTCGATAAGAGATTACTGCTGTCGGGCGGTAGAATTGGGGCTGGCGGAGATTTGTTTTACCACCCATGTGGAACTGGATCCGGTACGCAGGGAGGTAGATAATTTTGTAATAGTAAACGGGCGGCGGGTCTCTGTTTTTAACCCCCGTTGGCTGGACAATTATTTTACAGAAATCAGCCGGGCCCAAAGGGAATTTAAAGGCGCCGGCCTTAACGTCAAGGCCGGAGTTGAAGTGGGGTACTGTCCGGGCACCGAAAAGGATATCGAAAACATTACCGCCAATCACCCCTTTGACTACGTGCTGGGGGCGGTGCACTGTATCAATCACGTGGCCATTTCTTCCCGCCAAGAAAGCCCCCATTATTTTCGACATAACAGTATAACAGAGTTGGGCCGAGATTATTTTGGCACGTTAAAAGAGGCTGTTAATACCGGGCTGTTTGACTGCATCGCCCATCTGGATCTGTACCGCCGTTATGGCACTAAATATTACGGATCTGATGTTTTTACGGTGCACCGGGGGTTTATAGAGCCTATTTTTAAAGAAATGGCCCGGCGGGGAATGGGGTTGGAAATTAACACATCCAGTCGCCGCCGGGGATTAAAGGAATTCCACCCCTGCAGGGAGATTGTGGCGCTGGCGGCAGAGGCGGGTATCGAGATTTTTACCGTGGGCTCTGATGCCCACGCTCCGGAACAGCTGGGCGAACATATTGGGCAGGCCCTGAGCCTGCTGGCGGAATTTGATTTGTGCAATCATGTCTATACCCAAAGGCGGGCGGTTCCGCTGTTTAACGGGGCAGATGGCGGGCACAAAGTAAGGGATTTACATCAAGCAGCGGACGCGCCCCAGGCGGAACACCGCCTGTACATGGGTGATTACCGCTAAAATTGCCAAGGCGGCGGGAATTAAGTTAAAGATACCGCCCAGCATAATTATAAACAGTCTGCCGTCTCGATTGGCCGGCAGGTATCGGCATGGTCCATCGTGGGTTTCGGGCAGATAGGGCTTACCCGTCAGGGCGTGGAACTTTTCTTTAAATAACATCGACATAGGCGCCCCGGTTAAAGCGGCCACCCCCACCGCCAGTGCCATCCCGCTGCCGGTAGCAATGTACCAGCCGTAGATCATGCCAATGATTAGTAAAAAATCTCCATACCGATCTAATATTGCATCCAGTAGCCCGCCGTAGCGGCTACTTAAAAATTTTACCCGGGCTATTTCACCGTCCACGCCGTCAATGATAGAGCTCAGTTGGGCCAGTAGTCCACCCCACAGGGGAAAGCCCCTGGCAAAGGAGGAGGCAGCGGCCAGCGTGAGCGCAAAGGAGCACAAGGTAACTTGATTTGGCGTAATGCCGGTGCGGGCCAGTAATTTTGTAATGCCCAGAGAAATCCTGCGGTTCAGTACCCGGGAGACAAATCCGTCTTTGGCGGGCAATTGCCACCGCAACAAAAGCCTTTCGCCGTGCTTGTAGCTGGCTTCATCGTCCACATCCACCCAGCTGTCGCCGATAAAATGCAGCTTTACCC
>JAAZMI010000142.1 GCA_012798895.1 Bacillota bacterium
GGGTTCCTCGGCATAAAGCTGGCGCGAGAAATGGTCGGAGTGGAGCAGTTTGCGGGCCCGCTCGCTGCTGGGTTCTCCGAGGAAATCTTCGTAAATTTTTAAGGCGGCGGGGTTTTCGTGCGCTTTGCGGTATTCCCTCTGCCGGTCCAGTTCATGCAGCCCGCGGGCGCGTTTGGCCCGGTGGCCGACCTGTTCGTTCCAATCGTTTGTTTCGATATAGATGGGTTGCCCGCCGCCGCCCACGCAGCCCCCGGGGCAAGCCATCACCTCTACGAAGTGATATTCTTCCTTGCCTTCCAACATGCGGTCGATCAGCCGGCGGGCCGCACCCGTGCCCCGGGCCACGGCCACCTTCAGTTCATGTTCCCCGGCGTGGATAACAGCCCTCTTGTACTCCTCTGAACGCACCTCGTGCAGCTCCAGCCTCTTTAAAGGTTTCCCGCTGAGCCGCTCATAGACCGTCCGCAGCGTTGCCTCCATCACCCCGCCCGTGGAGCCGAAGATGACCCCGGCGCCGCTGGCGGAACCGAGGGGGGAATCGAAAGGTTCCGGGGGCAGCTTTTTTAGATCCAGCCCCGCTTGGAAGAGCATCTGCACAAATTCTCTCGTGGTAAGCTCGGCATCCACGTCCCGGAAGCCGCTGGCGTTCATCTCGGGCCTTAACAGTTCATATTTTTTGGAGACGCAGGGCATGATGGAGACGACGAAGATCTTGGAGGGATCGATCCCCGCCCGCTCTGCGTAGTAGGTCTTGGCCAGCGCGCCGAAGATCTGCTGTGGCGATTTGACGTCGGAGAGGTTATCGACCAACTGGGGGTAAAATTTTTCGCAGAAGAGGACCCAACTGGGGCAGCAGGAGGTAAATTGGGGGAAGGGGCCCCCTTTGGCCAGGCGCTCCAAAAATTCGGTCGCTTCCTCTATCACGCAGATATCGGCGGCAAAACAGTCGTCGAAGACGCGGTCGAAACCGAGGCGGCGCAGGGCGGCCACCATCTGTCCTTCGACGGGCGTCCCCACCGGGTAGCCAAATTCTTCGGAGATGGAACAACGGATAGAGGGGGCCGTCTGCACGATCACGTGCCGCTCCGGATCGGCCAGCGCCTCCCACACTTGGGCGGTGGAATCTTTTTCGCGCAGTGCGGAGGTGGGACAGACGGTAATGCACTGCCCGCAGTAGATGCAGGGGTTTTCCAGCAGGGAACCGTTGTACGGCGGGCCGACGATGGCCTGGTAGGAGCGCTCCACCATCCTGTAGATGAAAGCCGTAATGTAGCTTTCGCAGACTGAGATGCAGCGGCGGCAGCGGATGCATTTATCCGGTTCCCGCACCACGGCCGGGGAGAGATCATCCGTCCGGAAGTGGTTGCGATCGCCGGCAAAATGAAGGTTACGGATGCCGTAGCGCTTGACGAGGCGCTGCAGTTCGCAGTTCAGGTTGCGATCGCAGGTTAGGCACTCGAAGGGATGATCGGAGAGAAAGAGTTCGAGGATCTGCCTGCGTGCCGCCAGCACCTCCGGGGTGTTGGTGTAGACCACCATCCCTTCTGCGGCCGGCAGGACACAGGAAGCGTCAAAGGTTGGCCGGCCTTCCACCTGGACGATGCAGACGCGGCAGGCGGCCGGTGCGTTGAGATCTTTTAGGTAACAGAGGGTGGGGATGTCGATCCCCAGTTGGCGTGCCGCTTCCAAAACGGTAGTGCCCTCCTCTACCGTAACCTGCTGCCGATCGATGGTCAAAGTGATCATCTCTGAACCGCCTTCTTTCGTTTTTTGCCGCCGGTAATCGCCTCAAAAGGACATTCTTCCAAGCAGCGCCCGCAGTCCATGCATTTCTCCGCATCGATGCGGTAGATCTCTCCTTCTTCGTCCCGGAAGATGGCCTCCGCCGGGCACAATCTGGCGCAGAGGCCGCAGGCCCGGCATTTTTCTTCTTGGATGTAGTAACGGCTCAGCGCGGGGCAGACCCCGGCCGGGCAGCGTTTTTCTTGGATATGGGCCTGGTATTCCTCCCGGAAATGCCTCAGGGTGCTGAGCACCGGGTTGGGTGCAGAGCGGCCCAGGCCGCACAGAGAGGCGTTTTTAAGCAGAACGGCGAGGGATTCCAATCTGGGGAGATCTTCCTCTTCACCCTGGCCGGAGGTGATCTTCTCGAGGATCTCCAGCATCCTCTTGGTGCCGATGCGGCAGGGCGTGCATTTGCCGCAGGATTCCTGGCGGTTGAAATCGCTGAAATAGCGGGCGAAATCGACCATGCAGGTATCTTCATCCATGATGATCAGCCCCCCGGAACCGATGATGCTGCCCACGGCCTCTAAGGAATCGTAGTCTAGGGGCAGATCGAGGTGTTCTGCCGTCAGGCAGCCGCCGGAAGGGCCCCCCGTCTGTGCCGCTTTAAATTTCTTGTCGCTGGGGAGGCCCCCGCCGATATCGAAGATTATCTCGCGCAGGGTGGTGCCCAGGGGCACCTCTACCAGCCCCGTGTGCCGCACCTTGCCGGCGAGGGCAAAGACTTTGGTGCCGCTGTTCCCTGCGCTGCCGATGCGGTTAAACCAATCGGAACCGTTTAACAATATGAGGGGGATGTTGGCCAGCGTCTCTACGTTGTTGATCACGGTGGGATGCCCCCAGGCGCCTTTTTGCACGGGAAAGGGCGGGCGCGGGTTGGGGTCTCCTCTCGAACCTTCCACAGATGTTAGAAGTGCGGTCTCTTCGCCGCAGACAAAGGCGCCGGCACCGATGCGGATCTCCAGATCGAAGTCGAAACCGCGCTCGAGGATATTATCCCCCAGGAAATGTGCGGCGCGGGCCTCGGCGATCGCCGCCTCCAGCCTCTGCACGGCAAGAGGATATTCGGCACGCACGTAGATGTAGCCCTGCACGGCACCCACGGCATAGGCGGCCAAAATCAAACCTTCAAGGATGCTGTGCGGATCGCCTTCCATGATGCTGCGGTCCATGAAGGCACCGGGATCGCCTTCGTCGCCGTTGCAGATCACAAATTTGTGTTGGCCGGGCGCCTCCCGGGCCGCCTGCCACTTTTTCCCGGTGGGGAAGCCGCCCCCGCCTCGCCCCCTCAGCCCGGAGCGGGTAATTTCGGCGACGACCTGCTCCGGGGTCAGTGTGGTAAGGGCCATGGTCAGCGCCTCGTAACCCCCGTTCTCCAGATAAGCATCGATCTTAGGGGGGATAACGCCGCAATTTCTCAATACGAGGCGATTTTGCCTCTCATAAAAGGGCGAATCTTCCCTGCGGGGCTGTCCTTCATCAACATCGCCGCCCCGCTGTAGTCTATCCGTCATCAGTTGCCCGCTCCTTTAAAAGCTGCTGCAGTTTCTCCGTGGTCATCTCGCTGTACAGTTCTTCTTCGATCTTCAGAACCGGGGCGTTGCTGCAGACGCCCATGCAATTGGAAGTGGACAGGCTGAAATTTTCATCGGCGGTAATCCCGCCCGGCCTCAGGGAGAGCTCCTCGGCCAGATAATCGAGGAGATCTTCCATCCCCTGGATGTAACAGGCCGTGCCGCTGCAGATCTCGAGATGGCAACGGCCGGAGGCCTTGGTCTTAAAGAAGGAATAGAAGCTGACAACGCTGTAGATCTCGCTGAGGGGCACATCCAGCTCGTAGGCGATGTGGATCAGAAGGGGACGGGGCAGATGGCCATAGAGGGCTTGGGCTTCCTGCAGGGCCTTGATCAAAACCCCGCCGCGGCCTTTGTATCTCTGCAGGACGGCATCCAGTTCCGGGTATCTGTCTTCTGCTTTTTCTCTTAATTGTGCTGCGGTCTTCTTCATGTACTTAAGTTTGCCTCTTGGGCATCAAAAAAATACATCTGCGGATACTTTTTGCGGCGGCGGACTCATAATATTGAAGGAGGAGGTTTTACAATGCGCACCGGTATAAGTGTAAGATTTTTAACGCGGACGGCGCTTTTTCTGGCCCTGACGCTGGCACTGCAGGGGTTGCGCCTGCCCACATTTTTAACGGGACCCGGGGTCAACCTGTTTTTGGCCCTGGCCACATTTTGGGTTGGCCTGGGCAGCGGGGTGTTGATCGGGCTTTTGACCCCTTGGGTTGCCCTCCTGCTGGGCATCCTGCCTGCTCCCCTGGCGCCGGCCATCCCTTTTATTATGCTCGGCAACGCCGTATATGCCCTGTTAATCGGTTTGTTTTTCCGCTACCTTCCGGCGAAAGGCGGGCAGGTGGCCGGCGTGGTCACAGGTGCAACAGCCAAATTTCTGGTGATCGGCGGCGCGGTTACCTACATCCTGGCGCTACCCCCGCCCCTAAGCGGCGCCCTGCTTCTGCCCCAGCTCTACAACGCCCTCTTGGGCGGCGGAGCGGCGATCATAATCGGAACCTTCCTGCCCAAACCGTAAGGACACAAAGGACACAAGGACAGGAGCACAGGGGGACGGGAGCACAGGGGGACGGTTCTTTTGTGCTGTTTTGTGCCGCTGCCCGGCCAACAGCAGGAGCACAGGGGGACGGTTCTTTTGTGTACCAAAAACCGGTACACAAAAGAACCGTCCCCCTGTGCTCCAAGCTTGCAAATGGCGGAGAGAGTGGGATTCGAACCCACGGGCAGTTTCACCTGCCACACGATTTCGAGTCGTGCGCCTTCAGCCGGACTCGGCCATCTCTCCGTGATGAATAGAGATGCCTGTGAAGCAGATTTATTATACAACAGGGTTACCATTGTTGTAAAGACTGTGTTGAAACCTGCAACTACATCTGCAATATTTTGATTGCCACCGGTTACCAGGTTGTAAAGGTTGGGTTGAAACGCACTCTATCAATAATTGGCGGATAAATCACTGGTGCTTCAGATAACAATTATGGGCTCGTTTATTATATGGGATCCCCGTTCCAGCATCTATGATTCGACAGAAAGTCCTTGGGTGTAAAATAACCGTTCCAGCCTCTATGATCCGGCAGAAAGGTGTTTTCCGTGAAGTGCTGTAGCAATCATTTTTAAGAAAACGGCTATTTCGTTCAATTAAATTCCAACTGGAGGTCTATCTCAAAGAGCCTTTTCCAGGGCAGGGTGACAGAGATAATCTTCATTTTTTGTTTGAAAAAGGGACTTATTTTCGTCCGGAAAAATTCATCAAGCCCGGCTTTAATTTTGCGTTCCAAATTTCGAACGGTATTTGTGCCAAGAGCGGTCCCGATCCCCACAGATTCCGGCTGTTTTGATACTAGGGCGGGGCGGATTATCGTCTGGTAGCCCCAATCCTTCCCCAGCCGGGTAAGCAGGCATTGGCGCTGGGCTTTGGCCTGTTTCGTCTCACTTGGCGTATCATTATCGTTCCCGGCAGGATCAACAGCATTCTCTGTAATATCCTCGGGGTTATATTCGGCTACGGCGGCAACAGTATCTGCGACGGCATCCCCGGCGGCGTTCCAGAGCAGGCCTTGGGCCAGGGCCAAGCCGAGGCTGTTTCCCGCTGTGTTGCAGCCGGCATAGGCTACTAAACCCGGCAGCACTCCCGCTTCCTCCAGGGCTGCCATCAGGGCCTGGTCGCTGCTGTTGGCGTAGGCCACGTCGGCCACGGCCACCGGCTTGCCTTCATGCTGCCATTCCGCCACCCGGCAGGCCAGTTCCCGGTGATGCAGCAGGGGGGCGACGCCTTCGAAATTATCCTCAAGTTGCAGTTCAGTCTCCGGCGTCCCTCTATCCCTTGTATCCATTGTGTTCATCACCAGCACCAGATCGGCCCGGCGCGGCGTTTTAACCGGCTCCCCGCCTCCGGATTTAATATGCAGTTCGACATTGTCCCCCAAAGAGATATCTTCGAATGAAGCAATAGTGTAGGGGGCCCAGGGTGTGTCCCAATCTACATAGATTTTCGGTTTGCGTTGCTCGAGATGGTTCACCGCCCGGGCCAGCAACAAGCCCCCCAGTTCATCGGCGCCGGGGTAGCTATCCACCCGCTCGCCGGCTTTTTCCCACTCCATCAGCGCGGTCAGCCACCGCATCTCCAGCTGCGTAAAGCTGTGCGGGGTGGTATCGTCCCGGCCCACTACGAGATAGGTGATGAACCCTTCTTCCGTTAAATAGACCGCCTCTTCCAAGGCCATCAAGTTGATATCCCGCCGGTTCAAGTAATTGGCCAGAACGACCGGGGGGATGCTTTCCCTAATTTTTTCCAACCTGTCCTCCTGTTCCGGGGAGATCTGCCCCAGATCCGCCAAATCTGAAAGCTGGGAGAGGTAGAAGATCTGATCGCCGTATTGGGCAAAATAACCCGGTTGTTTGGGGCTGGCACTAGAAGCCGCCGAACGCATGGCGGTGGCCAGCACATACACCGGAATATCTTGCGCCCGGGCCTCTTTTAAAATAGATTGCAGCTCTTCGATCTGTTCCACGATCGCCGTAACATCTTTGTTATGGAAACGGGAGGGGGCCAGCCCGCCGTAGAGCAGCATGTCCCAGGAGAGCACCCAGGCGTCCCCCCGGTGCGAATTATCCTTCAACCAACGCATCAGCGCTCCGGTGTCCCCGGGGCTGCAATCTTGGCCGAGGATCCCTGCCGGCGGGGTCAGCAGCTCCACCCCGGCAATTTCGGCGAGGGAGAGCACATCGCGATAGTTTATGGGGCGGTTGTCCAGGGGCACGTAGAGCACCTTTGGGTTGTGCGGCCGGTTGGCAGATCTGTTGGCCGCAACAGATCTAAAATCGCTTCCCGCCAGAACCATTAGTAACAGTAACCCGGCCAACAAGCTTAACCTAAACCAGAATCCTGCGATAGTTAAATATGATTTCGACCTTTTCAAAATCGGAGCCCCCTTTAAAGTATTAATTGGTATTATATTGGCTACGTTTCACGGCGGGCTTGAAAAAATTCCCGCAGCAGGGCCGCGCACCTTTCCTGCAGCACCCCTTCTTTTATCTCCAGGCGGTGGTTTAAGCGGGGATCGGCGGGGATGTTGTAGAGCGTCCCCGCAGCGCCGCCTTTGGGATCGCGGGCACCGTAGACCAGCCGTGCCACCCGGGCCTGGACGAGTGCACCGGCACACATGGGGCAGGGTTCGAGGGTGACATAAAGGGTCGTCCCCAAAAGGCGCCAACTGCCAAGGCGTGCCCCGGCCTCCCTCAGCACCAAAATCTCGGCGTGCGCCGTGGCATCCTGCAGCGCCTCCCGGCGGTTATAGCCGCGGGCAAGGATCTCCCCCTCGCGGACGAGGAGCGCGCCGATCGGGACCTCGCCCCGGCAAAAAGCCTCCCGGGCCAACGCCAGCGCCATCTCCATATACTGTTCATCGGACAGAGAGGACATAAGGGGACGGTTCTTTTGTGTCATAATCATGCACCTTGTATTTTCTATATATTTCGTATTACCCCGAAGCTAACACCGGTTAATCGCTCGATCTGCCTGATAGACAGACCTTTATCCCTGCACTGTTTGATAATTTCATTGCGTCTCTGTTTCTTAAGTTTCTGAATTTCTACAAGGTCTTGGATGCCGGAGATGTTCCTGATAAAATCACCGGCCTCAGTATCGTTAAGCCTTACGTTTTGTTCATAGCTCAGACATTGATCCTGATTTTTAGCCACGTTAAATTCCTTAAATTGTTTCAGCGCTTTTTCCCTGTCGGTAGAAAACATATCCAGAGCAAAATATGTATCGCAAATTCTTTGCTCCCCGATATATTCCCCGTAGCTGCTCCATCTGTAACCGGCTATATCCTTTACGAGGCCCGCTTCTAAAGGGTTTTGATGAATATAACGCAACACTGTTAGAAAATAACTGTCTGTTTCAACCGCTTCGCTCCTGTAGCGGCCTTGAAATAGATGACCCTGCCGGTTATACTTCCAATTATACCAATATACATAGGCGGCGCCAATCCTACGAAAAATAATCCCCAGATCTTCTGATAATTCCTTCAACAATATATGGGCGTGATTGCTCATCAAACAATAGGCATAGAGTTCATAACCGCTTTTTTCTTTAGCAACTTCCATTGTTTCCAAAAATTTTAGATAATCCTCATTGTCTCTAAATATAACCTGGCGGTTAATACCTCTTAACATAGCATGATAGATACCTGTCTGGCTTTTCTTTCTTGCCTTCCTCGGCATTTTTACACCCCTAAACTACAGCCTAACATACGTGGGTAAAAATAACAACACAGAAGAACCGTCCCCTTGTGTTCCTTGTGCTCTTGTGCTGTTAGAGAAAGAGAAAGCCCCGGTAACTTTGGTGTTACCGGGGCTTTTTATGGTGCGCTCGAGAGGATTTGAACCCCTGGCCTTCTGATCCGTAGTCAGACGCTCTATCCAGCTGAGCTACGAGCGCATTGTTTGGCGGAGAGAGTGGGATTCGAACCCACGAAGCGAGCTTTGACCCGCTTAATCGCTTAGCAGGCGACCGCCTTCGACCAGCTCGGCCATCTCTCCATGTATATGCTACTGTCTGGCGGAGGGGGTGGGATTCGAACCCACGGCTCTTGTCGAGTCACCGGTTTTCAAGACCGGCTCCTTAAACCGCTCGGACACCCCTCCCGATCTTCTGTATCAGGAAACACTATTCGTAGCAAAAGTATAGCACAGGTCGCCGGTTTCTGTCAACCGGGCCGCGGCGTAAATCAGTCGGGATCGGGCTTGATGATGCCGTCGTGCCCCGGTGGGAAATAGGGGCGCAGCACTTGCGGGATGATCACGCTGCCATCCGCCTGTTGGTAATTTTCTAAGATGGCGGCCAGGGCACGCCCGATGGCCACGCCCGAACCGTTGAGGGTGTGGACGTATTCGGCCCTGGCGCGGGGCTCGGGCCGGTAGCGTATCTCGGCCCGGCGGGCTTGAAAGTCGTGAAAGTTGCTGCAGGAGGAGACCTCGCGATAGGTGCCATAAGACGGGAACCAGATCTCCAGGTCGTATTTCCTGGCGGCGGCGAAGCCCAGATCGCCGGTGCACATCAACATGACCCGGTAGGGTAGGCCCAAAAGCTGCAGCACTTTTTCGGCATCGTTGACCAGCTTTTCCAGTTCGGTTGCCGAATCCTGTGGTGTGGTGAATTTTACCAGTTCCACTTTGTTGAACTGGTGTTGCCTGATCAGGCCCCGCGTATCCCGGCCATGAGCACCGGCTTCGGAACGGAAACAAGCGCTGTAGGCCACATAATATAGGGGCAACTGCGCCGCGGGGAGGATCTCCTCGCGGTGGAGGTTGGTAACCGGCACTTCGGCGGTGGGAATGAGCCAGTAATCGGTGCCCGCTACATGAAAAGCATCCTCGGCAAATTTGGGAAGTTGCCCGGTGCCGATCATGCTCCGCTCGTGCACCATAAAGGGCGGGAAGATCTCCTTGTAGCCATGTTCGGCGGTGTGCAGATCGAGCATGAAATTGATCAGTGCTCTCTCCAGTTTTGCCCCAAGGCCCCGGTAAAAAACGAAGCGCGAGCCTGTTATCTTGCCGGCTCTCGGGAAATCGAGGATGCCCAGATTTTCGCCGAGGTCCCAGTGGGCCTCGGGAGTAAAATCAAAGCGGGGGATCTCCCCCCAGCGGCGGACTTCTTCGTTATCCTCTTCCGTGGAGCCAACCGGTACATCCGGTTCGGGGATGTTGGGCAGATGCAGCAGAATTTCTTTTAGAGAGGTTTCTACTTCTCTTTGTTTTGCGTCCAGCTCCTTGATGCGTTCGTTGACCGTCTGCATCTGTTTGATCAGCTCTGCCGCGGCGAGGCCTTCCCTTTTGCGGCGGCCGATCTCCTTCGAAACGGTATTGCGCCGGTGTTTGTACACTTCAACTTCCTGCAGCAGCTTCCGCCTCTGTTTTTCTTTCTGCAAAAAATCCTCCAGCGCCGCTTTCTCACCTTTCGCTGCAATCGCCTGACGCACTATTTCGGGGTTTTCCCGCACAAAGCGCATATCCAGCATTGTTCAGCTCACCTACTTACATAGCGGTTTTGGTTTTTCCATTCGGAAACAGCCGAATATCTGCCGTTTTGGGCGACATCCAGCCGGTATCCGATTTCCTCTGTTCTACTTTTTATTTTCTACATCTCTTCCGGTACGCCGATCCCCAGAAGGTTCATGCCATTTTGTAAAACCACCTTTACCCCCCGGATGAACATGAGCCGTGCCGCTCTAAGCTCCCTGTCGGCGACCAGCACGGGGCAGCTGTGATAAAATTTATTGAAATCGCGGGCCAGCTCGACCAGATAGCGTGCCAGATGGGAGGGGCGGTGGTCCGCAACGGCACGCTGCAGTTGTTCCAGATAGCGCCCGAGAGTTACGGCCAGTTGCCCTTCGGCGGGGGAATCCAACCGGCCGAGGAGGTCTTTCGGAGCAATGGGTTCATGTCCACCCTGCGGCCCTGAAAAATCGGGGCCGGGTTCCGCCGGCGCTGCCTTGCGCAGGATGCTGCAGATCCGGGCATGGGAGTACTGGATGTAAGGGGCGGTCTCTCCGCTGAAATCCAATATTTTGTCCCAGTCGAACTCGATGTCTTTGATGCGATCGTTAACCAGATCCCCGAAGATGACTGCACCCAGCCCCACCAGGCGCGCTGCTTCGTCTTTGTCTCCCAGGGTCGGATTTTTTTCCCTGATGATCTCCCCGGCCAGATCGATGGCCCGCTCCAGAACATCTTCCAGGAAGATGGTCCGTCCCTCGCGGGTGGACATGCGCCCGTCTTGAAAGTGGATCAGGCCAAAGGGTATATGCTCGCAATCACGAGCCCAGGGGTAACCCAGCAGCTCTAAAATTTTAAAAAGCTGTTGAAA
>JAAZMI010000143.1 GCA_012798895.1 Bacillota bacterium
GGCGTCTCAATACCTACAAAAACAGAGGTGAATCCCGCCTCCTGCATCAACAACATCAGCTCTTCATCATCGGCGAGGTTGATCTAAGCCTCTGTAATGTACCAGAAAGGATTTCTATGCCTTTCCATCCAGCTAATCATAGCCGGCAAGATTTCGCGCTTGAGGTACGCTTTATTGCCGATAAAGTTATCATCGACGATAAAAACCCCGCCCCTCCAACCACATTCATAGAGAGCATCCAGTTCGCCCAGAACCTGTGCAGCGGTTTTTAAACGAGGCTTATGCCCGAACAAAGCAGTAATATCGCAGAATTCACAATCATAAGGGCAACCTCGTGAAAATTGCAGGTTCATCGTGGCATAATCCCGTAGATCGATCAGGTCCCACAGCGGTATCGGCGTTCTATCCAGCGAGGGATGCTCTGTTGTGGTATAGATATGCCGGGCCGTTCCTTTTTCCAGGTCCTCCAGAAAGGGTACCAGGGTGATCTCCCCTTCGTTGAGAACGAGATGATCCACATCTTGGAATTTCTCCGGTTCGGCGGTAAAGAGAGGCCCCCCGGCGATCGTTTTGACCCCCAACGCCTTACAGCGGGCAATCACCTCCTGCGCAGATTGTAGCTGGATAGACATGGCGCTGATCATGACGTAATCCGCCTCTTTCAGATCGGTATCCTTTAACTTATGTACGTTCATATCCACCAACTTTTTTTCCCATTCCGGCGGGAGCATGGCCGCGATGCTGAGCAATCCCAGAGGTGGAAAAGCTGCTTTGAGCCCGATAAATTTTAGGGCATATTTAAAACCCCAGAAGGTTTCAGAATACCGCGGATAAACTAACAGGATTTTCATATTTCTACCCCTTTTTGTTTTATGCTATCACATCCCCGCCATAAAGTGAAATTGTTTGCAGGAGATATCCGCTCCGGCTGCGAATAATTCTACCTGGGGGGGTGATGTCATGAAGATCATAGTCCTGGGCGGAACCGGTGATATGGGCTCTGCAACAGTGCAAGATCTACTTGAATTTACTGATGTGCAGCAGGTGACTGTTGCCGCTCGCAACATCACCGCTGCCAAAAAATTGGTTTCCACGCTCGGCGATGCACGCGCCGTTGTGCAAAAAGTGGATGCCACCTCCCACGCCGACCTGGTAAGGGCCATGCAGGGGCATGATGTCGCTGCCGGCGCCCTGGGCCCTTTCTACCGTTTTGAAAGACCGCTGGTAGAGGCAGCCCTCTCCGCCGGGGTAGACTACGTGAGCATCTGCGATGATCATGATGCCGTACAATCGGTGTTACCCCTGGACCAGACGGCAACCGCAAAAGGCTTGAGAATCATAACCGGCCTCGGCTGGACGCCCGGCATCACCAATATGCTGGCCCGCAAAGGCTACGATGAGCTGGGCGATGTGGAAAAGATCCATATCTATTGGGCCGGCAGCGCCGGCGATTCCACAGGTCCGGCGGTCATCTTGCACACCCTGCATATTTTTACAGGCAAAGTAACCACCTTTCAGGACGGAAAACAAATGGAAATTCAGGCCGGTACGGGGAAAGAGAACATCAATTTCCCGGCACCACTGGGTAGTATTACCGTCTTCCATCTCGGCCACCCGGAACCGGTCACCTTGCCGCGTTACCTGCCAGGCATACAGGAGATCAGCCTCAAGGGAGGCCTGGCCGAAAACTACCTGCACAACCTGGCCAAGATAATGGTGTCCCTGGGCCTTACTTCCAACGCCTCCCGCATCCGGAAATTGGGTTTTCTTTTAAAGAAAATACTTCCGTTTTTACCCACCTCCAAAAAACGTCGCCTCTCCGGGGCGAGGGTGGATATCACCGGCATGCGCAAGGGTCGTAAAATCTGCATCAGTTATACAACAGTAGACCACATGCGGAGGCTGACCGGAATCCCGCTTAGCATCGGTGCTTACATGCTGGGTCGGGGGGAGATCGATCGCCTCGGTGTCTTCGGGCCGGAAGCAGAGGGGGCCCTCGATGCGGATCATTTCTTGCAGGAACTGGCCCGCCGCGATATAAAAATTGAACGCCAGGAGACTGAAGTTTAGATTATTTATGATACGGTTCGCCCCTGATGATCTTAAAACAGCGATAGAGCTGTTCCAGCAGAATCAGCCGGGCCAAGCGATGGGGAAATGTCAAAGTGGAGAGGGAGAGACAGAGATCGGCCCTTTTTTTTACCTTTGCAGACAGCCCCAGCGGGCCGCCGATTATAAAATCCATCTTAACCTTTCCTTCGATTAACGATTTTTCCATATATCTGGCAAACTCCGCGGAGCCCATGGCCCGCCCCTCGGCGGCAAGTACTATGATCCGGGCTCCACTTCGGATGTATCTGTCGATTGCGAGGCCTTCTTCTCTTAGAGCCTTCGTCTTTTCTTTCCATCTGGACTCTATAAATTCCGTTATTTTTATATTGCAATAGGGCTTTAATCTAATCAGGTAGTGTTCAATACCCGTCCGATAGAAATGCTCCTTAACTTTGCCGACAGCTAAAACACGGATATCTATAGGTCACACCCCGCTTTTGTTTTTCCGGATCGGGCCTCCTGCAACCTTGTTTTGACCGCATGCCAATATCAGGCGCGTCTCGTTGCCCGCCGCCGGCCGGTAACAATTCAGCTTTTGGGCATCTCCTCCAGGGTTACCTCCAGCACCTGCTCCAAACTTTCGCGAAAAACAGTAACTTTAATCTTCCGACCAACATTAAATTGGTACAGGGCATGTTGCAACCCGGCGCTGTCAACAATCTTTTCGCCCTCGATCGCTACGATGACATCCATCGGTTTAATACCGGCCCGGGCAGCCGGGCTGCCGGTAACCACCTCCGTAACCAACACGCCGGAATCCACATCGAGCTCGAGGCGTTGTGCCTCCAGGGGGGTTAACGTGCTAATGGTTACACCTATCCAGGGACGAGCCACCCGGCCATTTTTAATCAGATCGGCCGCGATCTCCTTAACGGTATTGCTCGGAATGGCAAAACCCATCCCTTCCACTCCCGAAATCTTTATTTTAGCGGTATTGATGCCGATGACCTGGCCATTAATATTTGCCAGCGCCCCGCCACTGTTGCCATCGTTGATCGCAGCATCCGTCTGAATGAAATTAAATTTTTGTTCCTGGATGGTGATGGAACGTTCGCGGGCGCTGACAACGCCTTTAGTCACAGATTGCTGAAAATCAAGACCCAGCGGGTTGCCGATGGCGATCGCCGGTTCACCCACGCGCAACTGATCGGAATCCGCAAACTCAGCCGCCGGCAGATCCTCTTTGTCAACCTTGATCACAGCCAGATCCGTGGGCGGATCCGCCCCGATCACCTGCGCCGGAAGTTCATCCCCGGAACCAAAGCTCACCGCAAGTTCACGCGCATTTTCAATTACGTGGTAATTAGTAACAATATATCCCTCGCTGCTGATAATTACCCCCGAACCGGTAGCCCTCTCCTGCAGCTTGCTCCGACCCCACAGATCGAAAACCAGCCCGTAATTGCTAATCCCCACTACCGAAGGGGTAACGCGTTCGGCAGCCTTGATCACAGCCAAATAATAATTTCGAGCATCCGGTGAGATATCAAAAGAATTGTCGTCTTCCCGATCCTTTCCCCGTTCGCCGCTCCGGGCATCATCTTTTTCTTCCCAGGGTAAAACGGGCTGTGGCCCTTCAAAATCGTTATTACCGGGCCCTTTGGGGAAATATTGGTATAAGGCAACCAGCAATAGACACACGATGATGCTGCCGGCTAAAAGGCCTCTCCAGAAAGGAGAAAACCTTCTGGGTTCCTCCGAAGGATCATGGTAAAAATCCTGCATCGTCTCCACCCCTTTAGCCTAAATAAGATGAGCAAAACCCTTGTTCCCAGTTTACCCAAATTTTTTTCTAAAGTAAAGAAGAGACCTAAAAATTTTGCCCACTGTTTTTATGCAACCGGCAGGCGGGCAGACGCCGTAAAATTTTTAACAAGGAGACCATGAACATCTGCGGCTGCCCCACTAGCCAGGGTTCCCCTGTTCCCATCTTAGATGACAGGTATCATTAAACAATTTCAAGCGCCTTACCTTCTGAAAATCGCCTTCCAAAATAGTAAGGGAGGCCGGCTTAAGCGAAAAGGGCCAGTACCTCCGGTAATCGTACTGCAAAAAATAGATAATAAAAGCCTGCAGGAGACGGCCGTGGCTGACTACTAAAATCGGCCGGCGCACCCGGCCGGCTTTTTTCTCCAAACGCGATAAAAAGGAATAGAAAAGTTTTACCCGCCGGAAAAGTCTTTTCAACCCTTCGGCACCCGGTATCGTTGCATGATGGAAATCTTGTCGCAGGCGATAGAAAATACGGGGATGTGATCTTTGGATCTCAGCCCTCGTCAGCCCTTGGATCGTCCCCCAACAATATTCCTGAAGCAGGGCCGTAAAAAGAGGAGGCGGGCCTTTTCTTAGCATGCTGATTATATCTGCTGTTTCCTTGGCCCGTTGCTGATTACTGCTAAAAAAGGCGGCAAAGGGCTGCCCCTTTAATCGCCGGGCCACACAGAGCGCTTCACGGCGCCCTTGCACGTTTAAGGGGTATTCCAAACGTCCCTGCAATCTTCCTTCAAGATTGGCTCCCGTAGTTCCATGCCGAACAAGCCAGATTTCCATATTACACCACCATTACATTCAGAGGCATAATAAAACAAATTATTTCCCGGGAAATACATCTTTCGTCATAATCCTCCGTTCAATTTTCGCCCCCAGAAGATTTAGCCTTTCTTCAAGGTGCTCATAGCCCCTGTCGATATGCTCGATACCCTCGATGGTAGTCTCACCTTCAGCAAGCATCCCGGCTATCACCAGCGCTGCCCCGCCGCGCAGATCTGTAGCCTTGATCGGAGCGCTGATTAACTGCGAGCCCCCTTCGATAATAGCAGTGCGGCCTTCTAATTTAATGCGGGCGCCCATTTTTTTCAGTTCGTCAACATGGCGGAAGCGCCCCTCGAAGACATTTTCTGAGACAAGGCTAACTCCCGGCACCTGCGTTAACAGCACCATCATCGGTGCCTGCAGATCAGTTGGGAAGCCCGGGTAGGGAAACGTCTTCACATCTGCCGGGTATAATGCGTTCCTAGGCAACACCTTGATCCAATCGGGCCCTATTGCCAGCGGCACCCCTGTCTCTCTTAATTTTGCAATTACAGGATCGAGATGTTTGGGGATTACGTCTTCTATCAGTAGATCCCCTCCCGTTGCCGCCGCTGCGATCATAAAAGTACCCGTTTCAATGCGATCCGGGATGACATTGTGTTCCGCCCCGCCTAATTCCGACACCCCTCTGATTTTGATGATATCTGTTCCGGTACCGATTACCTGGGCACCCATGGCATTTAACAGGTTTGCCACATCCACGATCTCCGGTTCCTTGGCCGCGTTTTCGATAATTGTTTTCCCTTCAGCCCGCGCTGCAGCCAGCATGATATTGATCGTAGCCCCCACGCTGATTACATCCAGATATATATGCGCCCCCCTCAACTTTTCTGCCTTGATTTTAACGAGACCCTGTTCCAATTCAACCCGGGCCCCCATTGCCGTAAAGCCTTTAATGTGCTGATCGATCGGGCGCGGGCCCAGATTACAACCGCCGGGCATGGGGATCTCCACCTGGCCACAGCGGCCCAGCAGCGCACCCATAAAATAATAAGAGGCGCGAAATTTGTTTACAAGCTCCGGCGGCGGTTTAAAACTATGAACGCCGGCGGAATCAATCCATAGATCTCCTCCTTCTTCCACGGAAACCTTTGCACCAAGTGCCTTCAAGATCTCGATCAACCAGAAAATATCGGTAATTTTAGGCAGGTTTTCTATTTTTACGCGGGACTCCGTCAACAAGGAAGCCGGAATTACCGCCACGGCTGCATTTTTAGCACCATTGATGCTGACAGCCCCCCTAATTTTTTGTTTTCCCTTGATTACCAGGTGCTCCAATGCAGTCTGCCCCCTAGATATCATTTTGTGCCAAACATAAAATCAGCTTAATCATTAAGTAACACGGTTCATCTCTCCAAATTACCCGTAAAAGCGTTCACGTAATACACTTCACCGCTGTCGATGCGGATTCTCCAGACCGGGGGAATCTCCCATCTCTCTGCGTCATATCCATGGCTGTAGAAACCAAGCGATATCTCAATGATGCTCTTCTTTTCGCCCGCAGCTTGCTTTATTTCGTTCGTTTCCGGTTCATACGCCTCCAGAAAACGCAATAGAGCGGCTGCAGGGGAAATTATTTCTCGCTCTTGTGTAGCTAGATGGCACGGTTTCAAACGGTAGAGAGAGAGAACCCGATCACCCTTCTCCCCGCACGACAACTCTGCATAACCGCCATAAAGAGGGTACCCTTCATACCCCTGCCTGTAATGAAATACTATTCCTTTTTCTGTTTTCTGAAAGTAATCGACGACAAAATCCTGCATAAAGGGTATCTCCTGGATGATGGCCGCGGCTATATTTAAAATATCCTCCTGGTTATCGAGCTCCGGCGTAAGAACTTCTTTTGAATTCGCTGTAAAGACAAGTAAACCCTCTTTTTTCACAAGCAGATTACATCCACCACAAGAATATTTTATTTCTCCTTCTGCCACCCCTGCTCCCTGCTTACTTCCCTCAACCAGAGGAACCGGCCCCTCTTCCTTCTCCCATAGCGCCTGCAAGGTGGTAATAAGCTCTACCGCATCAAATGGCCACGGTTCTACTACGAGATGCGCCAGGCGCATATCTCCCTTGGGCAGAGAAGTATCGAGGGTAAAACCTGCCGTACCAAGCGCAGTCTCCAACCGTGAAACCTCCTCTTTTCGCCCCGGTAAAAGAAAATCGCCCCGCCCTTCATCCTGCCAGATCTGGTAGAGCAGAAAAATATTCAAAAATAAAAACATCCCGATCAGAACTGTCCTCGCCCTGGAAAAATCCATAAAAACACCTGCCCATATTTTTGCCCGTCCAGCGCCTTCTTGCGCATGAAGAAAAAACTCCGAAAAATCTTTGCCAATGACAGCTTCTATCGCTTTAAAGAGGCTCCAACGAAGACCAATGTAGATATATCGTTCCTGTTTCCGCAAAATTAACTGCCCAGGCCGGTATGGCTCGCTCCTCGTTGCCCGTAGGCAGGTAGTAGACCGGCCTTAGAGATAACAAGGTGGCCCCTTCTCTTTCCTGCAGGCGTTCCTGTTGCAGCAACAAGGCCTGGCACAGCGCCTCTGTAAAGGGACGGAAAGGCCGGCGTGCCGCGATCTTTGTTCCCGCCAACAAAAAATTACGGCGCAAAAATGATACATCTTGTCCCTCCAGCAATATCTCACAACCGGCATTCTCGCCCTCCAAGACAAGATCGTTTATTACCCGTCGCCAGATCATCCTGCAGCCGGCTCCCGCATCCTGAACATCGTACAAGAAAGTGCCCGGCAGGAAACCGCCGTAGATGCTCTGACTTTCAACACCTTTCTGTAGGGACAGATCGTAGGAAAGGGGCCGCCGGAATGAATTTTCCGGGCGGGGAGCTGTATATTCCACTAAACCGGAAGCATAGATGCGCAACCCTTTTTCCCCATCGGTAAAATATACTGCACCGTCTTTTTCCTCTATGCGCCGGGCAAGGGATAGATCTAGAAAAAAAGCCTTTACCAGTTCTTCACGCCCTATATTTTTTCTCTCGAGGGAGATCTCTTGGGCAAGTAGAGCACCTGTTTCTACAAAAATTTCCCGGGAAACATTAATCTCCCAGCTTCCCGGGGGCAGGGAAGCCGTATTGCTGTTAAATATCCCGCTCCCACTCCCGTTTGGGAGCAATCTCTCTTCTAGCAATCCTTCGTCGTTCTCCATTGCCACAAGCCCGGCGTCCGCATTAAAGATGAATTTGGATGGAAGCGGGATACAGGGATTCTCTTTTACCGGCAAAAGTGCCTCTATGGCAGCCGCATCCGGTAACGAAAGGCTGAAGATCTCTTCCCCCTCCAAAAAAACAGTATAATTCTCTTCAGCCCAGAGAAAGGTTATCTTAGAGATCTTTGTATCCCCCGCCACCTGTCGATCGCTGATGAAAGCCAGAGGAAGTGCGGGATGGAAAGGAAAGACCAGCCTGCAGGTCGCGGTTTCCAGTGCTGTTTCCAGCTCACTGTTGCTGTTGCGCCTAATTTTCCCCAGATTCGCCTTCTGCGTTAAAACCTGCCAGGCCTGGGCCCATAAACGTTGATATTCACTGTTCCCGCGGCGAAAAAGATGCGTCTTGTCCCCGCTAAAAAATATTGCTTCTACAGGCTGGACGATCTCGTAAACAGAAGGAGGTGGAGTAAAATAAACATACTCATAACGAGGCACCGTTCCTTCCTCCAGAAGCGGGTGGCTGAACCATAAGCGGTATGTCAACAATATGCTGGTAATAATTAAAAATATCAAGCAGACCGTCTTAAATTTTTCCCACAAAAGAATACACCCTTTCGTGCAACACGGGGTTGGATCATGCTATAATCCGCACCTAATCCATACCGTTTTCTGTTTCGGCAACAGGCAAACAGAAGGTTACTTTCGTCCCTTCTCCCAATTCGCCGGCCAGGCCAATTGTACCCCCATGTGCTTCTACAATCTGCTTGGCAATCGGTAAACCCAGACCCGTACCGCCCGAATCACGGGAGCGGGTCTTATCAACGCGGTAGAATCGTTCGAAAACCTTTTCCGCCTCCTCCGGGGGCACGCCGGCCCCCGTATCGCCGACCGTAACACAGGTACAACAACCCCGGGGGAAAACCTCTACCGTAATTCCGCCCCCGGCAGGTGTAAACTTAAACGCATTCCCCAATAAATTCAGTACTACCTGCCTAATTTTATCCTTATCCAGCAAAACAGGTTCACTCTCCGGCGCCAACTGTACCTCAAGGGCGATATTTTTTTTCCTGCAGATCGGTTCAAACTGTAACAAGATATCCTTAATGAAGCAGCCGAGATCTGTTTTCTCCTTCCGCCACTGTGTCTCCATGTAATCGAGGCGGGAGAGAATCAGTAGATCATTGACCAGTTTGACCATACGCTCTGTCTCCTGAGCAACTACCGCCAAAAAACGCGACCGCACTTCGGGCTCTTCTTGGGCTCCGTCTAACAGCGTCTCGGTATAATTTTTAATAGTAGTCAGCGGCGTCCGCAGTTCGTGCGAAACATTGGCTACAAATTCCTGCTGTAGACGGGAGGTAGCCCTCTCCTTGGTAACATCATGCAAAACTACAAGCTTTCCCTGCCGATCCCCACTTTCCTTAAAAGGCACAACATAAACCTGCAAAATTTTCTCCGGGGCCGGCCCGAGGCGAACCTCCTCGAGTGCAGATTCCGATTGTCGGAACAGGAAAAAAGGGTTTTTATGCCGGAAGAGCCGGCTAAATATAATTTCCCAGGAGAGAACCTCATCCACTGGCAAACCAGCACCTTGCAGTATACTTCGGGCAGCAGGATTGAGGTGGATGACCTGCCCCCCCTGGTTAAAAGCTATAACGCCATCCGTCATATAGTTTAAAATTGCTTCTACTTTATTTTTTTCGGCAGAGATCTCGTTCAGGGTTTCCTGCAGGCGCCCTGTTAAAAAATTAAACATCCGGCCCAATTCCCCGATTTCATCCCTGGAATGGACATCGATCAACCGCGAAAAATCGCCCTTGGCCAACGCCGCGGCTCTTAAAGTAACCTCCCGAATTGGTTTGGTAATCGTTCTGGTCAGCAAAAAGCTGATCCCAACAGCGATTAGGATTACGACAAACCAACCGCTGATTAACATCAGCTTAATCTCCTTGAGCGTGCGATAGATGTGTTCGAGAGAACCCCTTAAAAAAATAACGCCGACTACATCGGAACCGCTCTTTACCGGAAGAGCTAAAAAATGATGGCGTGTTCCTGTCTCCGGATCCGCCCGGATCGCCTCCACCTTGTTACCGGTTAGAGCCAACAAGATATCATCCTGAATTACCCGTTCCTTAAAAAAAGAAGGCGATCTCTGTTCCGGCCCACCCAGAAGACGTCCGTGGCGGTCGAGCACTATTGTCTCCGTTCCTGTCACACCCCCACCGAATTCGGCAGCAAGGCCGGCAATCAGTTCGCCCTGTTCTTCTTCGTCCTCCAACAGATAGCGGCGGATAAAGCTGCCCAGCAGTTCACCCTGAGCCAGTTGATTGTTGGCATAGTTGCGTAGATAATAATTTTCCAGGGATTTTACGAGGTAGACGCCACTTAACTGCAGAGCAAATAAAACCAACAGAGAATATAAGAGAACAATTTTCCCCTGCATGCCCCAACGGATTTCTGGAATCCTTCTCCGCTTGGTTCTGCCTGTCGATGCCGCAGAATCCTTCAGCTCCAACCCCGGCATCTACTGCGGCCTCCTTAGGTAATACCCCGCACCTCGTCTGGTGCGGAGATAGACAGGATTCCCCGGATCATCCTCGATCTTTTCCCTTAAACGCCTTACAGCCACATCAACTGTGCGCACATCGCCGATATAATCATAGCCCCATACCTCTTCTAAAAGCTTTTCCCGGCTGAAGACATAACCCGCATGTTTTAGTAAAAAGGAAAGAAACGTAAATTCTCTGTGGGTTAGATCCACCGGCCGATCCCCCTTTTTCAGTTCCATCTTACCTGTATTTAGAGTTAAAGAGCCACAGGTTAATATCTCGGGATCTCTATCCTGCATCTTAATACGGCGCAAAAGCGCTTTAATTCTGGCTAAAAGCTCCCTGATGCTGAAAGGTTTGGTCACATAATCGTCTGCGCCCAACTCCAAACCAAGCACTTTATCGACCTCTGTTTCCCGTGCCGTAAGCATAATAATCGGGATATCGAGTTTACGGCGTATCTGCCGGCATACGCTAAACCCATCGATGAGGGGGAGCATGATATCCAGCAGAATGATATCCGGCTTCTCTTTAAAAGCAAGGCGTATCGCCTCCTCCCCATCATAGGCCACCAAGACCTCAAAACCTTCTTTTTCCAAATTATATTTTAAAATTTCGGCGATAGGCTTCTCATCGTCGACCACCAGAACCTTTTCCTTCACGTTGACCTCCCCGCAAACAGATGCAAAGGCCATTTTTATATTTTTTTTCTTAAACTTTAACACAGTGCGGCCTTCGCAAAAAAAAAATGATACGGACCTTGCCGGTCCCCATCAATAATTTCCGTACAGCCCTGTAAAATTCCTGCAAGCAGAAAAACGATCATAATCGATTGGCAACAAAATGGCGGCTTTAAATATAGCCGATCCGCCCCGTAAAGCGGCGGGTATCCCCCAAAATAATTAAAAAAAAACGTGACCACGAAGTCACGTGTGAATTAAACTATATGTTAAGAGGGGGTCAACTCACCTTAATCTTAAGGGTTCAATGTTACAGGAAGGTTACAGGCGTTTTATTTTCCAGTTACAATTGGTGCGGGTTGTAGTGCAGCTCCGAGTTCAGCTCAGAGAGTTCTACGGCTCAGCTACGGCTTATGATGACCTACCCGACCAAGCGGCCATCCATGGCCGCACGGTCGGCCACAGGCGTCCTGTCGGCAGGGTCATCTTAAGGCCTCA
>JAAZMI010000019.1 GCA_012798895.1 Bacillota bacterium
CAACAGACGAGATAAGCACAGACGATTTGATGTATTGGGCGACTAACACCGTCATGGGAGCAGCAGATAAGGCTTTTAAAGGTGAAGGAGAGTTCAGGTGCGGCGAGTGGTGCCGGTTTTGTAGGATCAAGGCCGCCTGTAGAGCTAGGGCGCAGGAAAATCTCAAGCTGGCCAAACACGATTTTAAGGATCCACCACTTTTAACAGATGACGAGATAGCAGAGGTAATGTTTGCAGCGGACGAGCTGCAAAGCTGGGTGAAAGATGTACAGGCCTATGCATTAGACCAAGCCGTTAACCACGGTAAGGATTGGCCCGGCTTTAAACTGATAGAGGGTAGGAGCTACAGACGATATTCAGATGAAGCAGAAGCGGCACAAATTTTAAAAGCAGCGGGCTACAGCGAAGAACAGATTTATTCCAAAAACCTGCTTGGCATTACAGCTATGGAAAAACTGCTGGGTAAGAAGCGATTCAATGAAATTTTAGAGACAGTAGTAATAAAACCACCGGGCAAACCAAAGCTTGCACCGGAATCGGACAAGAGGCCGGCGATTAAAAGCACGGCAGAGATTGATTTTAAGGAGGAATTGTAGATGAGTACAAAAGTAGTTACAGGTAAAGTAAGGTTTTCATACGCAAATGTATGGGAGCCCAGAAGCATAAACGACAGCGACCCAAAATATTCAGTGAGTTTAATCATCCCAAAAGACGATACAAAGACAATTAACAAGATAAAGGCAGCCATCGAAGCAGCCAAGCAGGAAGGCGCATCCAAACTAGGCAAGAAGATACCTGCCAACCTCAAAACACCGCTGAGAGATGGAGATGTGGATAGGCCCGATGACGAGGCTTATGAGAACAGCTATTTTATAAACGCCAACAGCACCACCAAACCCGGAATAGTAGACAAAAATGTAGAACCGATTATAGACCAGAGCGAATTTTATTCAGGCTGCTACGGCAGAGCATCAATAAATTTTTATGCGTACAATGTGAACGGCAATAAAGGCATAGCCGCAGGATTGAATAATATTCAAAAATTGGAAGATGGGGAACCGCTGGGTGGCAAGAGCAGACCTGAAGATGACTTCGAGGCTTGGGATGATGAAGAAGACAGCGGCTTCTTAGACTAATGGTTTTAGCAGTTGATTTAGAAACATATTCCAGCGTAGACCTTGCGAAATGCGGGGTCTTTCGCTACACCCAAGCGGAGGATTTTGAAATACTGCTGTTCGGTTATGCCTTTGATGATAACGAAGTACAGGTTATAGATTTAGCACGGGGCGAGGACATACCAAAAGAAATCATGGAAGCATTAACAGATCCGAACATACTGAAACATGCTTTTAATGCAGCCTTTGAAAGAACATGCCTTGCAAAACATTTCGGTACCCCCATGCCGCCGGAGCAGTGGAGATGCAGCCAGGCTCATGCTTTAACGCTGGGCCTGCCGTCAAGTCTTAAAAATGTGGCCGAGGTTTTGAAACTGGAAAATCAGAAAATGGATGAAGGCAGAGCGCTAATCAGATATTTTTGTAATCCTTGCAAACCCACCAAAGCGAACGGCGGAAGGACTAGAAACCTGCCGCACCACGACCCGGCAAAGTGGCATTTATTTAAAACGTACTGCAAACAGGACGTGGTGGTAGAGCGGGACATAAGAAAAAAGCTGGACAGATACCCTATGCAGGAACTAAAATTATGGTTTTTAGACCAAAAGATAAACGACTACGGCATAAGGATAGATACAAAATTAGTAAAAAACGCCATTGAGTGTGACAAAATGCATCAGGAAAAACTGATGAAGGAAGCCATCCATTTAACCGGGCTGGAGAA
>JAAZMI010000144.1 GCA_012798895.1 Bacillota bacterium
AATAAAGGCCTCTCCAGCCATCTCCTTAGCAGCCTGGCCCCCATCGCTGTTTTTGTCCTGTTCAGAACGCCCCAAAGGGAATTCTTTTTTTGCCTGGAATAAAGAGCCTCAAAAATTTCCAGATTGCGAACAGTAACCGCATCCATGTATAGCGCTTCGGCCGGCCTGTGCAATTTTATCTTATGCAGATGCTCCAGGGAACCCCTTTGCATCTTACGAATATAGTCCAAAGACGAGGTTACTGCAAACAATGCCGGTTGACAATCCTTCAAACCTGAATCTTTAAGTAGATCTCCGGGAAAAAATTTTTCGAGGTATTTTAATGCTTCACTCTTTCCATTAAAACACGATGCATCTTTTTGCATAAAATTAAAATTTTTCTGCTCCAGGTTCAATTTGGACAAGATTTCTCGTGAAAAAGAATTATCCACGATGATCTCCGCCGGTTGAAGCAGGTCAATCTGCTCTTTAACTTTCTCTATAGCCCTGCAATTTTCACCGTTTTCGAAAAAATAGGCCTGGATTTCACCGGTAGAGATATCGACAAAAGCCAAACCGAAGTCATCCCCCTCCCGGGCAATGGAGGCAAGGTAATTGTTATCGTCCTTCTGTAGAAAATCTTCCTCTACAACGGTCCCGGGGGTAATGACCCGCGTAACTTCTCGTTTAACCAGGCCCTTTCCCTTACCGGCCTCTTCAACCTGTTCACAGATGGCAACCTTATAACCTTTTTCCAAGAGACGGCCCAGATAGCCCGGGGCTGCGTGATAAGGAATGCCGGCCAGGGGAATTGCTCCTTTCTTTTTTCCTTCCCTGCTGGTCAGGGCAATCTCGAGTTCCCGGGAAGCGGTAACAGCATCATCGAAAAACATCTCATAAAAATCCCCGACCCGGAAAAACAAGATCGCATCGGGGTATTCGTTTTTTATATTTTTAAACTGCTGCATCATGGGTGTGAGTTTATCCATAAAAAATGATTCACCCCAAAATAGATAATATCTATAATTTTGAAAGAAACTGTAAGAGCAGGATAAAGCGGGGTTTTAAGATTCCGACTGCTTATTGTTACAATATAGACACAAGCCATAAAAATAGAGCTGCATGGAAGAGATGTGAAACCCTGTCTCTTCCGCAACACTTTCCATGAGTAGTAATTCCCGTAGCCTTTCCGGGGAGATACTCTCTATATCGACGACCTTACCGCAATTTCTGCAGAAAATATGAGCATGTGGCAGCGTGACAGAATCGTAACGTAGACCGCCTTCCCCAAAACTTAGTTCCTGAATTAATCCTACCTTTTTGAGAATATCCACGGTTTTATACACCGTTGCCAGGCTAATAGCAGGATAATTGGGCTTGAGCTCCCTGTAGATCATCTCCACATTGGGATGATCCTTGGTACGTTGCAGAACGGCATATACTGCCATCCTCTGAGGGGTCACTTTAATTTTTTTTTCCCTTAACAGTTCTTCAATGGTCTGCATCCCCTATCCCCCAACTATTTTTAAGTAATATCTACTCTGAATATATAATAATTCGCAAACTACGTCAACCTTCCTGCATAAAACTGGAAAAGGTTAGTGCTACTACCAATATGAAATTATCTATATTCTCCCGTTAAGGTCCAGGGTTTGGCTTCAATAATTTTGACAGCGATTAATGCTCCCAAGAGATTTTTGTGAGAAGTAAAATGTACAATTTTATTTGTCCTTGTGCGGGCGGCATAGACACGGGCATCGGTTTTACTCCGGCCTTCCACCAAAACGATCTGTTCTGTGCCCAGTAACTGCCTGTTTTTCTCCAGGCTGATCTCGTTCTGTATCTCGTTTAGTAACATAATCCGCTTCTTTTTAATCTCCGGTGCAACTTGATTTTTCATGTGCATCGCTTTTGTTCCCGGACGGGGAGAATAAACAAAGGTATAGGCTGCATCAAATTTTATCTTTTGAACCATCTCCAGCGTATCATCAAAATCCTTCTCTTCTTCTCCGGGGAAACCGACGATTAGATCCGTGGTTAAAGAATAATAAGGGAGCAGATCTGCAATTTTACGTGTTAAAGACAGATAGTATTCCCGGGTATAGCCGCGATTCATCATTTTTAATACTTTGTTGCTACCCGATTGTAGGGGCAGATGAATGTGCTCACAGATCTTTTTGCCCTGCCGGATATTTTGAATAATTTTTTCGTTAAAATCACGCGGGTGAGATGTCATATACCTTAGATGCACCAGGCCCTCAAGGCGATCTAGAATTTGCAACAGATCAGCAAAATCCATCCCCTTATCCAAGTCTTTACCATAGGAGTTAACATTTTGTCCTAACAGGGTAATCTCCTTGTAACCCTCCTCGATCAGTCCTTTAACCTCCCGGATAATCGCTTGGGGGGAGCGGCTCTTTTCAGGCCCCCGTACATAGGGAACAATACAATAGGTGCAATAGTTGTTACAACCGTGGCTAATCGGTACCCAGGCCTTAATATCATCCATTCTTTTAACCGGGAACCCTTCTCTGTCTCCCTCCTCTTCCCTGGATATTATTGTGCGGTTGGATTGACGTGCCTTCTCCAAAAGTTGGGGGAAACGATCCAGAGAATGTGTTCCTCCCACTAGATCCACAAAACTGAATCTCTCCCGGACCCTCTGTGACACATGTTCTTGTTGGGCCATACAACCCCATAAAACGATCAACAGATGCGGTTTTGTTTTTTTTAAAGGACGCAACCTACCCAACCGGCTGAAGACCTTTTCTTCCGCCTTTTGCCTTACGGCACAGGTGTTGAGCACTAAAACATCACAATCTTCTTCTTGAGCCACCGGCAGATAACCCATATTTTCCAGGTGCCCGGCCAGAACCTCTGAATCATAGACATTCATCTGGCAACCGTAGGTTTCAATATAATAGAATCCTGTATTCTGTTCGCGATGCCCGTCAGCTTCTCGCACTGGTTTACCTCCATCAAACATATATCTATAAAAAAAGTAGGCCTGTAAAGTATTCTACTGCAAAAAAACTAAAGAAGCAAAGATAATGCATCGCCGGCACGAAATATGTGATGGTTTTCTTTCCGGACCCGCTAATAATTTTACATTGCGGAGAGATAATATTAAAGGGGTGAACATCGTGTTCTTTGTAAGAAACAAAACAAAGAATGCCGGTAAATTTATCCTAGGTTTAGGCGCTCTTATTACAGGCATGGGCAGGCTCGTCGGTGGCCGGACCGGCGACGGCCTTACCGGTTTTGGTTTAGCCCATGTTGTAATGGGAACCCTGGATCTGCTCAGGCCCGGTTTAAGGGGTCGTTAGCTTGCAAATACTGCCGGCAATATACCCGGGCATCGCCCCGGGTTACTTAACAGATATTCATCCCTTTCTTTAAAAAAAAGGCGGGCGCCTGCCCGCCTAAAGAATGAAAGTATAAATCATCGCGCTAGTTCTGGCAATATTTTACCGACAAAATCTCCTAAACTCCTCTAAACTCCTCAAACAGCTTCGCTTTTTTTAAGCCTTCCAAGCTCATATTCTATCTCTTCGAGGCTCGTTTCGATATTGCTGATCCTCTCATTCAATTCATGAATAAGAGTGCTGAGGTTAAAATAATCCATTGTGCCAACTACTGTTTTGCAGGATGTACATTGCACAAACATTATTTTAAATCGCCAATTCCCCGGTTCTCCCTCCACCATCTCAAAACTATGATTCCCACACTTTGGACAGCATGGTAAAGCCATAAAGACATCCCCCCTGGTTTTAGATATGATCAATACTAGTTCGTGATCAAAAAAGAATCTCCTCTATTTTATAAGAAGAAACTTATTCCATATTCTTGAAATATGAAATAAGTTTTTGTCTAATAAACGCCCCTGTTCATAAAATAACCGCTTTTTCGCTGCTTGATAGTTAAATTGCTAAGCCAGGTAATGGCAATGAAAGTAAATAGCCTATAAAGTATGCTGTCGTAAAGGGTCCAGTGAATGAAAATAAGATAACCCTGATTTTTTGCGAAAAGCTCTATCCCGGCAAAAAAAACGCTTAGCAAAATTAAATAAGGCAACTGCCAGGCTTTTCCCGCAGGCAAAAAAAAGACAACGATAATGCCAAAACCTGCAAAACCCAGTAGGTAAGCTGCTGGGATAGCCTGGATAGGGTACAGTATTTCCTTGAAAGAATAACAGCCGTGCCTGATAAGAAAATCATTGAGAAGGTATCCTGCTAATAGAGCCCATAGCCCCGCACTCCAATATCTTCCCAGAGAAGCACGCAAAAAAATGAGGATGATAAGCCATATTGCTGCTGCAAATATTACCCAGGGCAATC
>JAAZMI010000145.1 GCA_012798895.1 Bacillota bacterium
CGGGTTTATCAAAAATATCGTCTGCAGACAGGTGATCTTACCAAAACCGTAATTAACGCTACGGCCAGCCCCTTTAAGTTTAGCCGCAGTGTCTTAAAAGCGATTAAGGGCCCGGATTACCTGCAGGGCAGGAGTGAGTTCGATATTTTGCGGGAACTGGGGATGATCAGCAATATTTCTTTGCACCCCGCGGTCAAAGATCTGCAAAATAAGGATGTTTTACACCGCACTATCTGCCAAAAAGAAGAAATTAGGTTAGAGATCAAGAAAATTTTAGGGGTATTTTAATTCTGTTATTTAAATTTACTTCTTCCACCCGATAAGTATATTGAAAGGAGCTGTTCAACGATGAAAATTAATCCTGTAAGTACGGTTAATACAGCGATCGGGGCGGGGAAAGCATCGGATTCCAACAGGGAAAAAACTCCCCTTAACAATAAGGCGGAAAACGCGGTGGATAAATTCGTTCCCAGCGAAGATAAATTTAAGAAAGTGGTTACCTATAACAAAAAAGCGGTAAAAACGGATGATTCCTTTATGGCCGCCCTTCAAGAAGAAAGCGAAAAAGCGTATGAATCGTTGAAGCGCATTATAGTAGAGCTTTTGGAGAGGCAGGGCTATAGCGCACAGCGCGTGAAGGATGAGAGGCCGGGGGCTTTTGAAGTTGAAATAGATGAGACGGCAAGAACGGAGGCGGCCGCCCTCATCGCCGATGACGGCCCCCTTGGCGCTGAAGCGGTCAGCAATCGCATCGTAGATTTTGCCATAGCAGCTTCCGGCGGGGACAGATCCAAGTTGTCGGAGATAAAAAGTGCCATTGATGAAGGGTTCAGGCAGGCAAAGAATATGTTGGGAGGTTTGCCGGAGGTATCGCTTAAGACCTATGATCTGATCATGGAAAAGCTCGATCGTTGGGGAGAAGAGGAACCGTAGAAACCTGAAGAGATCTTGATCTGGCAGTGCCACGGGGAAGATGAAGATATTTCATAATTTCATATATGGGGCAGTACCGTTCAGGAATTGCTCCGTAGGCAAGTTGGTTTGGTAACTTCCTTAAGCGAACAATAGATAGGTATACTGTTCAACAGATTTCCGGCCAGGTTTTTTTGTTTCAGGTTGTATTTTCAAAACAGCCCTGTTTTTCAGTTTTTCGGCACATCTTTGCCGTTGACATCAGGGCTCTATTTATGGTAAACTCTTACTGTTATTACATGTTGTGATCGCTTGTTGTTATCAATAGAAGAAAGCGATGAAGGGAAAAAGTACTCTACAGTTGCCTCTTTAGAGAGCCGCCGGCCGGTGTAAGGCAGCAGGCACTGCAGAAGAAGGCCGTCCCCGAGCGGGCGATGGAAATCTATCATTTTTAGCGCGGCACATCTTTTGCGCTGAATTTGGTGTGCTAAGTACATCGCGACGGTTGCCCACCGTTAGAGCAGGGCCGCTTACTTTGGAGCGGATCCGGGATCGGCAGAGCCGGATCAAAAAGGGTGGTACCGCGGGAATCTCTCGTCCCTTATCGGATGAGAGGTTTTTTGTTTTGTAGATCGTGTGTGGCCGGCGGGCTGGAAAATATGTTGCCGTTTACAGGCCGGCAGCATATTTATGAATAGACCCTCCTGCTGTATCCGAGCGGCGGCATCAACGGAAGGCGGAGGAGTGGAAATGTTTTTGTAAGAACGGGGTTTTCGTTCCCCCGGCACACGGCATATTTATGGGCAGAGGGAGGATACTAGAAAAGAGGGAGTGGAAAGATATTATGGAAGGTATCAAGCTTCGCCTGTTGCAGGTTCTGGATCAAAACCAGCACCAGCGCATTGAGACGAAAACTCTGGCCACTATGTTCAATATTTCGGTGGCAGAGGTGGAAAAGTTGATCCGGGAGCTGGAAGAAGAAAAGATCATTTTAGGTTACGTGACCCTGATCGACTGGGAAAAAACGGACAATAATAATAATATTACGGCGATTATTGATGTAAAAGTAACCCCACAGAGAGAGGTTGGGTTTGATACGGTTGCCAAACGGATCTGCCGCTTTCCGGAAGTGAAAAACGTCTACCTAATGTCGGGAAGCTACGATCTTTCTGTAGTGATCGAGGGATCATCCATGAAAAAAGTAGCCTTCTTTGTGGCGGAAAAGCTGGCTTCCCTTGAAAATGTACAGAGTACTGTTACTCATTTTCTTCTCAAAAAGTACAAAAAAGACGGGATCATCTTTGGGGATGAAAAAAAAGAACACCGATTGGTGGTTAGCCCATGAGTAGATCATTCGTAAACAAAACAATTGCGGGGCTGCCTCCTTCCGGTATCCGTAAATTCTTTGATCTGGCCAGCAGCATGCAGGGGGTGATCTCGCTGGGGGTTGGTGAGCCCGATTTTGTTACACCCTGGCATATCCGCGAAGCTTGCGTCTATTCCTTGGAAAAGGGTTACACGAGCTATACCCCCAATAGCGGGTTGAAGGAGCTGCGGGAAATACTTGTCGCTTATCTTCGCGACAAGTACCAGTTGAATTATGATTCTTCCCGCGAGATAATCGTAACAGTTGGTGCTAGCGAAGCCATCGATATTGCCCTGCGGGCCGTGTTGAACCCGGGTGATGAAGTGATTATTCCCGAACCGTGCTTTGTTTCCTATAAACCATGTGCACTCATGGCTGGGGGAACAGTTAAAGTCATCAATACCAAGGAGGCCGATCAATTCAAGTTGACGGCGGCTGCGTTGAAGAAAGCGATTGCCCCGCAAACCAAGGTGCTCCTTCTCTCCTATCCGAACAACCCCACCGGCGCCGTCATGACCGGCAAGGAACTGTTGGCCATAGCAGAGATAGTGGAGGAAAAGGATCTTTTGGTGATCACCGATGAGATCTACAGCGAACTTACTTACGAGGGGGAATTTGTCTCTTTTGCTTCCCTGCCGGGCATGAAAAAAAGAACGATCCTGATCAACGGTTTTTCCAAGGCGTTTGCCATGACTGGATGGCGGATCGGCTTTACGGCCGCACCGGAAGAGATTGCGGGGGTTATGGCCAAGATACACCAGTATGCAATTATGTGTGCACCCGTGATGGCACAGATGGCTGCGCTTGAGGCCTTGAAAAATGGTGCGGCAGAGATGGAGAGAATGGTGGAGCAGTACGACCAGAGGCGGCATCTGATCGTAAACGGCTTGAACCGGATAGGTCTGCCTTGTTTCAAGCCCGAGGGAGCCTTCTATGCTTTTCCCTCGATCCGTGCGACGAGTTTTAATTCTCAGGAATTTTGTGCAAAACTGCTGCAGGAAGAGAAGGTGGCAGTGGTACCCGGGGATGCCTTTGGTGCCTGCGGGGAGGGCTATATCCGCTGTTCCTATGCGGCTTCCATCGGGGATATCAATGAGGCCTTAAACAGGATGGAAAGATTTGTGCGGCGCCATACCGGGCGGGCCGGGCGGAGAATAATTGATTCTGCCGCTTCGGATGCGGCCGGCATACCGGCAGGAGGGAGCAGCATCTCAAGAGCGTAGAGCAAAGAGTTCATACCAGAAAAGAAAGATCAAAATAGTCCAGAGTTTACGGCTGGCATCGATGTGCCCTGCCGCATGTTTTTGGAGAAGCCCATTAACTCTGTCTTTTTGGAACCAGTGTCCTCCCTTGCCGGCTAATAGATCCCGGAAAAGGAGCCGGAAGCCCCGCAGCTTGATCCATTCGCGGGTGGGAACGGGAAACCCCCTTTTGGGGCGTTTTGCGGCTGCAGCGGGCAAAAAATCTTTGAAGGCTTCTCTTAGCGCCCATTTTGTGGTCTTTCCCCGGATTTTATAGGCCAGGGGCAGAGTTGCGGCGAATTCAAATAACCGGTGATCGAGATAAGGGGAGCTGAGCTCCAGAGAATTGGCCATGCTCATCTTATCGGCCTTAATCAGAATATCGCCCGGCAGCCAGGTGTTGAGATCGATGTGCTGCATGCGGGTAACATCGTCCAGGTGCTTGGTTTGACGGTAGAGAGGAACGGTGACGCGGTGAGGGGAGACGTTGTTTTTTAAAGTGGCGATCTCACTTACCTCTGCTGCCGAAAAAATATAGGCGTTGCCGAGGAAACGCTCCTCCAGCGGGCGCCGGGCACGGGATAGGTAATTTTTTCCCGGCAGTCCCGCCGGCAAGGCTTTCTCCAACATAAGAAGAGGGCCCTGTAGGCAGTGAGGCAACCGGTGCAAGGGAGCCAGGGCAGAGGGTTCGCGGTAGATGCCGTAACCGGCAAAGACCTCATCTGCCCCTTCACCGGAGAGGACAGTGGCGACACCCTGCCGGGCCAGCCGGGCGGCAAAATACAATGAGATGGCGGCCGGATCGGCGACGGGTTCATCAAACTGCCAGACCAGCCGGGGAAGATATTTGATGAAATCCCGGGGGGTAATGATGTATTCATGGTGATCTGTTGATAAGTATGCCGCCGTTTCCCGGGCTTCTTGGAGTTCGCTGTAGTTTTCCTCGTTATAGCCCACGCTAAAAGTGGAAAGGGGGCCCATCTCTCCGGCGAGGGCGGCGATGATAGCCGAATCGACGCCGCCGCTTAAAAAAGCCCCGCGGGGCGCGGTTTCGGCCAGGCATAGATGCACGGTTTCCCTTAATCTCTCCCTAATTCCTTCCAGAAAATACTCTTCGGGTCTTCGTTCCGGTGAAAATTTGATCTGCCAGTATCTACCCATCTTTAGCGGCTGCCCGGGCCTTTTTAAAAAATAGTGGGCCGGGGGTAGGCAGAAGACGTTGCGAAACATGGTGCGTGGTTCGGGCACATATTGGAAAGTAAGATAATCGGTAAAGGCGTTTTCTGCAACTTCTCCAGGGAAAAAAGGCAGCGTGGCCAAGGCTTTTATCTCCGAGGCAAAGGCCAGATTGCCGGGGGCTTCCATGTAGTAGAAGGGTTTTTGGCCAAACCGATCCCGGGCACCGAAAAGTAGCTGCTTCTTTTTATCCCAAAGGGCGAAGGCAAACATCCCCCGTAGATGCTGCAGGCATTCTGTTCCTTCTTCTTCATAAAGATGTATGATAACCTCTCCTTCAGAGCGCGTGGAAAACCTATGGCCTTTTTTTGCCAGCGCTTGGCGCAGGGATAGATGGTTATAGATTCTGCCGTTAAAGGCAAGTAGCAAGCTTCCATCCTCGTTGACCAGGGGCCGGCCTGCGCCCGGCAAACCGAAGGTGGTGGAGGTCTTTAAAGCTCGAAATCCCAGTCCAAGGTGTTCGCAGGTGAAACTCCAGCCTCCTTTTGGACCCCGGTGCCTCATTTTTTCCTGCATCTTGGTAAGCACTTTTTTATCGACATGACCACGTTCCTGAAAGATTCCACAAAAGCCGCCCATTTTTCCCCTCCTTTAGAATTTAACCCCAAATCCCTGCGCATGTTTGATAAGATTTTATCCGGCGATCGCCCGGAGGCCGGAATATGCGATCTCTTTTGAAGAAACTATTTTAGAATCCCCTCATTTAGTTTTGGTTATGCCGGTTAGGCTCTACTTGGTAATTATGGTTGTGCTTTATTTTATGGATTAGGAGCCTAAAGGGTTAAAAACCCGATCGTATGTCAAAAGGGTGGCAGGTTGTGTAGATGCTGATTTTAGTAGATATTTTACCTGCTTTAATGCTGCTTTCGGAGGAAAAAGGTTGCCCAGGATATAGTTTGGCATTTTCCGGTGATATAGATCAGATCCCGGTTCTGCTTCTCACTGCAATTTTGTTTTCATTTTTTTCTATGTTATAATCGAATGGTGGAGCCCTAATCTGAAGGTTTAGCCAAATTTTTAATTTTAGATGTGGCTTAAATTCCATTTATTAGCCGAATCTTGTTCGCAACTACGTTCTGTGTGCAGTTTTATTTCATCTGAAGCCGGGTTTAGGGGGGAGGCCTGCTGGTGGGCGGAGGCAAAAAAGGACAGATCAAAAAACAGAGCTATGATGTTATTGTGGTCGGCGCCGGTCACGCGGGTTGCGAAGCGGCGCTGGCAGCATCCAAGATGGGCTGTGATACCCTGTTGGTGACCCCATCCCTGGATCAGCCGGCCCTGTTAGCTTGCAATCCTTCTTTGGGGGGGCCGGGCAAGGGCCACCTGATCAAAGAGATCGATGCTCTCGGCGGCGTGATGGGCATCAATGCCGATCGCCACGCTTTGCAGATGCGTAGGCTGAACACCAGCAAGGGGCCGGCTGTGCAGGCTCTGCGTGCCCAAGTTGATAGAAATGCCTATCAACGGGGGATGAAAATCTTGTTGCAGGAAGAACCCCGTCTTACCCTGCGCGAAGGCGCAGTCTCCGGGATAATCTGTAATGGGAGAAAGGTTGCAGGTGTGGTAACGAAGCAGGGGAGCACCTACTTTTGCCGCGCCCTTGTTCTGGCGGTGGGCGTCTACCTGCATGCGGAGATATTCGTGGGGCTGAAACATTTTCCCGGTGGCCCGGGCAATCAGAGCCCCGCGAATGAGCTGGCGAAAAACCTTTTAACGCTTGGTTTTGAGGTGGACCGCTTTAAAACAGGCACACCCCCTCGCGTCTACAGGCGCAGTATCAATTTTGCGGGTCTTTTGCCCGTTAAAGGAGAAAAGGGGGCCGGCAGTTTTTCCCATTTTACGCCGCATCAGGAATTTAAGCAGATACCCTGTTACTTGACACATACAAATGAAGATACCCACGAGCTGATCTTGGATAACATCAATTATGCAGCTCTCTATTCCGGCCTCATGGAGAGCAAGGGACCGCGTTACTGCCCCGCCATCGAAGATAAATTGGTCCGCTTTACAGATCGGAACAGGCATCCTGTTTTTATCGAACCGGAGAGCGAAGAATCGGAGGAGATGTACCTGCAGGGGATCTACACAAGCCTGCCCGAAGAACTGCAGTACGCATTTCTGCGCACCATTCCCGGGCTGGAAAAAGCCGTCATCACCCGCCCCGCATACGCCATCGAATACGATTATTTCCCCCCAACGCAGTTAAAGGCAACCTTGGAGACCAAAAAAATCGGGGGGCTATTCTTTGCCGGCCAGATCAACGGGACTACGGGTTACGAAGAAGCTGCCGCACAGGGTATTATCGCCGGGATCAATGCGGCGCTACTTTGCCGGGATAAGCCGCCTTTCGTCCTTTCGAGGGCGGAAAGCTATATCGGTGTTTTAATCGACGATCTGACGACCAAAGGGGTGATGGAGCCCTACCGCATGTTTACCTCCCGCTGTGAGTACCGCTTGCTGCTGCGGCATGACAACGCCGATCTGCGCCTGTTGGAAAAGGGTTTTCATCTCGGCTTGATCTCCAAGGAAAAGCACGTTCTTTTCCAAGAAAAAAAACGCTTGTTGGAGGAAGAAAAGAAAAAGCTATGGAATATACGGTTGAACCCCACGCCGGCATTGAACGTCTCTCTCTCCAAGTTGGGCACTTCTCCACTGAACAAGCCGCAGAGTTTGGCAGAGATCCTAAAAAGACCGGAGATAAACATTGAGAATATAAGCGAGCTTCTCGACGAGGAACAGTACCGGCTGTTGGTTAAAGATAAAGAGATTTTACGGGAGGTGGAGACGCAGATTAAGTATGAGGGCTACATCGCCAAGCAGGAAAACAGCGTAAAGCAACTGGCCCGGCTGGAATCAAGGGTTATTCCCGAAGATTTTGCTTACGCAGAGCTGGTAAACCTTTCGCTCGAAGCACGGGAAAAACTGGAAGCGATTAGGCCGCGCACGTTGGGGCAGGCTTCCCGCATCGATGGTGTGACGCCGGCGGATATCTCCTTTCTCAGTTTGCACCTCGGGAAAAGACGCCGCCCCCCGGTTGAGCCCGCCGGGGAATAAACGATAAGCACTGGAAGGGCGGTTTTGATGCTACTGTTGTGCCATGAGGCACACTGCGTTAGTGTTACAGAGGCCGTCTGCTGCAGATAGAGTGGAAGAAGCATTGGGGTTTTAGGGGCTTTGGGATCAAAGGAACGGGGAAAAATGTTATATTTTTATCCCAACGTTCTTATTTTTGGTACGATATTGTTTAACCTTTGTATTTTCTTTTCTATGCTTGCAAAAAAGTTAGGGCCGGGTGGGGGCCTGCTTGTAGAAACCGGGGGTGGGTGCTGCTTTGGACTACTGGACTGAAAAGGAGACTGCTTTAAGGATCAAAGGTACGGGGATCGACATAATCCGCATCCAGCGCATAACACGAGCCTACCGTCGCCGACCGGAACGGTTTCTCCAAAGGATCTTTACGGAAAAGGAAATTACATCCCTGGGGGTTAAGAAGAATCCCTTTCCTTCCATGGCGGCTCTCTTTGCGGCCAAGGAGGCTGTCTCCAAGGCCCTGGGTTGCGGAATTGGACAAGTAGGCTGGCGTGAAATGGAGATCCTGCCCGGGAAAAAGGGGAAACCGAAAGTGACCCTAAAGGGAGCGGCTCTCGTTTGGGCCGAAAAACATGGCATTCGGGGTGTAGAGGTATCTATGTCTCACGATGTCCCCTTTGCCATCGCCCAGGCCATAGCTTTTGGCAGGTAACCCCTTGAAAACCATTTCCAAGTTGTCGCCTACCATCTACCATTTAAGTATCTACTGCAAAGAACTTTGTTTGGGCAGCGCTGTCAGTTTTGTTAAACACAATTAATAAAATGGTATCGATGCCATAGAATTTCAATTTATATAAATAAAAATTTTGTGAGGAGGGTTTCATTTGCCGGAAAACTGTCAGCTTTTTGTAGGAACAAAGGATTATATCGCTGCGGAAGAGCTGCAGAACAGCGTCAACATCTCTGCAGCCCTGGGCCGGCCCTTATTGATTAAAGGAGAGCCCGGAACAGGTAAAACCATGCTGGCACGCAGCATTGCAGAGGGTTTGCAGAAAGAACTGATCGTCTGGAATATCAAATCCACGACCAAAGCGCAAGACGGCCTTTATATCTATGATACCGTCCAGCGGCTTTATGACAGCCAATTTGGCGATCACGATGTCTCGGAGATTAGCCATTACATAAAGCTGGGCAAATTGGGCGAGGCTTTTACCTCACCCGAACAGGTCGTGGTCTTGATCGATGAAATTGATAAAGCCGATCTGGAATTTCCAAACGATCTGTTATGGGAACTGGATGTCATGAGCTTTAATATCCCGGAAACCGGGGAGACGATTACCGCCCGGCATCGGCCTATCGTGGTGATCACCAGCAATGCAGAGAAAGAACTGCCCGATGCCTTTTTAAGGCGTTGTATTTTCCATTATATTTCCTTTCCGGATGAGAAGATGATGAAGGAGATAGTGCACGTTCATTATCCTGATTTGGAAGACAAGCTGCTGGCCGAGGCCATAAAAGCTTTCTATTGGGTGCGCAGTATCCACGGCTTGCAGAAAAAACCCAGCACCAGCGAGCTGTTGGATTGGGTGCAGGCTTTGACTGTGGGTGGGATTGATCCGGAGAAAATCTCAAGCGAACTGCCTTTTTTAGGTGTCCTGCTCAAAAAAGACCGGGATTTCAAAGTTGCCTCCCAACAGATGTCCGGGCGGGTGCCCAATAGAAAAGCTCCGATGCGCAGTTTCTGGCGCTAGAAGCGGGGGAAAGAGATGTTTATTGATTTTTTTTACCTGTTAAGGAGTTACGGGGTACCGGTTTCGCTTACGGAATGGATGGCGTTGGTGGAGGCGCTGAGCCTGGGTTTGGCACATTCCAGTCTCTATGGTTTCTATTGCCTGGCACGCACTGTGCTGGTAAAAAGCGAAGCACATTACGATCGCTACGATCAGGCTTTCCAGCATTATTTTGAAGGGATCGAAACATCCCCGGAGCTGACAGAAAAGGTGCTGGAATGGTTGGAGAACGCCCTGCCGCCGCTGCGCATCTCCCCGGAAGAACGCCGGCAATTTCAAGAATGGGATCTCGATGAGCTGCGCCGCCAATTGGAGGAACGCCTGAAGGAACAGAAGGGAGAACACCACGGCGGGGGCCGTTGGATTGGCACCGGCGGAACTTCGCCTTTCGGCCATTCGGGCTATCATCCGGCCGGGGTGCGTCTCGGGGGAAGCTCGGTTAACAAATCTGCCGTAAAGGTGGCCGCCGAGCGCAAATTCCGCGATTTTCGGACTGATGAAGTGATCGGCGTGCGGCAATTTGAGGTGGCCTTGCGCAAATTAAGGCAACTGAGCAGCAGGGTGGAAGGCCCCGCAGATGAACTGGATGTGGATGAGACGATCAAGGCCACGGCGGAAAAGGGAGGGCTTCTGCACCTGGCCTGGGCCCGCTCGCGCAAAAATACGGTAAAGGTGATCTTACTCATGGATTCCGGCGGTTCGATGAATCCCTTTGTCCATATCTGCACCCAGCTTTTTATTGCTATGAACAGGGCCAGCCATTTTAAGGATCTGCGTTTTTTCTTCTTTCATAACTGCGTTTACGATTATATCTATCTGGATCCCACCTGCCGGCCGCGTAACGCCATCGAAACAGAATCCTTTTTGAACCAGCTCGATCCGGATTATAAGTTGATCATCGTCGGTGATGCCAGCATGGCCCCCAGCGAACTCTTGATGATCGACGGCATCATCGATTGGAGTATGAGCAACAGCGAACCGGGTATACTTTGGTTGAAACGCATCGCTGCGCATTTTGAACATGCCATCTGGTTAAACCCCATTTTAAGCGAATACTGGGAATGGACGGAAGGTGCTTACACCATCGCCCGGATCAAAGAGATCTTCCCCATGTATGAGCTGACCGTGGAAGGTTTGGATCAAGGCATCAAAAAGCTGAAGGTGAAAAAATAGGAAGGGCGGTTAAAGATCAATTTGGTTGCCCGGCTGGGGCAAGCCTTTTATAGGAGTGGATATTCCCCGGGGCCGGTTTTGGTAAGAAGAGAAAGAGTAGGAGTAGTGCGATGATAACAGATCGTTTAAAGCAACAGCTGAAGTTTATTGTAGAGATCGACAAACTGAAACAAATATACAGGCAGACCCATCTGACGGACGGTTCCAGAAAAGAGAACGATGCCGAGCATTCCTGGCATCTGGCTCTGATGAGCATCCTGCTGGCAGAACATGCTCTGCACCGGGGCCTGGATGTAACGCGTGTATTAAAAATGGTTCTCATTCACGACATCGTAGAGATCGATGCCGGAGATACCTACTGTTATGACGAGGAGCTGCGGGCTAAAAGTATCGCCCGGGAAA
>JAAZMI010000146.1 GCA_012798895.1 Bacillota bacterium
CAAACCCGTCAATACGACCCTCAAGCCCCGGGATAACCTCACCAACAGACCTGGCCGCCCCGGTAGAGGTAGGGATCAAGGATAGAAAAGCAGCCCTTGCCCGCCGCAGGTCCCCGTGGGGGTAATCCAACAGTCGCTGGTCATTGGTATAGGCATGTGTAGTGCTGATGAGCGCTTTTTGCAGGCCAAAACTTTGTTGCAGGACCTTGATCACTGGCGCCAGGGCATTTGTCGTGCAGGAGGAACTGGAAATGATACGGTGCTTGGCCGGTTGATACCGCTCCTCGTTGACACCCATGACAACCGTCAAGTCCGGATCCTTCATCGGAGCAGTTACGATTACACGCGCGGCTCCTCCTTGGAGATGGGAACCGGCGGATTCCCGCTCTCTGAAAACGCCGGAGGATTCGATTACCACCTCCACTCCCATTTCGCCCCAGGGAATATTTTCCGGATTTTTTTCCCAAAAAGTATGGATCTTCTGTCCATTTACCTCCAAAAAATGAGATCCGGCCCTAACCTCATAAGGCAGTTTTTCATAAAGCGAATCGTATTGCAGTAAATGGGCTATGGTTTTACTGTCCGTCAAGTCGTTTATGGCTACGACTTCGGCCCCTTCTTTTTCCAGAAGAGCCCGATATGTAACCCGGCCAATTCTCCCAAAACCATTGATCCCTATCTTTAATAGCATATTCCTTTTCCCCCTTTTTTAGTACAATTAAGTTACCCTGCTTTTAAAGTTGGAATTCTTGACATCTTATGGCTCATATAGGAGAATATAGTGAAATACGTTGTAAAAGGAACCGTTTCGCCGGTGCTGGCTTATAAATTCCAGCCGGGCAAAATTGTGGCGCTTTAAATATGGAAGATTGCTTTTGATCGCGATAACCTTGTATCCAGTTAGGAGGATTAACATTGAAAAAAATCAGCGTTGCTGTCAGTGGAGCCTATGGGCGCATGGGCCAAGAAGTATGCCGGGCTGTTCTGGATGAGGAAAATATGGAACTTGTTGGCGTTTTTGATCTTCAGGGGCAGGGAGAAAATATCGGAAAAATCATTGGGGAGACAAAACTAGATATTGTTATCACCGGGCTGACCAAAGAGGCCTTACAGGAAATAAAACCGATGGTGCTGGTGGATTTCACAACACCTATGGCCGTCATGGACAATATCAAAACCGCCTTGCAATCCGGTGTCCGTCCGGTGGTGGGAACCACGGGGATTACCAGTGTAGACTTGTCGCGCATTACGGAATGGGTGGAAAAATCGGGATTAAGCGCCATAGTGGCCCCAAATTTTGCTTTGGGCGCTGTTTTGATGATGAAATTTGCTGCTGAGGCAGCCCGGTATTTTCCCCAAGTGGAGATCATCGAATTGCATCACGATAAGAAAATCGATGCCCCCTCGGGGACAGCACTTAAAACAGCAGAAATAATCACTTCGGAACGCCTTAAAAAGCCCGCGGAAAAAGATGAACTTCTTAAACTTCCGGGGGCCAGGGGAGCTACGCAGGAGGGGGTACACATTCACAGCGTCAGGCTCAGCGGCCTTGTTGCCCATCAGGAGGTAATTTTCGGCGGATTGGGGCAAACGCTTACCATCCGCCACGATTCCCTGGATCGCAGTTCTTTCATGCCCGGCGTCATGTTGGCGATAAAAAACATAGTCAACCTCAAGGGGCTCGTTTACGGTCTGGAAAATATGATCTAGAAAACTGCAC
>JAAZMI010000147.1 GCA_012798895.1 Bacillota bacterium
CCAAGCATTTAAGCCAACTGGATAACTATTAATGATTCTATTGCATAAACTTTATTTGCAAAGTATTCGCTGAAATCAGCATCCATTCGACCAACAATTATTCGCCCGGGCCTAATTGAACATCCTACAAGTATTGACAAGTTAAGAGGATGGTTGTATACTGGGCGCACATACACCCCGGTGGGGGTGGTATAGAGTTGGGCCGGCTGCTTATTACTGCTGGAGGTACAATTATACACCCCGGCAGGGGTGGGGTAGGGCGGCAGGAAGATAGCGGCGGGGTAAAAGGAAAATAACTGTAGTTGCCATCTGTTTTGCTTAAAAGCATACGCTCCGGCGGGGGATGGCAGGGGAGGTAGGAATATGTCAAGGATTAAGGAAAAATTTGAGGTAACCGGCATGACCTGTGCGGCGTGTTCGGCTGCTGTGGAACGCAGCGTGAAGAAAGTTCCCGGCGTGGAATCTGTTGCTGTCAATCTGCTGACAAACAGCATGAGCGTGGAGTACGACGAGGGGCAAATTTCCAGCGCGGAGATAATAAAAGCCGTTACGGATGCCGGCTACGGGGCTTCATCAAGGCCAAAACCGGGGGCCGAAAGAGCTTCTCTGGCAGAACCGGCTGAAAATCCGCTGTTACAGGAAACAGAAGAAATGAGGTTGCGCCTACAAGTATCCATTTTGTTGATGCTCCCACTGATGTATATTTCCATGAGCCATATGTTTGGCTGGCCGCTGCCCTCTTTTTTAACCGGCCTGGAAAACGCAGTCTCCTTCGCTTTTGCCCAGTTTTTGCTGGCTGTGCCCGTTATCTTTGTCAACCGCAAATTTTTTACAGTGGGGTTTAAAACTCTCTTGCTGGGACACCCCAATATGGATTCTCTGATCGCCATCGCTTCCGGCGCGGCTTTGCTCTATGGGGTGGTGGCTGTTTTTCGCATGAGCCATGGTTTAGGGATCGGCGATTGGGGCCTGGTGCAAAACTATTATCATGATCTCTATCTGGAATCATCAGCCATGATTCTGACCCTGATCACAGTGGGGAAATATTTGGAAGCGCGTTCCAAGGGGAAAACTTCAGAGGCTATCAGAAAATTGATGGATCTGGTGCCCAAGATGGCTAAAGTAGAACGAAACGGTGCAGAGGAGCTGGTTCCCGTTGAACTGGTGGAGACGGGAGATATCGTGATCATCAAACCGGGCGATCTGCTGCCGGTGGATGGCGTGATTACAGAAGGGCAGTCTTTTGTAGACGAATCTTCGTTAACCGGTGAAAGTATACCCGTTGAAAAAACAGCGGGGGAGCGAGTGAGTGCGGCTACGATCAACCAAACCGGGGCTTTCAAGTTTAGGGCAACACATGTGGGTGCGGAGACCACGCTGGCCAAAATAATTGCTTTGGTGGAGGATGCCAATGCCACTAAGGCACCTGTTGCCCGGCTGGCCGATAAAATCAGCGCCATTTTTGTGCCGCTGGTGATCGGCATTGCCGTGATCACTACCGCAGGGTGGTTGCTTGCCGGGGCCGGCTTTGAATTTGCGCTATCCATGGGCATCACGGTGTTGGTCATCTCCTGCCCCTGCGCCCTTGGCCTGGCGACCCCCGTGGCGATCATGGTCGGTACAGGCCGGGGAGCGGAGGAGGGTATTCTGATTAAATCGGCGGAGGCCCTGGAAGAATTCCACCGGGTAGAGACCGTTGTTTTAGATAAAACCGGAACACTGACTGAAGGGAAACCACGGGTGACCGACCTCGTGTTGGGTTCGGCAAGCTCCGAGGAGGAGTTGCTGACGGTGGCGCAGGCGCTGGAGAAAAATTCGGAGCACCACCTGGCAACCGCCATTTTAAAATATGCCGGGGAAAGAAACATACCCCTTAAGGAAGTGAGCGAATTTAAGGCCGTCGCCGGCCGGGGGGTGGAGGGGTATCTGGATGGAATTTTTTACGCGGCCGGGAATGAAAAATTTATCCGGGAAAAAGGGGTAGCCACAGAAACAGTGGCCGAACTGTCGCAGCGTTTTTCTGAAGAAGGAAAAACCCCGCTCTATTTTGCCGGGGAACAGTCTTTGCTGGGAGTGATCGCCCTTGCAGATGTTCCCAAGGCCACCAGCCGGCAAGCCGTGGAAAGGTTTAAGAAAATGGGCGTAAAAGTGGTGATGTTGACGGGCGATAATCAAAAAACAGCCGAGGCTATCCGTGCCCGTCTCGGAATCGATGAGGCCATCGCTGAAGCGCTGCCGCACGAAAAGGATCAAAAGATCCGGGCTTTGCAGCAGCAGGGGCAGAAGGTGGCCATGATCGGAGACGGGATTAACGATGCCCCGGCTCTGGCCAGAGCAGATGCCGGGATCGCCATCGGCGCAGGCACGGATGTAGCTATCGAAGCCGCAGATATTGTTTTGACCAAAAACGACCTTCTGGATGCCGTGGGGGCGATGGAGCTTTCCAGGGCCACGCTTAGGAATATTAAACAGAATCTCTTCTGGGCATTTTTCTACAATATACTGGGGATACCGATCGCCGCAGGCCTTCTATATCCCGCCTTTGGATTAAAGCTAACCCCGATGATCGGCGCGGCGGCGATGAGCCTGAGCTCTTTCTTCGTCGTTACCAATGCTTTGCGGCTGCGCATGTTTAGGCCTTCAGCGGCGGCAACCGAAATGAGGCCTGCCGGCAAGTTTGCCGGCGAAAGCGGGGGGAAAATTCCAGAAAAGATCGCAGCCGGGGCAATCCCGGCAGCAACACCGGTAACCACACCGGGGGCAGCTTCGAGGGCAACACCGGCGGCACCGCCGGGGGCGATGCCACCGGCAACCGCGAAGGCCGCATCGGGGGCGTCTCCGGCAGCGGCTCCGGATTGTTCTCCATCGGAATGTTCCTTAATTCCGGGATCAAAACAAAAACCCTCTGTACAGGGGGATATTGAAGAAAATGGGGGTAAAAACATGGAAAAGATCTTGAAAATCAAAGGGATGATGTGCAAACGCTGTAAAGCGCATGTAGAGAAAGTTTTAGGCGATTTAAAAGGGGTCAGCGTGCAGGTAGATCTGGAAGAAGGTTCCGCCCGGGTATCATCAGCGGAAACTGTGGCCGATGAAACATTAAAACAAATAGTGGAAGAAGCCGGTTACGAAGTAACCTCCATCTCAGAGCAGGCATAGAAAGAAGAGGATCCTAAAAATGAGAGCAGACCGGGAGCTGACCTTAAGAAAACTGAAGACGGTGCGCGGGCAGATTGAAGGGCTGATCAAGATGGTGGAAGATGATCGTTACTGCATCGATATCTCCAACCAGTTGATGGCC
>JAAZMI010000148.1 GCA_012798895.1 Bacillota bacterium
CCCCGGCAATAATTTTCCGGGTAATAGTGTCCATTCGACATCGACAGCATTTTACGGCTGAAATTCTTCAGAAATCTTGCTCAAGATCCTTTTTTCGATCCTGGAGACATAGGATCGGGAGATACCCAGTTCGCCGGCAACCTCCCGCTGTGTATATTTTTTCTTGCCCTCCAGGCCATAGCGCATCACCAGAACCGTACGTTCTCTTGGTTTTAATTTTTTAATGATCCTTTTCAATTTTTCATAGAAAAGGGTTATCTCCACCTCATCTAATACTTTATCCGGGCCGCTGCCTAAAATATCTTCGAAGGTGATCTCGTTTCCGTCTTTGTCGATGCCGATCGGTTCGCTTAAAGAAACTTCCAGCTTAATCTTTTTACTGGCCCGAAAGTGCATCAAAATCTCGTTTTGCACGCATTTTGCCGCATAAGTAGCTAAACGAGCCCCTTTGGAGCGATCGAAGGTATTGATTGCTTTAATGAGCCCGATCGTGCCAATGGAGATGAGATCGTCTCGTTCATCACCGGTGTTTTCAAATTTTTTGACGATATGCGCCACCAGTCTTAAATTGTGTTCGATCAAAACCTGGCGGGCCTCTCCGTTGCCCTGACTTAAAAGTTCGAGGTAATATTGTTCTTCCTGAAAATTTAGCGGCTGGGGAAAAGAATCTCCTGCAATATAGGAAACAAGGAGCATAACGCCCCTTAACACCAGCGCCACCGCGGCTATTACTTCAAACATCCCTTTGCCCCACCTTCTTCCAGACTCAAAAAGAGTCGCTGTTCAATTATATGGGGAATAGAGATGTTTAGTGCGTGTCCAATCTCTAAAGTCCGCGCAAATATTCCGGCCGGAGGCTGCGGGTATCTTTCTGGTTAAGTACGGTATCCAGAGCTTGTAACAATGCTTCTTTATCCCAGGGAAGGGTTCCCCGCAAAGGAAGGTAATTTGAAGCATGATTACAACGGAAAACACAATTAGTCAGCTCCAGCGGTTCCAGCATCATTCTGATTTCGAGCAGCATCTCCAACGGGGAAGGCACTGCAAACTGGCCTCTCTGCACCTGCCTGGCTATCGGCGTTCCCTCGCAGACCATCAGCGTCAGCAAACCCAGATAAGGAGGATCGATTTCGTTAAGAAGCGTAGCCGTATCGCGGGCATGGGCCGCCATCTTCTCCGTGCCGCCCAGGCCGTTAATTACGGTGACGGATAGAACCAGGCCGGCCTCGCGGGCACGCTGCCCGGCCCGGCTGACTTCTTCCCGCGTAACTCCCTTGCGGATCCAGGCCAAAAGCTCCTCATTCCCCGTCTCAACGCCCATGTAGACGATACCCATCCCCGCCTCTTTCAAATCTTCCAGCTCTTGGGGCTGTTTATCCAAAAGATCCTGGGGCGTAGCATAGAGGCTGACGCGTTCCAGATTTGGAAAGGTTTCGTAGAGCCTGGCCAAGATCGCCAACAGCTTGTGCGTACCCATGGCCATGGCATCGCCATCGGCCAGAAACACCCTCCTGATACTCCCCGGCTGATAATAGCCGGCGGCAGTTTTGATATCCTCAAAAATATCCTCAAGATCCCGTTCGCGATATTTCTTATCCATAAAACTGATACAAAAAGTGCATTGATTATGTGAACACCCAATCGTCGCCTGCAAAATCAAACTTCCGGCCTCGCTGGGAGGACGGTAAATCGCACCCTCATAGCGCATCAAAATAAACCTCCCTCAGGTTCAATCTTCAATACTTTCTACCAATATCAATTATAGATTCCACTGCAAAAACTACATTCTGCTGCATAAAACGAAATTTGCTTGGGCGGGAGCTGTAAAAATCAGCCCACGAAGACGGCACAATTTTGAAGAAAAATGGCAGGGCGCCATTTTTAGGGCCTTTTGAATAGGACGTTCAATTGGCCCGGGCGAAAAATTGTCAGCCGAATGGATGCTGATTTCAGCGAACGCCTTGCAGATAGAGTTTATGCCGTAGAATCATTATAACATAGATTATTCCGGGAACGAAGAAAATGGAACAGATAACATAAACCCCGCCAAGATCGAGGCCGGCAGCAGCACAACAGGTGCAGTAAGAAAAGATTTAACAGCTTCAACGCTTCTTTTCTGCAAGATCAATCTATTCATCAAGGGCAACAACCAGGTTGCCGTGGAAGAAATAAAGGTATCTCCCCGTAATCTTTTCCCGCCGGATCGTCTTCAGGGCGTGAGCATAGTATTCCAACTGCAATCGGTAGCGTTCGCGGAGCATCTCCAGAGTCAGGCCGGTGGTCCGATCCGTCTTGTAATCCACCAACAGAAGGCCGCTTTCTTCCCGGGCCAGGCAGTCGATCACGCCCTGAATGAGCACCAATTCTGCACCGGGCGGGCCGGCTTCCAGGTTTTCGGCGACAGGCAGATCGCCGGGCCGCGCGGAAAAATCGTGGCCGGGCCGGGCGGGGGATGCATCGCAAGATCGATCGGCGAAGCGGGTGCCACCGGTCCAGCCGGGGTATACTTCGGCCGCCGGCAGGGCCAGGCTGAAGGGGATCTCCCGCTCCACGCGCCCGGCCCGCAAAATTCTTTTTCCAAGCATAGTGTTAAAAAAAGCGGCGATGGCTGCCGGATCGATTATCTCCTTTTCTTCCGGCGTAAGAATCTCCCGCCGGACCATGCTCTCCAACTGCCGGCGGACATTATCTGTATCCGGGAAGGGGCTGAATTCGAGATGCTGCATCACCGTATGGTAGGCCGTGCCCCGCTCTGCAGCGGTGAGCCTGCCCTCCCCCAGAAAACGCGGTCGCGGCCCCCCGGCCGGGGAGATCTCCAGCCAGGGCGCCTCGCGGGCATCTTCCCCCTCCATCCCGGCGGCAAACAGCCTTTGCAGCTCGGAGACAGAAACCTTGGCAGAGGAGTTTGCTGCAGCCTGAAAGGGATAGCGCCAGGTTAGCTGCCGGTCGATTGCTCCGGTCCAGATCCCGCGGCCCGGGGGGACCTCTGCCAGACGGGCAATCTCCTCCAGCCATCGCCCCTGCAGCGCACCTTCCCGGCCCTTACCTTCCGCTTCCGCCGCCGCTTCTTCAGCCGTCACTATTTTTATTTTCCAGTCGGAAGGTTCCCCCGATTCATCCTCCGCCGTATAGGAGATGCCACCGGATACCCCCGCCAGAGCCCTCAGTGCGCCTGCTTGCGGGTGTTGCAACAGGGCCGGCCCCAACCAGTCGAGAAAGCTCTGCGCCCGGCGGCGATCATAATCGGGGAGCAACATCTCCCCGGGAGCGGAGCGCATCGCCCATCGCACTGCTTCCGCAGCAATATCGCCAACCGTCGCCACCAGAAAGAGCTTCTCCTTGGCGCGCGTCAGGGCCACATAGAGAATGCGCATCTCCTCGGCCAGCAACTCCAGATTAAGCCGGTTGCGGATTGCCAACCAGGGCAAGGTTGGATAGACCAGGCGCAGCGCGGCCTCGATATACCTGGGCCCGAAGCCGAGGCTCTTATGTAAAAGAAAATCCTGCTGCAAATCCTGCCGGTTAAACTGCTTGGAAAGCCCGGCCACAAAGACGATGGGAAATTCCAGCCCTTTGCCCTTGTGTACGGTGGAGATGCGCACAACATCTTCCTCTTCTCCCAGCGCCCGTGCCACCCCCAGATCTCCCCCCCGCTCCCTTAGCCGTTCGATAAAACGCAGAAAGCGGAAAAGACCCCGCAAGGAGGTGGCCTCATACTGGCGGGCACGATCATACAAGGCCCGCAGGTTGGCCTGGCGCTGATCTCCCCCGGGCATGCCGCCGGCCAGATCATAATACCCGGTATCTCTATAAATCTGCCAGATTAGCCCGGCCAGGGAACCCTGGCGGGCCTCCTCCCGCCAGCGCTGCAGGTTCTGCCGGAAAAGAGAGAGCCGTGCGAACAGAGAAGATGGATCACGAACAGGGTTTTGCCCATGCTCGCGGTCGTGCTCATGGCCGGAACCGTGGTCATGAGCACGACCCGTCTCTACGGGCAAGGACGAAATATCACGGTTGCTTTCGACAGATTGACAGGAAGGATCATCGTGCCCCTGCTCTGCTTCCACAGCGCAGTATGTTTTCAGGGCTTCGTAGTAGTCGGCCCCGGGCGCGGCCGCCCGGATCTGGGCCAGCTCTTCGGCGTTGAGCCCAACCAGCGGCGAACGCAGGACGGCAGCAAGGGGGATCTCCTGGTAAGGGTTGTCGATCACCTTTAGGAGGGAAAGCATGACTTCGACCTCGGTGGCCTCGAAATAACCCGTGCCCAGCTCGGCATAGACGGGAATGCCGGCCCGGCGCAGCTCCTCCATGATGGGGATCGCCCAATTTTGGGCGGTGCGCAGCAAGATCGCGATATCCCGGTAGGTAGCCGGTCGCATCCCTTTCGTTTCGCGGTCGAAGACAAAAAACGGTTCTCTCCCGCCCGCCCCGCAAAGCTCTTTGATGCGGCGTGCCATCAGCCGCCCTTCCAGCGCGGCCCGGTCCAGCTCTTCCTCCGCTGCCGCCGCCCGGGAAATCTCAAAAGGTATCTCCTCGCCCGTTTGCTGCCGGCCATCATCCCCGGCCTCCCAATCCCCACCACCCGGTGAAGCGGGGTTTTTCCCCTGGTTGGCTTTGCCATCCGCAGCCTCCCCGGTCTCCACCGCGGTGCGGGTAACGAAGAGCACTTCGACCGCCCGCCCAACCGGTTGCGCTTCCATCCCCTTTCCCCCTGCCCCGGATTTGCCGGCCGGGCGGTCCAAAGGATAATAGGTGGCGCCATAACGCAGCCGGGCTTCTCGATCGTATTCCATCTCCCCGACCACTTCATCCATGATGCGGCGGAAAAGAAAGTTCACCCCGGCCAGAATCTCCCGCCGGCTGCGAAAATTATGCCTTAAAATCAGGCATCTCCCCGGCTGTGTTCCGGCGATGTAGGCATGGTATTTTTCCAAAAACAGCTCTGGTGCAGCCAGGCGAAAGCGATAGATGCTCTGTTTTACATCGCCGACCATAAACCTGTTTCCCGCCGGTTCAGGACCCGGCAGGGAGACCAGCTTTAAAATTGCTTCTTGAACCGGATTTATATCCTGGTACTCGTCGATCAGCACCTCCTCAAATTGTTCCCGGTATTTCAGGGCCGCTTCTGAAGGCAAAAGATCGCCGCCAAAGGAATCGCCATCAAATCGATCGGCATCGGATCGATCCCGTCGATCCCGCTCCGGCCGGCTTAAAATCTGCAGGGCATAGTGCTCCAGATCGGCAAAATCCAGGGCGCCCCTCTCTTCCTTGGCTCGGCGATATTCCCGGGCGAAAGACTGCACGATCTCCACCAGAAATTGCAACAAGGGGGCAAGCGCCTGTAGCTCTGCAGCCTGCTCTTCCAGCGAACGCTGAAAAAATGCCTCTTTAAGCCTCTGCATCTCTTTTTTACATTCGTCGCGCCTCTGCTGCACACTTTCTTTCAGGGACTGGTTGTATTTCTCCCCACTGCAGGCCTTTAAACGCCCAAAAACCTTCACCTGCATGGCTGCAGCAAGCTCTGCCCAGGAATGCTGTGCCGCGGCTTCGATCTGCTGCAAAACAGCCAGCTCTTCCTGCAAGTTGGCGCTGTAAGGTTCGGGACCTCCCGGCATCTGGATCAACGCCAGGGCCTCCTGTAGGCGCCCCCGGATTCCGGCCAGCTCCCGCCGGCAATGCAGAAGCGTCTCCCGGACCCAGGGCGTCTTCTCCAGCGCTTCTGCATCCTCTACTGCAAAGGCGGCCGCCTGCTTTCGCAACCACAGATCGGGTCGCAGGTGGCTGCGGGAAAAACTGTAGAGGCGCAGCACCAGTTCTGAAAGCGCCCTGTCCCCGCGGTCGCTGCTGTAGATATCCACGAGGCGGTAAAAGAGGCTCTCCGCCTCTTCTTTAGCATAATAGGTCTCCAGCACCTCCTCCAGCACCTCCTGCTGCAAAAGATCGGCCTCTGTCTCCTCTAAAATACGAAAGGAAGGGTCGAGATCCCGCAGATAATAATAGCGCCTGATCACCTGCAAACAGAAAGAATGGACCGTGCTGATCGAGGCCTTGTTCAAAAACAGCAACTGGCGGCGCAAAAAAGAGAGGCGCGGATTTTCCTGAAGGGCTTTCTCGAGGGCAGCCCCGATGCGCAGCTTCATCTCTGCCGCAGCCGCATTGGTAAAAGTAACCACCAGCAGCCTGTCGATCTCCACCGGATTCTCCCGGTCCATGATCTGCTGCAAGATCCGCTCCACAAGGACGCTGGTCTTCCCGGAACCGGCCCCGGCGGCCACCAACACATTTCCTCCCCGGTAGGTAATCGCCTGCCATTGTTCATCTGTCCAGGTGCTCCCCGCCGGCTTGGGCCGGCGGCCTTCGCCTCGATCCCTTTGCATCTTACCGCCTCCTCCCTTAACAGATAGTTCACATCACTATGCTACAAAAACATTTACGGGCCACAGTTCATTTTTTAGGATGGCGAAAAGGGTTTTTTCAGTAATTCCGGACGGTACCCCATCCCAACCACTGTTCCAAACATATTTTTCAGGATCATCATCTTCATTTTCCATCCTTATCTTGCTCCCTGCCTGCTTCCCCTTGTATTTTTTCCAGCCCGGACCATATTGCCTCTGCCTTCTCTTCCCGCAGCAGGCGGTATTCATTTTCCGCCAGCGACAGATCAAACTGGCAGATCGCCCGGTAGGGGCAGTATGTACAAGCCTTGTTTTTCCCCAGGCTGTAGGGAAGGATGGCCACCTCACCCCCGATGATAGCCTCTGCCGTCGCCCCAATCAGCCGGCGCAGGTAGCTCTGCAACAAAGAGTAACGATCTGCTGTAAAGATGGACGAATTCTTATAAAAACCACCCTTTTTGGTCAACGCTACGGGAATGAAAGCAGAGTAACCCGTTTGCAGGGAGCTGTCCATGAGACGGGCCACCTCTGTATCGGCGAGGATCATCCCCTTCATTTTGTAACGCTTGCGGTTTTCTATCTCTATCTCCTCCGGAGAGAGCAGGTGCGGGACACGAATTAAAGGGGCATGCACCCGGAAGTAGAGCAGCCCGCCGGGCAGGGCCTCTACTTTAAGCCATTGTGGTGCATGAAATAGAACCACATCCAGATAGACAAACAGTTGTAAAGCCAGCCCGTGGTAGACCTCCGCCAGGCTAAACCCGGTCCGCCCCGCCTTGTAATCGATCACGCGCAGGTAGGCCCGGCCCTCCCGGTCGCGGGCCAGATCCAGGCGATCGATGCGTCCGATCAGCTCTACGCGGGAGCCGTCATCCAGTTCCAGGTTCATCCCGGGAATGGTCCCACCTTTTCCGAAGAAAAGTTCCACGCCCACGGGTTTAAAGCTGCTGTGCCGGTCCTGTTCTCCCAAGATGAGCACCGTCTCGCCCACCGTCTCCCTAAGCTTCCCGGCCAGGTAGCGGTAGCGCCCAGAGCTGAGCAGGATCTCCTGCTGCAGCCGGGGCACCAGATGTTCAACTTCTGCCGCCACCAGCTGCAAACATTCATCCCTTTCCAGCTCTCCCCAGTTTAAACCCTTTTCCTGCAGGGAGAGAGTAAAGTTGCGCAGCACTGCATGAAAAAAACGACCGATATCCGGCGCCTCGAGGCGATAAACCGGGCGCTCCCGTAGGCGTAGGCCGTAGGCCACAAAGTGCGCAAAGGGACAGGCCCGGAACAGCTCCAGGCGCGAAACGCTGGCCCGCAAGTGCGGCCCGTAGAGCTGCCGGCTGGTTTCGGCACGCAGCGGCTGCTCTACATTGTGGTAGAAAACGCCGCCCAACAACTTCTCCGTTTCGGCACGCCACGTCTTTTTGGCAGTATACCAGTTATAGAGATCCCACCAGAAAGGATGTAGGGCCTCGCCTCTTTTCCAACGGCTGAGCTGTACCGCGAGGTGCGAAAGAGCACGGCGGGGATGGGCCACATAAGCAAGCAGCGCTACAGCGCCTTGCCCCGCCGCGCCGGTTTCATCTGAAACCGCAGTCTCGTAATCTTCAGCAGCGGCAGCCGCCGCAGTTTCAACATCATCACCGCCGTCAATGGCTGCAACATCGCTTTCACCGCCGGCATCGACAGCCACAACCCCGGCGCTATCTTCCTCGCCATCGACAAGCCCGGTTTTACCGCCGGCGGCATCAACCATAGTGCCAGCTTCCCCACCGCCTACACCTGCCTCTCTGCTACCGGCATCAGCCCCCCCACCAGGGGGTTCCATGCTCAGGAGCTCTTCCGCCAGGGAAGGAAAAAGTTCTTTTAGATGCATGACAAGCAGGGAAGGCATAAGGGTGCGGCCTTCTTCGTCGCCCAAAGGGTAGCTGACCCGCAAACCATCCACGGCCCGCGTTAAAGACATGTAGATAAGAAACTGCTCGTCCAATAGGCGGCGGCGCGCCCCCGGAGCCAGCTCCAGACCCCACCCGCCGGCGATCTCCCGTTCTTCATCCGAAAAGATGCCATCCTCCCGGGGCGGGGCCGGCAGCAGGCCGTCATTAGCCCCCAGAAGGTGGCCGTACCTCACCGGGCCGGGCCTGCTTCTCTCCAGATCTCCCACAAAAACCTGGTCCAGGGAAGGGGGCACCAGGCTTAGGCGCAGGCTTTCCAACCCCGTTTCTACGAGGCGCGCATAAAGGGCCGTGCCGCACTTCTCCTCTCCCATGATCTCCACCAACTGGTCGAAGAGGGCAATGAGCCCCTTGTAGACCTGCAGGTGTTCACGTGCCCGCTCCGGGTTCCCGCTGTCCAGCGCCTCTCTGCTCCAGAGTTCGAGGCGTTCCCAGGCATCGTTCTCCGCCAGCAACCCGTACAAAGCCGTCGTCTTCCCTTTAACCGTCGCCGCCGCCTTGAATTCTTCCTCAAAGCGTAACAGCGGCCCGCTCAGTTTCTGCCGCGTGGCCTGAATTAGCTGCAGATAAGCGGCCTCCGCAGATAATATCTTTTCTTCATCCGCCCCCGCCTCTTCCGCCCCGGAATCCAGGGTATCGCGCATCGAAAAACGCCAGGGTTCCACCTGCCGCCAGGCCCCCCCTTGTATACCACAAGCCAGCACATAATTTTCCAGTTGGTCCGTTCTCTCCCGCCACTTTTGCCGCCCCGCCTTCCCCTGGCCCGGGGGAAAAAGAAACCCCGTCTTAAAACAGCGAAAAACAGCGCTGTAACGCCAATTGCGGTTGACGATCTCCAGGGCCGAACGGACAAATTCGACGAGGGGATGGTGCAGAACAGAACGTTGCCGATCGATGAAAAATGGAATGTCGTAATCACCAAAGATCGTGGCGATCAGATCCCGGTAGTCATCCAAGCTGCTGCAGATCACTGCAAAATCACGCCAGCGGCAGCCTTCATCGCGAGCGCGCCAGATGAGCTCGCGGGCGAGGGATTCCACTTCACAACGGCGATTGGGAGCCGCTGCCAAACCAAGAAAATCGGCCGTTTTCCCGGCATAAGGTTTAACAGGGTAATGAAACAAATTCTGTTCCAGGTGGGCAAGTTCCGGCCGGCCATGAAAGCGGGAGTGCTTGCGCTTCTTAAGAATGATCTTCTCCACGGGCAGACGGCAAGCGGCAGCAGTCTGCAGCAGCTTACGGTAAGCCTGCGCCACGGGGTAAAAAGGATCGAGTTCGTCCGGCTGCTCGCCCGGCGGGTGTTCCCCGTCGAGGCAGAGCGTTACCGTCACTGCCCGGGAAACACGAAGTAAGGCGGCCAGCACCCCATGTTCCTGGTTGGTAAATTGATGAAAACCGTCCAACCAGATCGCCGCCCCTTTCAAAAAAGAGGAGTGCGCGGCCTGTTCCGCCAACAGATCCAGGTAATCCTCCGCATCGAGGTACTGGTCGCCCAGCTCCTCTGCTGCAGCCGCCAGGAGAAGGAGCAGATCGTTCATCTTATCCCTAAACAAAACGGGCAGTTTTTCCCCGGCCGCCAAGCGGTTTAAAAAAGTTTCTCTCAGTTGGGAAACTGTAACCCCGGCCCGTTTCAATTCGTTGGAGAGCTCCACGAGATTCTCCAGCACCCCGCCCTGTTCTCCGGCATGTTTTAAAACCTTTAGCCCGGGCCGGTTTTTCTCCAACACCTTGCGCAAAACCATGCCCTTGCCCAGATCATCGATAAAAAGATGCTTGCTACCGCCCACTTCCTGCAGCACTTTCCAGGCCAGGCGGCGGAAGCTGAATACCTGGGCACGCATGGACCCGCCCAGGCCGGAGGCGGCAAACAGAGCATACTCCGCCTGAAAAGTAGCCTGCGCCGGTACAATATAGAGAAGGGGAAACCCCGCCGGATCCTTTTTTAATTCTGCGCCGATCTCCTGCCGGCAGAACTCAGCTTTACCGCTGCCGGCCCGGCCTAAAACTAGCCGCAAACCCATAGAGACACATCCTTCACCCTTCTTTCAAATGAAGATCTATAATCCAAACCCAAAATTACACCTTTTGGGGTTTGAATCATTTATTGGTATAATCGTTCCTTTCTTTTATTTTAGCATATTTCTCTCCTAGCGGGTAAAAAAAGAATAGCCCACTGTTGCAGACAAGTTTCCCCCGGACCAATCCTGAGGATTAACACCCCACCCCCTGTCCCGCGCCCCTCAAGGCAGTATGTAGCCTGAAGACTCAACAAGTTCGCACGTAAATGCCATGCACCAGAGAAAGAGAAGCCCTTGCCACAGCCCACATTTTTATCCTCCCTTATAATAGCCAATCATAAGGGTTAACAGGCCGGCAACCGTCACTTCGAACCGTAAACAATTTCAAGGAAAGGTCTTAAACCCTCTATGCCTGCAAATGCATGCCTTCCTGGGCAAACAACGTTCCCTTGGGGCGATCATTTTTAGCTTAAGAGTTTCCAAGGGACTTTCACAATAGCTTCAAGCGGCACTATCTGTGCTTTTAGGATTTCTAATGACTGTCCTTAGGACCCTTAAAAACACTATCCTGCCCCCGAACGTAAGTTTGCCCCAAAGCTTTTTTGCGCTACAATGAATCCAAGGCCGCTACAAAAAAGCCTGAAGTAAAAAAGAAAGGAGGTGCCATGATGGCCGTAAACGCCAACCCGCTAAGCTCTCGCTTACAGCTCCGCCTGATTACGGGGCAGGACGACAAGGGCAATCCCATCTACCGTTCACGTACTTATAGCAATGTGAAGCCGCTGGCTTCCGATGAAGACATCTATAACGTGGGTGATGCCCTGGCCGATCTGCAACAGCATGAACTGGATCAGATCCGCCGCATCAGCGAATATGTCCTTGAAGAAGAAGATGAAGGTTAAAAATTAGGCTAAAGAAAGGAGGGATAGAGATGGAACGAACCCTGCGCCTGATTTTCCGCAATGAAGAAGGGAGAAACACGACGATGTCTGTCAGCGACCCTCACGATGAACTCAACAGTGTAGATGTCGAATTTGCCATGGATCTCATTCTCAGCTCCGATGTTTTTGAGACCAGCGGCGGCAGCATCGTTGGAAAGGTCAAAGCCGAAGTTGTTTCGCGGGAAGTGGAGACGATCCTCGAATTTTAGCAGGCTGACCGGATAAGTTTTTGACTGGAGGTGAACCCCTTGGAGAAGCTGATCCCTATCGTTGCCAATCTCGGCTTTCCCATTGCCGTGAGCATCTACCTGCTGGTGCGCATCGAAGGAAAAATAGAGAGCCTGACCTTGAGCATCAGGG
>JAAZMI010000149.1 GCA_012798895.1 Bacillota bacterium
AGGGCCATCTCCAATATCTATTAGGGTGTGGACAGGCTTAGATTGCTGTTTCCCTGTATTTCGTCATGCTTCCTTTCGGTCTATAGTTATTGTAGCGGGGAAAGGCAAAACAATTCTTGCCCCATTTCAAATGGAAAGGTGGGATATCCGAAAAATACGGCTAGAGGGTGTTTCCTGAATCCAAACTGCTTATTTAAACGAAAGGGAGGATGATTATGTGGAATCCGGAGAGATGCGACCTTTGTGGGGAGTGTTTAGAATCCTGCCTCTACCTCGGGTATGATCTCGAGCGTGCCAAGAAGGAGATGCAACTTCTTATTTCGGGTGAACATAGCGAAGTTTTGGACAGGTGTATAACTTGTTCTGCCTGCAATACTTACTGTTACAAAGGTGCACGGCCTTTTGATCTCATCGTTCATCGCATGGACGAAGAGGGCTCCCAGTTTAAAAAAGGTTCTGCAACGGCACTTTTGGAGGTATTCTGTTTTAACCTTGCCCGGAACTTTGTCAGGAAAACTAAAAAGGATGCTCCCTGGATGAGCATCTGTTGCATGGAGTATTTCCAGCCACACCTGTTCTGGGACAGCAAACTTTTTGAAGGATTAAATATCGCCGGCGGCGGCGATTATTTTTGTGTAAACGGCATGATACACGGCCGGCAGGATACGGCCGTCTTTGAAAACATGCAAGGGTATATAGATCAACTCAATAAGTTGCCGACCGATGAGATAATTCTTTTCCACGATGAATGTTATGCTCCATTTTTCAGCTATGCCAAAGATATGAAACTCGAAACCAATTTTAAACCTATCCACCTGCTGGAATGGTTGATCGAGGTCGTTAAGGATAACTACAAGGATGTCAAAAAGCTGGGAGTTCGCTGTGCAATATCGCTTCCCTGTTCCGTGAGGGCCAGCGGCCCGGACCGCCATATATGGATTGAGGAGTTGTTCGATCTGTTGGGCGTTGAGCTGGTGGAGCGCAAGTATGATCGCAAGAATCAGATCTGTTGTGGTGCTGTGGCCGGGCTTGGCGGGGGCGCCTCGGAAGATTTAGCCGAAAACCAGCGTTTCTCCCAAGAAATCCGGGAAAAGAACGTCAACGATGCTAAAAATTTCGGTGCTGATCACATGATGTTTCTCTGTCCATTCTGTTATGCTGCGCTGGCCTATGATAATAAGGCGGCGGGAATTATGCCTGTGATGGCGGCAGATCTCGTTAGAATGTCTTTGTATGGCGAGAAACCTACTGAGTATGTTACAGCATTGGAAAAGGGGTGGATCGTATGAGTAGACAGTTTAAAAAACTTTGTGAACCAATTACTATTAATGGGATGGAGTTGCGCAATAGAACTGTTTTGGCGCCCATGAGCATGGGGTATACGGAGGGCGACGACTTAATGACCCAGCGGGTGATCGATTACTATGTCCGCCGGGCTGAAGGCCATACCGGATTGATCATCGCCGGCGTCACCCCGGTTGACAAACGGGGAAAACCGATTGCTTTTATGCACTCGCTCTGGGATGATACGTTTACCGCGGGGTGGAAGAGACTGGCTGATGCAGTTCATGCTGCCGGCTCCAAGTTGGCGGTCCAGCTTATGCACGGCGGCCTGGAGGGCTTCCCCATCATGTCTAAAGGGCAACAGCTATCCCCCGATGGCGGGGTCTGGAAGTTGATCGAAGAACTGTTTTATATGCACCCTGATCTCGAAAAAAGCATGTTTATGACGAAGAAGGCTTCAGTCGAGGAGCTTAAAGATATTGTCCAGAAATTTGTCGATGCCGCCATCAGGGCTAAAACGGCCGGTGCCGATGCGATTGAGATCCAAGGGTCACAGGGTTTTCTCCTGCAACAGATGATGTCCCCGCATTTCAACCACCGCAGCGACGAATACGGGGGCAGCCTTGAAAACAGGATGCGATATGTGATCGAAGTAATCGAGGCGGTGCGAAAGGCCGTAGGCAAGGACTACCCGCTATTGTTTAGAATGGTTGCCAGCGAAGGGATCCCGGACGGGCTGAAGCTCGAGGAGACAAAAATAATGGCCCAGATGGCGGAAAAAGCTGGTGCAGATGCTATTCACATCACTACCGGAAGGGGTATCACCGTCGAGGGGTTAAACTATATGATCCCCATTGCCGAGACGGGTCCGGCGCCGATTATCGATCAGGTTGCCGAGATTAAAAAGGGTGTCAGCGTGCCGGTAATCGGCGTACAATCGATACGTACTCCAGAACTGGCAGAGGAGATTTTAGAAGCGGGACAAGCCGATCTGATCGCCCTCGGCAGGACGCTGATTGCAGATCCCGATTGGCCGCTGAAAGCGGAGGAAGGGAGATCGGAAGACATTAGGCAGTGCATCGGTTGCAACCAGGGGTGCATCGACAACCTTCTGACAGCCTTTTTCGCAGACTGCCTGCAGAATCCGGAAGTGGGACGGGAGGCCAAGTATAGGCTTGAAAAGGTCGCAGCGCCCAAGGATATCCTCGTGATCGGCGGCGGTATTGCCGGGATGGAGACAGCGGTTGTTGCGGCTAAACGCGGTCATAACGTTACCATCTGTGAAAAGGAGAACACCTTTGGTGGCCAGTGGAACCTGGCGGCGATTCCCCTGGGTAAAGAGCAATTCAAGGCGGTTGTGAACTGGCGGGTACACGAGCTGGAGAAGATGGACAACGTTAAAATTGAGCTAAATAAAACAGTAACGCCCGAATATGTGAAACAACTTAAACCCGATATCGTCGTTGTGGCTACCGGAAGCGTGCACATGATGCCCCCGATCGCGGGATTTGACAAAGAAAACGTGATCAATATTCCCGATACGCTGCAAGGGAAAGCGGAGATCGGCGATCGTGTCGCCGTGATCGGCGGCGGCGCCAGCGGCGTAGAGACAGCACACTACCTGCTCGATCAGGGTAAAAAAGTGGCAATAGTAGAGATGCTGCCCGAAATTGCCCGCGATGAGAAATTTGCACGCAAGGTTTACATCTTGGAACAACTTTCCCAAAAAGGCGCGGAGATCTTTACCTCATCGCCCGTGAAAAAAATTACAGAAGACAATGAACTAATCGCCCGGAGCAACGGAGAAGACAAAAGCCTCGGGAAATATGATACATTTGTAGTAGCCATCGGCGTCAGATCCGAAAACGAGATCACAAAATATCTGGAAGATATTGTGCCGGCGGTATACGAAGTCGGCGATGCCTACGAAAACGCGGCAAACGGTTTTTCGGCGATTCAACACGGGGCTTTAATCGGCAGGATGTTATAAAGCGGACGGTTATTACATTACATGTATGGGCCACCCTCAAGGGATATAATAGGTGGCCCATTTTTTTTGTATCTGCGTGCCCAAACAAGTATTGCAAATTTTTAGCGTGTTTTACCAAAAGGTGGGGATGCCTCAGGCACGCCCTGTTTTTGGGGAACAAACTAATGCAGACAGAGAAAGCAACTTCTATTCTCCGTATTTCTCCAAAAAACAAAAGGCGGCACCGTTAATTTTGTTGACATGTGTTTATATTAGTGTTAATAATAAAATTAAGCAACATTTTTAATTTCTCTGTAATAAACACTTTTATCGTCAGGCGAGGGGGTACTTTATGCGCAATGTAAAGAAAATCGTGATAGCAGAAGATCACAGCATCGTAAGGGAAGGCATCAAGGCTCTAATTTCCGCCAAACACCCTTTTAAGATCGTAGGCGAAGCCCGGGATGGGATTGAAGCCGTCCAATTGGCCGGTAAGCTTAAACCGGATCTCATCATCATGGATCTCTCCATGCCCAAGTTAAATGGCATAGAGGCTATTGGCGAGATAAAATCAATCTCTCCTGAGAGCAAAGTATTGGTTTTAACCGTACACAATATTGAGGAATACGTCCGGGCAAGCCTTGAAGCTGGTGCAGACGGGTATCTGCTTAAGAAGTCATCTTATAAAGAACTTTTAAATGCCATAAAGCATGTTATATCCG
>JAAZMI010000150.1 GCA_012798895.1 Bacillota bacterium
TCCCGTCCATGGTCACACGGCCGGCTGCCGACATCCTGTCGGCAGGGTCGCCTTTAGGCCTACGCTTCGCCGTGAACTCTTTGCTTCGCTTCACAAGTCACTACACTACATCCTTTCACCACCATAGCAAGTTGAAAGGATTAAAAACAAGTGATAAAAAATCCTAAAAACATGGTCATACGGCTGGCTGCCGACATTCTGCCAGCGGGGTCATTTTCGACTCTCGTTTTGCAGTGAACTTGTTTCCTCGCTTCACAAGTTACTACACTACATCCTTTCACCACCATAGCAAGTTGAAAGGATTTAAAAACAAGTGATAAAAAATCCTAAAAACATGGTCACACGGCTGGCTGCCGACATTCTGCCAGCGGGGTCATTTTCGACTCTCGTTTTGCAGTGAACTTGTTTCCTCGCTTCACAAGTCACTACACTACAACCTTTACCACCCCGGTGATAAAAAGATAATAACAGGGAAGAGGTATATAATAAAGCAGTGTGGGGCGAAGAAAGTGTAGCAAACTACAGGAACTAAGCAAGTGGTTTTGAATATGTTATCAATGAGGGTTTTTACTACTTTTTGATATGGAGGAAGCAGGGATGGAAAGAGGGTGTTGTCTTTGCTGGAAGGGATAAAAAAGGTGCATTTTATCGGTATCGGTGGATACGGAATGAGTGCTCTTGCTTTTATTTTGCTTCAGGCCGGTTTTGATGTGCAGGGTTCCGATCTTCAGCTTTCTGGCATTACAGAACAGCTTGCCAAAACAGGAGCAAAAGTATTTAAGGGTCATAAACCGGAACAACTGGGGGAGGCACAGCTTGCTGTGTATTCTACGGCAATAAGGCCGAATAATCCTGAGATGAAGGCTGCCCGCCAGAAGGGCCTGATGCTTTGGCACCGTTCGGAATTGCTGGCAGCAATATTGAATACCGGTTACGGCATTGCTATCGCTGGGACACATGGAAAGACTACTACTACAGCTATGATCTCCTGTATCCTAACCCACAGCGGCAGTGATCCTACGGCCATAATCGGCGGGGAGGTACCTTTCTTCCAGGGCAACGCCAGGCTGGGGAGAAGTTCCTACGTTGTTGCCGAAGCCTGTGAAAGTGATCACTCTTTTTTAAGATATAAGCCCCGCCTGGCCGTGGTGACCAACATTGAGGCTGATCATCTTGAACACTATAATGGCAGTTTTACGCAGTTGGTAGATACCTACCGTCGTTTTATTAACAATGTCCCGGCCAGGGGGCAAGTATTGCTTTGTAGCGATGATCCCATCTTACGTGATCTATGGCCCAAACTTCTTCCCTCGTTGCTTTCCTATGGACTGGAGAAAGGGGCCGATATCCGGGGCGAAAAAGTGCGGTTAAAGGGATTGGGAGCCAGCTTTCAAGTTTACAACAGAGAAAAATATTTGGGGGAGATAGAGCTGAGGGTGCCGGGCAGATACAATGTCCAAAACGCCCTGGCAGCAGTAAGCGTAGCGCTCCTCTGTAAAGTTGATTTTAAAACTATCCAAGAAGCTCTCCTGGGGTTCGATGGCATCAAACGTCGCTTCGAGATCGTCGGTGAAAAGGAAGGCGTTCTCGTCGTCGACGATTATGCCCACCACCCCACCGAGATAAAAGTTGCATTAGAGGCTGCCCGCCAAAGTGGAAGACGTATAATCTGTATTTTCCAACCCCATCGCTATTCCAGAACGAATTTCTTATGGGAAGATTTTGTGCAGGCTTTTGAACAGGCCGATCTGCTTTTGTTAACCGGTATCTACAGTGCCGGAGAAAAACCTCTTCCCCGGATTACAGCACCGAGGTTGGCCCGGGAAATTCGAGAAAATGGGCATGAAAATGTCTATTTTTTGGAGGATAAAAAACAGATCGTCGGTTTCTTAGAAGAACACGCCCGAAATGGAGATCTTGTGCTTACGCTGGGGGCCGGGGATATCTGGAAGACCGGCAGAGAATTTCTGAAGGAGACTTCTAACCAGAGATTGGTTTCCCCGTAGAGTTAAATGATCCGGCTAAACAGAAGGCCGGCAACCGGCTGTGTGGGCAGGGATGGCTATTAGAGCCGCTAGGATCGCCCGGGACGGGGTTAAACCGGAGATCTTTTTAGCAGATCGCTGTTCTGCCGGCATCAATCATTATCCAATGCCAACTTTTAGGGCGATGGCAGCGTATTCCGTTACCAGGTTGGCTTGTAATTCTTCCAATTTTCCCAGTATTTCGGCGCGGTTAACCAGACTTACCGCCAGTGTTTTTATGCCATCACTGCTGATTTCGGCACGACGTATGCCGGTTATCTCCCCCAGGTAGATCAAATCCTCAATTTCAAGCAGCACGAGGGCACGTAACAGTTTTTTTTTGTCTACCGGTGTAGCAGAGGTTTTATGAATCGATAAGTGTTCGTTTTTTTCATCTGCGGGGTAATGCCGGAGCAAACCTATTAAGCGCTGCAATTCTGTTTGATCCCGTAGATTAGAGCGAAGATCGATCCAGGTCTGTTGAACAAGAAAAGTGGGCAGGCGTTGGTGGGATGAGGGATTGGAACCCGGCAATAAAATAGGGATGACGGGGTAGCCCTTGTGCTGGAATTTCCGATGTAGGGCGGCACGCATTTCGGCAACCTGAACGGGTCCGATTCCTTTAGGCCCGATAAAGACTCCAAAGGCACGGCTGGAGTGTAGGGCCTCTTCAATCTCTGTTAACCAGGGCTGGCCGGGGGTAAGATTCCATTTATCGAGAAAAGGCTTTAGCTTTCGTTTGATCAATAGTTTGGCGATTATCTTTACGGCGGGCAGGTCAACTCGATGATAACTGAGAAAAATATCATATAAACCTGACAATTCCTGATACCCCTTACTTCTCGGTCTCAACTCTGGAGGCAGAAAGATGCACCAGGTTGGCAAAACATTCGTTGGGATCATCGAAAAAACATCTGCACTGCAAAGGGTATGCGTTCATTACCTTAGTGTATGTTTTTTTGTAGATATGGTGCATATTTTCTCCTATATAAATCTTAATCACGGTTTTGCCCAACATTGGCGTCCATCTTTGGGCATACCGGATATATGACCGCGATATGGTGGTTAGGATAATCTACTGTGTTATCAATAAGGCTGGTGCCGGGACGGGGCAGGCTTAAAGTTTCTGGCAGAGATCTTGGATGGCTGCCAATGCAAGGTCAATATCTTCGCGGCAGAGATCCCGATGGGTGACCAGGCGGACGCGGTATTCATCAAAATCCAGGGCCCTGACGTTAAAAGCGGAGAGGCGTGCGACGAATTCCCGGGCGGTTAACCCCGTATCTTTCACATTTAACATGACAATATTGGTTGGAGGGGGGAAGGGGCTGACATTTAGAAGTGGTAAACGGGCCAGACCTTCAGCCAGCCTGGAAGCGAGCCGGTGATCTGCTTCCAGGTGGGGAATATGTTTTAAGGCGAGACGGCCGGCGGCGGCCAGGATTCCTATTTGCCGCATGCCTCCCCCCAGTAGGCGGCGGTAACGCCTTGCCCGGCTAATGAAGGATTTTGTGCCGGCCAGAATGGAGCCTGCCGGTGCTCCCAGCCCTTTGGAAAGGCAAAACATAATGGAATCACAGGTATGGGTAAAGGCGGTAACAGGGTGGTTCAGTGCTATGGCAGCATGAAAAATTCTGGCGCCGTCCAGATGAACAGCCAGGCCTTTTTCGTGGGCAATTTGAAAGAAAAAACTTTGTTTATCCGGCGACAAGATCGTTCCCCCGTTGCGATTATGGGTGTTTTCCAGACAGAGGAGCGTTGGTGGTGCAAAATGTTGATCCACGGGCCGGATTGCTTTTTTAAATTTTTCCGTGGCGAAGTCGGGATTGGAATGCAAATATTCTACGGGCCATAACTGTACGCCTCCTACCAGCGATGGACCTCCCGCTTCATAATAGAAGATATGAGATTCGGGATCTAGGATCACGGCATCACCCCTCGCGGTATGGGTCAGAACTGCAATCAGGTTGCCCATGATCCCGGAGGGGATGAAGAGTGCGGCTTCCTTCCCTACTAGCGCCGCGGCCTCTTCTTCAAGCAGATTGGCAGTGGGATCCTCGCTGAAAACATCATCCCCAACTGTGGCCTGCACCATGGCGGTGCGCATCTCGGGGCCGGGCCGGGTTACGGTATCGCTGCGCAGATCTATCATCTTTACGGTCATTGTGATTTCCCCCATCTGATATCATTTAATTTATTCCTATTCCTATTTCAAATTTCAAAGGGAAAGGGAACATAATAGTAAGCATTTTTCGCTATAAACTGCTGGAAATCCTTTAATTGTAGAAATAAATTGGAAGCAATCTCTAAGATTGTTGTTCTGCTTTAAGCCCGGATGGTTTAAGGCGGGGTTGCATAAAACCGCTGCAGGATATCTTTATTTATTAAAAACCGTGGCTTTTGACCGGAAAATCCGGTGCCACGGTTTTAGTTTAATTTTGTTTTGCTCTGTTTTTGCCCTACTGTGAATGTTACATTTTCATGATGCCGTCGTCTTTTTCTCTACCCGAACCCTTCTCTACAAAAGTTTTACAACATGTTTCCATACAGCTTTCTACAGGCGTCTGTTCAAATTCAGCATGGTCAAGGGCATCAAAGCTATCTGGTTCTGTATCGCCCCAGTCATCGGCGGTAACCATAATCTGGTTGGCACCGCACATGTTGCCTTCTTTCCAGTAATGACAATTACTGATACTGCAATAGATACTGGACACTGTTTTCCCTCCTTTATATAGATATGGTTGCCGGTAAAATACGTCCATATTTTTACCATAATAAAATGCTTTTATACCAACCTAATTCTATTAATTGGTTCTATTGCCTCAAAATAGTTTAAAGCAACGAAGGTTGCAGATTAAATTTTTCCCGGCAGTTGGCTGCCGGGAAAAAACGAACCCTGTTCTGTTTCATCCATTGTTTTTCAGAAATTCGGGTATAAACTGTTTCTTTGCATTCTCCAGCCGGGATTTTTCTAGCTCGTAAAAATTGATTTAATCTCCTGAATTTCTTGTGGTGTTGCTGGATCTGCCGGCTGGTAGTACCCCTTTTGTTCGGCAGCTTTGAAGAGCTGGTATTGAAATTGTTCGTCAGCATTTCTGATCTGCTGTATGGTTTGCCGCAGACCCTGATCGGAGCACTGGGCGATGACATTGGCATAACCTGTTAAGCTGCTGTTAATCATTGAAAGAACGTCATTGACCATATCTTTTTCTTGCATATTGTTCACCCCCTAATGAAGAAATGACATTAGTTTCTGTTTGGTACTTTTGGCTGATTGAGCGGATTGTTCAAACATTTGTTTTAATTGTGGATCAGTACACTGTTGGGAGTAGGCCTCCAACTTATTGGCAGCGGTTTCGTGAGAGCCTATCAGATGCCTTAGGTTTTGAAGCTCCTGTTTGTTCAATTGCACCACTAGAACCCTCCTTTTAGATGTTATTTACGATATTATCTGGTTAATGCTTTATTATTCTACCACTGCTTTGTCAAATTATACGGGTACAGATTGCAGGTAGTATATCTTAGATGGAATTTAATCGCTTTTTTTGTGCCGGGTTGTTCCAAAGTTTTTTGAGCGATTATTTTTAAAAAGCAATTGACAAGAGGATCGCGTTATGGTATAAGTTAGGCAAGCCTAACTTATATGGAGTTGATAGTAGTGACCCCATTGCCGGTGAGTGCAGCAATGCAAGATTACCTGGAAGTGATATTAATCTTATCTCGCCAAAAGAAGACGGTGCGCGTAACCGATATCGCCAGGCGGCTAAGCCTATCCAAGGCCAGCGTTTCTCAGGCCTTGGCTCAGTTGCGGGAGCAGGGTTTTATCTGCCAGGCTCCCTATGGTCCCGTAGAATTAACGAGCATAGGGCGAAAATATGCCCTAGTGGTTAAACACCGTCATGTAGTGCTGCGTAGTTTTCTTATCGAGGTTTTGGGCATCGAACAGCAGGCGGCGGAAAAAGATGCCTGCTTGATGGAACATGCTGTAAGCAGCGAAACTACGGAGCGCCTCGTCGATTTTTTAATTGAAAGCGGTTATTGTCCTAACGGTTTCAATAGCTTTGAAAACGAAGGTGAATATGAGGAACATGAAGAGGAACAAGTATGAGAAGGATGGCCTGTCAAGTTTGTAAAATAAACTCATTATTCCCCTCTTAAAATGGAGATGTCCCTGGAGCACCCGACATTCAAGGGGGGAAGGAAACGGGGTGTTTGCCTTGAAATTAGTTTCATTGGCCGAAATGAAAGCCGGACAGACGGGCATAGTTCGAACAATTAATGGTGGACAAGGTATGGTAGCGAGATTGCAGGCCTTGGGACTCCACCCCGGTAAAAAGATAACGAAGTTGAATACTGTTTTTCAAAAAGGGCCAGTGGTAGTAGAGATCAACCGTTCCCGCATTGCTCTGGGTTATGGGCGTGCCTGCCGGATATTTATGGAAATAAAATAACAGTTTGGTTTAGGGGAAAGTGGTGATTTGCGCCTATGTCAAAGAAAATAGTGTTGGTTGGTAACCCTAATGTAGGGAAAAGCGTAATTTTTTCGCAGCTTACCGGGACGAGGGTTGTTATCTCCAATTACCCGGGCACTACGGTTGAATACATCTCCGGGCGGCTTAAAATTGATCAGGAAACATTCGCCCTGATCGATGCCCCGGGAACATACAGTTTGGAGCCGACCTGCCGGGCGGAAGAGGTCGCCGCCAATTTAGTGGATGCGGCCGATATTATTGTAAATGTAATCGATGCTACCAACCTCGAACGAAACCTATATCTAACCAGCCAACTTCTGGATAAGAATGTGCCGATGATCGTAGTTCTGAACATGGTTGATGAAGCAGCGCAAAAAGGTATCGATTTGAATTATTCCCGTCTGCAGTATCTATTGGGTATACCTGTTATTCCTACGGTTGCGCTCAGCGGGGAAGGGTTAAAAGAGCTGGTGAATGCTCTTTCAGGTTCTGCCCGCGGCGGCGACGAATCTCTACCTTCAAACGGGCGTCTGGCCTGGGAGGGCCATGTCGTACGGGTAGGCGACAAACCCCGTGCCGCCCGTGGCAGCGACGGTAAATTTTCATCCCCGGATGAGCGTTGGGCCTGGGTGGGCAGCATTGTCGGAGAGGTTCAACAGATTACCCACCGCCATCGCACCTGGTTGGAAACATTAGAGCTGGCCAGCCTGAAACCCCATACGGGGATCCCCCTGGCGGCGTTCATTCTCTTTCTTTCATTTAAGATAATTATTGGTTTGGGAGAATTTTTGCACGAGTTGTTGGAACATGTCATCTTCGAACCGTTCTATCTCCCTTTAGTTGAATCCCTTAGTTTATGGATGGGGCAGGAGGGTTTTTGGCACGATCTTCTCATCGGCACACTTGTGCAGGGGGAGATCCACCTGGAAGAATCGATGGGCGTGCTTACAACCGGTGTTTTTGCCATTTTCGGGGTAGTATTACCGTTTTTAGTCATGTTTTATCTGGTCCTTGGGTTTTTAGAGGATTGTGGATATCTGCCCCGCCTGGCGGTGATTATGGATCGGATCATGCATCGCCTGGGGTTGCACGGGTTTGCTGTTATTCCAATGATTTTGGGATTGGGGTGCAACGTTCCGGCTGTGATGGCGGCCCGCAACCTCGAGAGCCGGCGGGAAAGATTTCTGGCCTGCACGCTTTTGTCCATCACTGTCCCCTGTGCAGCTCAGATGTCCATGGTAACCGGGTTGGTCGGGCGTTACGGTGGGGTCTATCTCGGCGTGATCTTTGCCACCCTCTTTTTTATCTGGATCGTCCTCGGCCTAATTCTGGATCGCTTTCTGCCTGGATATACCCCTTCAATGATCATGGAGATACCTCCTTACCGCTGGCCTCACTTTAAAAGCCAGCGGCAAAAATTGGGGATGCGGTTAAGCCATTTTCTGGTTGAAGCGCTGCCCTTTATTTTTGGGGGGATCGTATTGATCAATCTATTATATATCCTGGGGGTTACTGATTTTCTGGCCAATCTATTTGCACCGGTTATTCAGGGGCTATTAGGTCTGCCACGGGAGGCGATCTCCACCCTTTTCGTAGGATTTTTACGTAAGGATGTTGCTGTGGCCATGCTGCTGCCCCTGGGACTTTCGGCCCGCCAGTTTGTCGTCGGTGCCATTATTCTCGTAACATATTTTCCTTGTGCAGCCACCTTTGCCATTTTAAGCAAGGAATTGGGGGTTAAGGGGATGGCTGTTTCTGCTGCAATTATGATTATTACATCTTTATCCGCCGGAACGATGTTGAATTTGCTCTTGGAGACGGTTTTATCGCCGGTTCACCTAGCTTTGGCACTGGTGGGATTGGGCATACTGATTGCAATTGTAGGGGGCGGTACTTCCGACCGGCGGGAAAGCGCGGCGGAAGCCGAATTGCCGTTAGCCAAGGAAGGTAGTGATTATTATTTTTCTTAGGAGAAACTAAATGTAAGCGCTGTTTTTAAGAAGAACAATACATGCATCTCGGAAAGAATCCGGGTGTAAAATAATAATGAGAAAAAGGAAAGAGGTGAAAATTATGTGGAGATGGATGATGGGAGGCTTTGGCTTCGGCAGGAGAGCCGGCTTTGGGGCGGGCTTTGGATTCGGAGGAGGTCGGGGATTCGGCAGGGGCTTCGGCTTCGGAGCAGGTTGGGGAAGAGGTAATCCTTACCCCTTCTGCAGGTTTAACCCGGCTTTGCCTTCCAGGAGAGCTATGGCTGCCTCAATGTACGGGTATCCGGTGACCATGCACGGGTATGATCCAGCGGCCTGGGCCGGGCATGGATACCCGCCGGCAAGCGGATATCCAGTAGCCGGGGACGCGGCTGATTATAGTCTTAGCGAGGATGAATACCTAAAGAGTACGGCAGAATACCTGCAGAACCAGCTCGATGCCATTCAAAAACAGATCGACAGTGTCGATTCTAAGGAAAAAGAAGGATAAGCCGGAGGCAAACCTAAAAAGCAAACCCAAAAAAACTGCGGTTGTAAGGGCTAAGCAATAACAGTAATGACAAAAACAATTATAGCAGCAACACCGGTAACAACAATAATGCTTTCGGTTTGTTGCCGCATACGGGTACAGTTTATATAGTATAGCATAAGATGCTGAGGCTTTTTAGGTAGATCAACTGAATATTTTATGCTTAACTTCAACAAAAACATTGAAATATTTTCAAAAAACGGATATAGTATTTCCGGGATGCATGTGTTAATATATTAAAAATGATGACTTGTAAGTACGAAAATATGGTAAGAGGGCGTAAGGGATTTTTCCCATGTATAGATCGTACTAGCCGGAGGAGGGCTTTTTATGTCGTATTCTGACATGGTTATCGATCATTTTATAAACCCCAGAAATGCCGGGTATATACCCGATCCGGATGGAACGGGGGTCGTGGGCGATCCCTCGTGCGGGGACTTTCTGCGCATCTATATTAACGTGGAAAACAATTGCATCTCCGACATCAAATTTGAAATTTTTGGTTGCCCGGCAGCGATTGCTACCAGTAGCATACTAACGGAACTGGCCAAAGGGAAGGACATCGATGAAGCTTTAAAAATCACAGATCTGGATGTGGTTAAGGCTTTGGGCGGATTGCCCGATCCCAAAGTGCATTGTTCCAACCTTGGATCCGGGGCGTTGCATCAAGCTATTCAAAATTACAAAAGCCGTATGCGGGAAGAAAAGCACAAGAAAACGGAATAATTAAGTAGAACACATATCCCGATATAGTATGCGAAAACCCGAAAAATCATTTGTTCAGGAAAGGAAGTGTAGAATATTGAGCTCAAAAAAAGCGCCTGCCCAGGCTAAAGGGGGGGCGGGTATACAAAAAATACAACGCCCGGATATTAAACATGTTATTGCCGTAATGAGTGGCAAAGGGGGCGTGGGTAAATCCTCGGTTACCGCTCTTTTGGCGGTCGGCGCGCGCAAAGCTGGTTTTCAAACCGGAGTCCTGGATGCAGATATTACCGGCCCCAGCATACCCCGGATGTTTGGTTTGAAAAATTTAAGCGAAGATCAGGGCATTCCTCCGGCGATAAGTGAAACGGGCATAAAAATTATGTCTTTGAACCTATTGCTATCAAAAGAGGACGATGCCGTTATCTGGCGCGGGCCGATCATCGGCAAGGTGATAACCCAATTCTGGGAAGAGGTGAACTGGGGGGCGTTGGATTATCTTTTTATCGATCTCCCGCCCGGCACGGCCGATGCCCCATTGACTGTAATGCAGATCATTCCTCTGGATGGCATTGTAGTGGTTAGTTCGCCCCAGGATCTGGCAGTAATGGTGGTTAAAAAGGCTTTAAATATGGCGGGCCAGATGAATATACCTGTTTTGGGCCTGGTGGAAAATATGAGCCATTTTGTCTGCCCAAACTGTCAGGAAAAGGTGGAGATATTCGGTCCTGTTCAGGGAGAAAAGGTGGCTACTTTGACAGGAATTCCTTTTCTGGCCGGTCTTCCTCTGGATCGAAGCCTGGCAGAATGCTGCGATAGCGGCAGTGTGGAGGATTACAGCAGCGATCTGTTTCAAAAGTTGCTGCAATCCCCCCGATTGAAAACGGAAACAGGAGGTCTTTAATAAAATGAAAATAGCGATCAGTGCCAGTGGGAAGGAAAATAGTTCTCTGCTCGATCCCCGTTTTGGACGGTGTGCTTTCTTCGCAATTTATAATAGCGAAACAAAGGAATGGAATTATCTGCCCAACCCCGGGGTTATGGAAGGAAGCGGCGCGGGGGTCAGAGCAGCACAGTTTTTGCTCGAGCAGAAGGCGGATGTTCTACTGACAGGAAATCTGGGCCCCAATGCTTCCAGCATCCTTACCTCTGCCGGGCTTAAGGTTTTTTCAATGCCGGAAGTTACCCTGGAAGAAGCGATTAAACAATATGAGGGGGGACTGGGTACGCCCATTACGGGGGCTACTGTCGATTCCCATGCAGGAATTACAAGAGTTGACTCCTCCCCGGAAACTCAACAACCACAACAGCAACCGGAACCACCGCTTTCCGGGAAAAGAATTGCTATAGCTACTGATGGAACAGATGTTGCCCAGCATTTTGGGCGCTGTCAAGCGTATACCCTGGTGGATATCACCGACGGTGGAGCTGAAAACCTAACGGTGATCGCCAGCCCCGGCCATCAACCGGGATTTTTACCCCCTTTTCTGGCGGAAAAAGGAGTAAAATGTATTATTAGCGGTGGGATGGGGGCCCGTGCCCAAAATCTTTTTAACGAGCAGGGAATCGATGTCATCTTTGGTGTTACCGGGCCGGTAGCAGAAGTTATTGCCAGTTATCTTGCCGGTACCCTCGTCGGCGGGGAAAGTCTTTGCGAACGGGGCGAGGGCCATGGTGACGGACATCGTAATTGCTAGAAAAAACAGGTGGAACCGAAATTCAAAGGAAATTCAAGGGTTCAAGTTTACCTTTTGTGTTAGGTAGGTCAAGACAAGCTTTGTTGAAACGAAGCTTTATACTGGAGAGATTAGGATGATTATTGCAGTAGCCAGCGGTAAAGGCGGTACAGGAAAAACTACGGTAGCTGTCAACCTTGCTTTGGTACAAGATCAAGATAAACTTCAGTTTTTAGATTGTGATGTAGAAGAACCCAATGCACATATTTTCCTTAAGCCGTCTCTGGATTTTAAGGAAACAATTGATATTCCGGTCCCGGAAATAGATGAAGAAAAATGCAGTTTTTGTGGCCGGTGTGCAGAAGTGTGTGCTTTTAACGCTCTGGTAGTTTTAAAAGACCATGTGATGACTTTTCATGAACTTTGTCATGGTTGCGGCAGTTGTGCTTACTTCTGTCCCGAAGAAGCTATCTCGGAGACGCCCCGCAA
>JAAZMI010000020.1 GCA_012798895.1 Bacillota bacterium
CAGCTTTTAATGGTGGCGATCTTTTCGCCCTCGCTCATCGAATGTAAGATAGAATAATATCTAATCCAAGGGATGCCGCAGGCCGTTTGGGCGCCGTTTGCAGCCGTTTGGGCACCTTGTTAGCACCACCTGTCACCTGCCGCCGGCAAGCCCCCGGCCCCCTTGGCCGCACGAACCGCACGCATGACGGCATAAGACATTGCTTGGACGGCCAAATTCCCCACTTGGTTGGGATCGGCCGCCTCCCGCCCGCTTGCCAGACAGAAAACCGTATCCCCATCCAACATGGTATGTACAGGGCGGATAGTGCGGGCCAGGCCATCATGTGCCATCTGGGCCACCTTGGTGGCCTGGGCCTTGGTCAGCCCGGCGTTGGTAGTCACCACGCCGATGGTAGTGTTACCCGTTATGCCGGTGGGGTTAAAAGGCTGTTCCCGCAGATATTTTTCTGTATCCAGAAAAGCACCGTCTTCGGCCAGAGCGCCGGCAACAATTTTTCCGGTGGCGGGGTCTACCACGTCGCCGAGGGCGTTTACCGCCACCAGCGCATCTACGATTAGGTTTTCAACCCGTATGCCGGCCGCACCGAGGCCGCTTTTCATCGCTCTTTTAGGGCCTAAAACCTTGCCCACGGTAGCGCCGGTGCCGGCACCAACATTGCCTTCTTCCACCGGGCCCGCCGTAGCTGCCGCTGCCGCCCGGTATCCCATGGAGGCATCGGGCCGTATGCGGCAATCTCCAATATCCAGATCAAAGAGCACCGCCGCAGCCACGATGGGCACCCTGGTAACGCCCACGTCAAAACCGACGCCCTGTTCTTCCAGATATCCCATCACTCCGCAGGCGGCGCTTAAACCGAAGGCACTGCCACCGGCCAGCACGACGGCATGGGCTCTATCCACTAAATTAAGCGGATGCAGGGCATCAGTCTCCCTGGTTCCCGGGGCGCTTCCTCGCACATCAACGCCGGCTACAGCCCCTTCCGGGCAGATAACTACCGTACAACCGGTCAATGCCGTCCGATCGCTAACCTGCCCTACCAGTATGCCCGGCACAACCAGATCCCCGCTGCACACAGAAAACCACTCCTTTCGAATCAGATGATTTAGCAACCCCTGTGGAAACTATATCCCAGTTTGCCGCAGGCCGCAAAGTGCGGTAAAATAATCTCAGTGCAAAAAGACACAGGGGGCGCAGAAAAGAAAATGAAACAATATTTCGGGTTAATTCATCCCAAACCTTTAACCAATCTTGTAAAGCACCTGCAGGGCATGATCAAGGGCCGCCTCTGGCTAAAGATACTGGTAGCCATGGTTCTGGGCCTGGCCGTTGGCATGCTTTTAACGCCGCAGGCCGCTCTGTTGGAAAGGGAGGCCGCCGAGGTTGTGGGTAGCTGGTTGGCTATACCCGGCAATATTTTTCTGGGATTGATCCAGATGATCGTAATCCCGTTGATTTTCGCCTCCATTATCCGTGGACTGGCCTCCAGCGAGGATCTAGACCAGCTCAAAAAAGTCGGAATCAGGATTGCTTTCTATTTTTTAGCTACTACAATTTTAGCCGTTATAGTTGGCCTGGGCGTAAGCAGCATCATCGGGCCGGGCCACTACATCGATGCCAAACTGACATCGGCCGTAGGCATCGCCTCGGACGAGCCGGCACCGGATGCAGATGCAGACAGTAACAACATTGAAAACGGGATGGTAGGCACCAGCGAGACAGCGGGCGCCTACGAGGCAACGGACTGCGACGCCGGCGCCGGCATAGGCAGCCTGCCTGAGATATTCGTCAGCCTCATCCCGGAAAATCCGCTGGGTTCGATGGTGAAGCGGGAGATGCTGCAGGTAGTGCTTTTCGCCATCATTATCGGCCTCGCCCTGGTCGCGATACCACCCAGGCAGGCCCAACCAATCATCAGCCTCATGGGTTCGCTGCAGGAGGTCTGCATGACTGTGGTGCGCTGGGCCATGTGCCTGGCACCGCTGGCAGTATTTGGCCTGCTGGCACAGATCACGATCAAGGTCGGGTTGGATGTGCTAATGGGCATGGCTGTCTACGTGGGCACAGTGCTCTTTGGTTTGCTCCTGATGCTCTGCATCTACCTGCTGATCGTTGCTTTTGTGGCGCGTCTTGGCCCGGCACAGTTTTTAAGCGCGATCCGCGAGGTACAACTGCTGGCCTTCTCCACTTCCAGTTCGGCGGCGGTGATGCCCCTTTCCATGCAGACTGCCGAACATAAACTGGCGGTCCGCCCCTCAATTTCGCAGTTTCTGATTCCTCTGGGGGCAACTATCAACATGGATGGTACAGCGCTCTACCAGGCCGCGGCCACGGTCTTTCTGGCCCAGGTCTTCAAGGTAGAACTCGGGTTTCCGGCGCTGCTGCTGATCGTAGTCACCACCGTGGGGGCCTCCATCGGCTCGCCGGCTACGCCCGGCGTGGGCATCGTAATCCTGGCCATGGTCTTAAACAGCGTGGGCATCCCTTCGTCGGGCATTGCTCTGATCATCGGTGTCGACCGCATCCTCGACATGAGCCGCACGGTCATCAACGTAACCGGCGACCTGACGGCCTGCCTGGTCATGGATCGCTGGGTGGGCGGCAAAAAGACAGCGGCCGAAGAGCTCCAGGAGGAAGCAGAAAGAGAAAAACTGCGCCTCCGCGAAGGAGATGATGTCATCCTCGGTGAGGGCAATTAACGTTAAAGCATTCTATATCAAAGAAAATTTCCCCGCAACACATATCATGATAGACGTTCCCTGCCCACGCCTTCGGCAAAGAAACGTTCGAATATTTTAAGGGCAAGGTTCCTGGAATAGACCCCGTTGGCTACTTGCGGCCAATTTTTCACATCTCTAAGGCATAAAATTAAAACCCAAATGCTAATGTATCAAGCACATATTTGCTTTTTTCTCCAAATAAAAACTGATTCAAAAAACCTACCGGAACGCCTTCCTGTCCGTCGGTTAACATGTCTTTGAATAACTGCTTCAACCTCAGCACCAATTAAATCGGCTATCTCGTCGTACAAATTGTTTCTATCCCCGGCAACTACAATCAAACGACCCCCGCTGGGAAGAGAAATAATTGCGCGTTTAAAAACCCCTATAATATCTTTTTGATATTCACGTTGCGCCCTCTGGCTTGTCCCCTTAGATGCCGGGCCAATTTCTTTTTCTCTGTTATCTTCAAGCCCCAATAAATGGTATCCATAAGCATGTTGCTCATGGTAATCAATCAGCCCAACGTAGGGCGGGCTGGTTATCACCCCATCCACAGAAGGAAAATCTACCTTTCTGCAATCGCCATGGTAGACCTCTACTTTGGCATCTGTTCGAACTGCTGCGAACTCTTTAATTCTTCTAAGGGTATCAATACTATATCTTTTTAAGAATTTAAACGCACTTTCAACCGGGCGGCAGATCTTACTATGTTTGTAACACCAGTAAGGTTCCGTCTGTGGCTTTTTAGGAAAATCTAGATCAAAATGTGTCGTCAACCGTGCAGAACGAGCTGAACGGGAAAGTATAATTTTTAGCAGATCCTTATACCTGTATTTTCCTTTTTCTATAAAATAGCGATAAGCAAGCAGTTCCTGTAGAGATCTTGGTGCAAACCATTTTTTTAGATACTCGTTATCTGTTTCAAATATTGGCAGATCGCCGCTTTTTGGTTCTAGAAGGCTTTGCTGCCCTTCGCTGTCTGAGGTTATAACGCTTACTTTCTCTAGAACATCCAAAACCTCTTTGCGCACCTGATGAAGATTATATGCGTCAGTTTTTGTTTTACAAAGTAGAACATTAAAAGCAGATACATCATACCCAACAGAATTAATTCCGAGTTCATTTGCTTGAACCAAAGTTGTCCCGGAGCCGCAGAAAGGATCAAGAACTGTCTGCCCGGTTTTGAAGTACTTCCTTAGGAACACTTCAACGAGCTGGGGAATAAATTTACCCAAGTAGGGGTGTAATCTATGAACGTGTTTTGTACGTTTTTTTTCGGGAAGATCCTTCTCGCTCCAATTTAAATTTAAATCATCTAGGGGTGTTTTAGGAGTAATTTTATTTGGATTCGTAGGTTTATTTGAGTAAAATATTGTACCCTCGTTTTCATTAATAATCATTAAATTCCTCCTTGCTATATGCCGGCCCTGGCTATGGTTATGATCTTTTCACCCTCTACAGCCGCACTGCCTTTAACCCCCATATTTCATATTATATAGTAATTCTGTACAATATTAAAGAAACAGGGACCGGACCCTGCACCGGTATTAAAATGAATAGGGCTTGGAGAGAGGAAGCTAAAAAATTTTGTAGAAGATATGTTTTTAAGGAGGCAAACCAGATGACAATTGATTGGGAAAATAAAAAACCGGCTTTTACTGTAATCGATGTCAGGAAATTTACCAGCAGTTTTCTACCCATGATCTTACGCAAGGCACAACAGGTGGACTTAAATAACGGGATATGCGTCGTACAAAGTTTTGAACCCAAGCCTTTGTATTCGGCTTTAAAAGATCTGGGTTTTGAACATTCTACTGAAAAAGTGTCGGATCATGAATACAGGGCCTATTTTTACCGCACTGAGATGAAAAAGATCACCTATGAAAGCGGGGCGGATCTGCCGTTTAAACCGACTGCAATTTTGAACTACAAGGTTATTGATGATCTGCTTGCAGGCACGGTTGTCGATTTTTGGGAGCTAATGTGGGAAAAAGAAGATGCGGCCATAGATCTGAAAACCAAACTGCTTCTCTCCATGAGCAACGCTATGGGCGCCTCGCGGTTTAGGCAGGCTACGCGGGAACTGATCAAGGCTTATTCTTTGGGCGTTACGGTTGCAGAGTTGGACGAGCTGTTTACGCTCTTTGCCTGGAATCAGGGCATCGGCCATTTTTCTTCCGAGATCGGTCCCTCACCTGTTTTTGGGGCATACAAATTGATCAAAAAAAGAGAGCAGGAAGGTTTGGACAGAAGAAAAATAATCGATGAAATTATGGAGGCATTTGGTGACAAAAACCCCGCCGTAGACCCGCTGTATAGAAAAAAAACCGGGCAATAGCAATTCCGCAAAGGAATTTGCCCTATTTTATAGAATATGAGATACAATATAAGAGCAGTTGTTTTGAAAGCGGTGAGCATAATAGATGGCAATTGAGTTTCAGGATTATTATGAGATCCTGGGCGTGTCGCGGGATTCTTCTCAGGAAGATATAAAAAAAGCATACCGGAGGCTGGCCCGGAAACACCACCCCGATCTTCATGCGGATGAGGATAAAGAAAAAGCAGAGAAAGAGATCAAAAAAATCAACGAGGCCTATGCCGTCCTGAATGATCCGGAGAAAAGAGAGAAATATGATCGCTTGGGAGCCAACTGGGAACATGGGGAACAATTTGATTATCAGGATTTCATGCGGCAATACGGGCAGCAACATGGCGCCGGCGCTGATAGAAGCGGGTTCCGGTTCTACACTTCCGGTGGAGGGACTGCTGGAGCCGGTTTCAGCGATTTCTTTTCGGCAATTTTTGAAGGCTTGGGGCGGGAAAAACAGGCCCGGGATTCGTTCTATGATGCCGGCGGCTGGGCCGAAGGCGGGCCCGGGGCCGGGACACAGTGGCAACCGCGCCGGGGGATGGACGCAGAAGCCGAGCTGGAGGTAACCCTGGAGGAGATATTCCGGAACAGCGAAAAAACTATCCGGCTGACTGCACAGGATTTTTGCCCCACCTGCGGGGGAGCCGGAATCGTTGGTGACAGCTTTTGCGCACAGTGTGCCGGCAGCGGACAGATCCCCGCAGTAAAAACCATTAAAGTGAGGGTGCCGCCCGATGCTCGCCCAGGCAGCAAGCTGCGCCTCAAAGGGCAGGGAGGTTCTGCAGCCGGTGGCGGTACGCCGGGCGACCTCTACCTTAGGATAAAGCTGGCCCCGCACCCTGTGTTTACCCTGCAAGGCGATGATCTGGAGGCAGAGCTGACACTTTCCCCCTGGCAGGCCGTGCTGGGCGACAAAATAGAAGCCCCCCTCCTAGGCGGGACCGTCCGCCTCACTGTTCCCCCGCAGACCAACCGAGGCAAGAAGCTCCGCCTGCGCCAGAAGGGGCTTGCAAAAAAAGGCGGGGGGCGCGGAGATATTATCTACACGGCGGTTATCGACCTGCCTGCAAAAGTGGGCACTGAGGAAAAAGAGCTTTACCGAAAGCTCGCCAAATTACACGCTAAGGGTTGATGCGCTATGAAAAAAACTCACCTGCAGCTCTACTGTTTTGAACCCGAACAATGTGAAGATTATGCTTGGGTAGAGATCGAATCGGTAGGATTGTCCTATGATATGATCGAGGAGATGGACGAACTGGGCGTAATAGAAATCCGTGAAAACATGATTCGCGTCGATCAGGTCCGACGCATCTTTCAGGCCGTCCGTCTGCATCGCATGTTGGATATAAATCTTGCTGGAACGGGGATCATACTGGATCTTTTAGAACAGATCCAAGCCCTGAAAGACGAAATAAAAGAACTAAAAAGACAGCGCCATCCTTAAGATCTGTTCCCGCTTAACTTCTCCTTTTAAAAAAAGGAAATCCAACCCGCGCAACCTTATTTTACAGTTCAAAGATTCCCCCGATGACAACAGAATTTTCCTCCAAAAGGCCCTTTATTGCCGGAGCATCTGCGGGAAGGCAGCAAAGCGCCACACCGCAATTGGAGCTGATGCTCCGGGGAACAGGAACCATTTTAAATTTTAGGGCCTCATTCGAAATAATTTTCTCCGCCCGGATAGCATGGTGAGTCGATGGAAATGTAAAATAAGCCCTTTTTGTCATTATACACCTCTATATCTCCAGGCCTTCTATGCCATCTGCCGCATTTACAGTACATGCACTATATAATATTATAACAGGCTTTGTAAGTTATTAAAATAGTAAAATCCGCTATAGTTAAGGCTGTATCTTTAGAAAATTACAAGGGCAACGATCCCATAATTGATTATTTTCCCCGAAAAATGAATTAACTAGGCAGGAATTTGCTGTTCAATGTCAAACTACATCTTTGTACCTTAAATTTTAATAGCGGGGAGGTGATCGATCAGTGTATTCTACCAGAAAAAAACTGTTAATGGCTTTGGCTCTAGGCGTTGTGCTAATCTGCGTCACGTTTTTTCCAGGCATCTCGGAGGCCGCCACTTACATAGTAAAAAAAGGTGATTCGCTCTGGTCCATTGCCAGTCAAAACAAAATCTCTATGGACAAGCTTCTAAAGCTTAACAATATCGATGATACGATAATTTATCCCGGGCAGGTGCTTAAAGTAGATGATGAACCGGCTCCACAGCAATCCAGCTCTAATCCTGCACCTGTTTCCAACCCGGAACCTGCGCCTAATCCTTCAGATAGCGCAAACATCGGCACCTACATAGTAAAAAAAGGCGATACGCTCTGGGCGATAGCCAGGCGGCACAATACCACTGTAGAAGAACTGCAGCGGCTTAACAATATCAACGGGCAACTGCTTCACCCCGGTCAGATGCTTAAAATTAGTGGACAAGCCCCGGAAAGCCTTCCAAGCCGCAGCGGTAGCCCCCGCGAGGGGATCGTCCCCACTGCACTCCGTTTCGTGGGCACTTCTTATGCGCGGGGAGGAAGATCGCCGGCGGGGTTCGATTGCTCCGGTTTTGCAAAGTATGTCTACTCCTTAAATGGGATTACCCTACCGAATACAGCCGCAAGCCAGGCAAACACCGGCACAAAAGTGCCGAGCATATCCCAACTTCAACCCGGGGATCTCGTCTGTTTCTCCAATGGTAGAAACGGCCACATCGATCATGTGGGTATCTATGCCGGGAACAACAAGATCATTCACGCCAGCAGCTCAAGGCGCAGCATTATCGAAGCTTCTTTGAACGATGGCTGGTTTCAGCAGAGATTCGTCTGTGGTGTACGCGTTTTATAGCAGCTTGCCCGGTCTCAAGGAAATACAGAAACCCGGTAAAAATACATAGAAAAATTTAAAAAATATTATGTTGGAACACAAAACCAAGGCCCAAAAATCAACAGATAGAGATAAAGATTTTTGGGCCTTGGTTTTGGTTTCGAACACTTCTGTAATAATTAAAAAAGACGGGGCTTTACAGCTACCGTCTGCTTTTGTCTTATAGGGACCGCACGCCACATCTTACACTTATATCTGGCGAAAATTGATAAAACCGGCATGGGCGTTCCAGCCCACCGAAAGGCCCCGGTTTTAGCATCTGCCATTCCGAGATGAAGTGGAAAAATCTATTCGTCACCTTTTCACCATTGCATAGGAAATAATAATCTGACATAATACCAGGGCCAAACCAAACAGCGCGGCTCGCCAGGGAAAAATTGAGACAGTAGATGCTGTCAAAAATTTTAGGCCGGCTTTCAAACCTTCGGACGAGAAAATAGAGCTGTACAGTAACAGCATTAAAAGGGCAATGCCCAGGGTTATTAACCCTGCCAACTTGATCTTCCAGAAACGCTTTTTATATTCGGCCCCCGCAGCAACAATAGTATGAAGTTTTTCTTCATGTTCTGCGGCTAGAAGCCGGAGGAGAAGACAGGTATTTTCCCGCAGCATATATTGGCACCCCTTTATCAGTTTATTAACAATGTTTGAAATGGGGTTCTAGTTTGATTATACAGTATATTTTACTATTTTTCAATGGTTTAAATGTTTGGCCTATTGTTGGCAAAAAGGCGGCAGCCGTATCCGCTGCCTCCCCAAGGTTATAAATTGATTTTTCTCTTGCATCAAAAAGGCCAGATGATGGGTACGAAGATGATTACCAAGAGATAAGCAGCTATTGTCGGCAGGGCACCGACCACAATATAATCCTTAAAGCGGTAGCCGCCCACCAGAACCATGGTATTGGGCGGAGAGCATACGGGAGTAAGAAACCCGGCGGCAGCAAGGGCGCCGATGCCGGCCATGAAGGGATAAGGTGATACGCCCGCCCCGCGGGCAATAAAGAAGGCAATTGGCGCCAACATTGCCGCCGTGGCCGTGTTGGACATAATCTGGGCAAAAATAAGGGTTAAAGCAATGATCACACAGAAAATTGCATAGGGCTCATCGACAAAACCGAGGCCCAATACGCCGTTGGCAATCAACTGCCCCGCACCGCTAACCTCCAACGCTCTGGCCACTCCCAATGAACCGGCCAGCACCAGAATGGTATTCCAATCAAATTGGTAATAAAATTTTTTCTCCGGTATGCATCCCGTCACAATGCAGAGAAAGGCTCCCAAGACTGCGGTCAGATGCCCGGGGATGACTTCGGTTGCAAAGAGAATGATGCACAAAAGCATGATGCCCGCTGCAATCTTCATCTTTCCCGTCTTCTTCACCGCAGCACCATCGCCATTGCAAGTCGCCGCACTTTCTGAAACCATGACAGGGGATACATCGATTTTTCTAAGTTGGGAGTAGCCTACAGTCATCATACAGACGAGCACCATGATAAAAATTGGAGCACCGATCAAGCCAAATTCAAAAAAACCGAACGGCGCCGCTCCATTTTCAACAAGCACCCCCTGGACGATAACGGTTGGGGTGGAACCGATCAGGGTCATCATCCCGCCGGCATTGGTGGCAAAAGCCAGCGGCATTAATATATTTTTAGCCCGAATTTTTCCCTGTGATGCCGCGGCGATACCCATCACCACCGTAAGAAAAACGGCGGCAGTGGAAGAATTATTTAAGAAGCCGGAAAGCACTCCGGCGATAAGCATAACCAAAAAAAGAATTTTTCTTTCAGTTTTAGCCACTTTGGCAATCTTTTCTCCAATTGCCTGCGCCGCCCCTGTTTCAAACAAGGCCAGCCCGACGGCCATCATTCCACCTACCAGGAAAACGACGGAAGCCGAAAAACCGCTGAAAGCATCGGAAAAATCGGCGACTTTAAAAAGTGCCATAGCAAAACAACCGCCTACTGCGGTCATGGCCAAAGGAATAAGCTCTGTAATGTACAAGACAACCACAAATAGTAGGATTATTAAAGCTATTGTTGTTGGTTCCATTTTTTTATCTTCACCTTCAACCCGTCATTTTTTCAAATTCCAAACCGAAATTTTTTAGAATTTAACCGTAATTGCAACCTGCCTAAAGTTATGGAACTTTTCAGAACATTTTGCGCGGCTCACTTCCCTCCTCGTTTTCTTCTGCCGGGGAAAATTGGCAAGAAAATATGCCGGAAAATACAAGCAATGTCAGCATAGCATAAAAGCCTGACATTGACCTGTGAAGCAAAAAACAATTTTTTGTTCATCCCTTATCTTATTCGTATATTCCCCGGATAAGATATGATATTCTCCCGGCTGAGCTGTAACACACACTTAGATATTCCCTATTTAATCATCGTTTTCCTTCATATCTACAAAAAAAGGTGGGGGATTTTACGGCTAATCATTCTAGTCTTCTCCGGCGTTATATTTTTCCCAATCTGCGGGGGTATCGATATCCGCCAGCACACCCGGATGGTGAGTCTCTACGGCGCAGACCTCTTCCGCCGGAAATTGAGAGATGATCTGCCTGCCCCCGGCATCCCCTTTCAGGCCCATCAGCTCCGGCCAGGCCCGGCGATCAAAGAGAGTCGGGTTCCCTCTTTTCCCCCTATAGCGCGGATAGGTCAAAAGATATAGGTTTTGGGTATAGTGTTTAAGCAGCAGGCTGTAGACCTCTACCGGAATAAAGGGTTGATCGCCCAACGCGAAGATGACCCCCTGAGCCAGAGGATTCACAGCGGCCAGGCCGGCCTTTAAGGAACTGGCGATGCCGCGGCGATGCCTGGGATTGACAACTACTTTTACTTTTCCCATGCCGGCAGCAACCAATGTTTTTTCCACAGCAGCAAAACTCTCCGGCCGGGTGACGACGATCACCTCTCCCACTTCTGCTGCAGCAGCATTTTGTACCGCCCGGGCCAAAATGGTTTTCTCTTTTATTTGCAGGAAGAGCTTGTCCCGCCCCATCCGCCGGGAGCTTCCCGCCGCCAGCACTACACATGATACAAAAGGAACCGGAACACCGGATAAGAGATCTAAAACAAACCGCACGGGGTTTTCTTCCTGCAACACCGAAAAAAGAATCTTGTCTACCAAGGAGGAGGAGGCCGGTTCCGCAGCCAGGGTGCAGAGCATCGCTCCACGCTTTTTTTCTGTAAGCCGGTCGACCTTGTTGATAAGGGGCACGATGCGGGCGCGGGGGGCCTGCTCCCGCCCGCAGGCGACCATCTGCTGCAGAGAACGGGAAAAATGAAACGGCGTAAGAGGCTTCCCCAACGGGGCCCCGGTGGCCTGCGCAAAGAGCTCTACGCGATGAATGTTTTCTTCGGTCACGTTCGCGCCCAGTGCATCCAGACCCTGAAGGGGGATGACCAGATCAGCCTCCCGTGGCAAGACGGGTTCAAATGAAGCATAGCCTTTAATGGGCCGGCGTGCCGCCCCGTCGGCTTCGATCAAAACGTAGGAGGCCGGCCCCTCTGCCAAAAATTCTTTGGCCCAGCCCGGTTCGATCCCGTCAAACTTGCCGTTGGGCAGAAGGGAGCTTCCCAGAACGACGAGGTTGTGGCGACGAAATTTTTGGCGCAAGGCGGCCGCAGCAGCCCTAAAATCGCTTTCAAGCACGGTAGGGGTCCCCGCCGCCGGGCGGAATATCTTTGTCGTCGTCGTCAGCAGCACTTTTTTCCCCGCCCCGGCCAACTCTTCCCCCAGCCGGTTTAGAAGCGTCGTCTTCCCGCCCGCGCCATAGAGGGCAATGACTTCTTTTTCTTTTATGCCCAGATTACCCGCCAAACCAAGAAGATTTCTCCTCATCTCCCCGTTCATTATCCAGCCCACTCCCTTTTTATCATCACGCTGCCTTATATTCTAACAGTTACCGTTCAACGTTACAACATGCTGCAACAGACAAAAATACAGGGGCAGCAAGCGGTGCCAAAAACCGGTAATTTATATTTCTTGTCAAACTGCCGTTCCGGGCTAAAAGCAGAACGGGGATGGATAAAAAATTGTAGTTCTAGGCCATAAACCGTATAGTTTTTCCGTTTTAGGCTATTTTAGAAAAGATGGCAGTGTTTTCCCGATCATCTCATTCTCTGGGGGTGGTTTCTTGTTTTGGAAAGGTTTTCTACGTATATTCCCTTTTAAACGCAAAGCCAAACAAAGTTCGGAGCCGGAAGCAGGCAACAGCAGAACAGAAAACGCACCCCGGCAGGAAGAAAGCCCACTCGGTACAGCTCTGCCTGCTATCGAGCATGAAAAGGCTTCGCCCGGCACCTCTTTCCCTGGCGGTACTGCCGAATTGGAGGCGGACCTTGCCGTTAATATTGCTAAAATCCAGCTTGCTTACGGCAAAAGCAGCGACCTCGTCATGCGCGAACTGAAAACAGCCACTACCCCCTCTGTTAAACTGGCTGTCATCTTCATCGATGGCCTGGTCAGCGATCGCACAGTTGCCGAAAATATAATCGCCCCCCTTTTAAAGCCATCCGAAGAGATAGTCAGCGAGAAAGTGCCCCCTATAACCTTTTTTGAAACAGCCGAAAAAAGCCTTCTGCAGGCAGGGGAAGTGAGCGTGACATCCTCCCTTGAGGAAGTTTTCGACGAACTTTCCAGCGGCAAAACAGTAGTGCTCATCGGGGAAGAAAATCGTGCTCTTTTGGCGGGAACACAGGGATGGAAGGAACGCGGCGTGGAGGAACCGGCCACCGAAGCTGTTGTGCGCGGCCCGCGGGACAGCTTTGATGAAAATCTGCGCAACAATACAGCCCTACTGCGCCTGCGGCTAAAAAGCCCCCGCCTGCACATCGAAGGATTCCAGATCGGTGTGCTGACTAAAACCAAGGTTGCTCTGGCCTATCTGCAGGGTGTCGCCTCCGACAAACTACTGGCGGAAGTAAAACAAAGATTAGAGCGCATCAAAGTAGACGGTATCTTGGAAAGCGGTTACCTGGAAGAATTTATCGAGGACGAACCTCTCTCTCCCTTCCCCCAGCTTTTGCGCACCGAACGCCCCGATCGCGTCACAGCCTGCCTCTTGGAAGGCAAGGTGGCCATCTTCACGGATGGTACGCCCTTCGTCCTGCTCGTCCCGGCATTTCTTCCCGAATTTTTAACTACGCCGGAGGATTATTATGAACGTTTTTTTATCGGTTCCTTCGTCCGCTTTATCCGCTACGCCGCCTTTGCCATCTCCCTAGTCCTCCCCTCGCTCTACGTAGCAATCGTCACCTTTCATCAGGAGATGTTGCCCACACCCCTGATTTTAAGCATCGCCAGCCAACGAGAAGGCGTTCCTTTCCCCACCTTTGTGGAGGCTCTGCTTTTGGAGCTGGTTTTTGAGATCCTGCGTGAAGCCGGCCTGCGGCTGCCCCGGATCATCGGCCAGGCCATATCAATTGTGGGCGTGATCATCGTCGGCCAAGCTGCTGTGGAGGCCGGCCTGTTTTCGCAGTTCATGTTGATCGTCGTCTCCCTAACGGCGATCGCTTCTTTTGCCACACCTGTTTTCAGCCTCGCAATCACCCTGCGCCTGCTGCGTTTTGCGCTCTTGTTTCTGGCCTCCGCCCTGGGGGTTTTTGGCATCCTGATTGGGGTCTACATCATCTTACTGCACCTGGTTTCGCTGCGATCCTTCGGTTTTCCCTACCTTAAACCGCTGGGACCGGTAATTGCTTCCGACCTCAAGGATACCTTCGTCAGGATTCCCCTTTGGGCCATGCGCACCCGCCCCCGGTTGATCGTTCCTCCCCGGGATACGATCCGGCAGGTGGAGAGTTTAAAACCGGAACCCCCGATTGATACCGGTAAAAGAATTACCGACAAAAGAGGAGATGAAGAAACTTGAAACCTTTGGAGGGCGGCAAGATCAGCCCCCGGCAGCTCTATGCTCTTCTGGTTCTCTCGCACCTGGAGACTACGACCTCGATCCTGCCCAGCCTAACGACTGCCCTGGCCGGCCGCGACAGTTGGCTGGCCGTCATCCTCGCCATCCTGGCGGTCTTGCCCCTGGGCCTTCTGGTGGCTTGGCTTGGAAAACGCTTCCCCCGGCAAACCCTGATCCAGTACAGCAATTCGCTTCTGGGAAAGGTGCTCGGCTCCCTGGTCGGGCTGGTCTACATCTGGTTCTTTGTTCATCTCTCCTCCCTCATCATCCGGGAATCGGCCGTGGGTTTCAATCTAAGCGTGCTTCCCCGGACCCCGCCCATCGTGCTGATCGGCCTTTTAGCGCTTCTGGGTGCAGCCACGGCCCGGGGCGGGATCGAGATCATCGGCCGCCTGGCGGAAAGTAGCTTTATGTTCATCATCTTCTTCACCCTGCTAACACTGATTCTGCCATTAAATTTTGCTCATCTGGAGCATCTGCAGCCGTTTTTAGCACGGGGGGCGACCCGCGTATTTACAGCCGCCCTCATCCCTTTGGGGCTGCTGGGTGAATTCATCGCCGCCGCTATGGTCTTCCCTTACCTCACCAAACCGGAGAAAGCAACCCGCTCTCTGCTCTGCACCATATTGACCAGCGGGGCGATCATCCTCTTCTTCACTCTCGTTACAACAGCTGTCTTCGGCCGCACCGCAAACAACCTTACCGTGCCCCCCTTTAAACTGGCGCGGATGATCAGTATCGGCAATTTCTTGGAACGCATCGAGGTAATCGTCCTCGCTGTTTGGACGATCATCGCCCTGATCAAAACATCTTTCTACCTGTGGATCGGAGCCCTTGGCTCCGCCCAACTGTTCAACCTAAGGGGTTACCGGGAACTGGCCTTCCCCCTTGGGATAATTATCATCGTTTTCTCCATCACTGCTTACGATAATTTTGCCGATGCCATCCGTTTCTATACCCCCCGGGTCTGGGGCGTCTACTCTGTTACCATAGTCATGGGGCTGCCCTTGCTTCTAAGCGCTGCAGCCCTGCTACGCGGTTACAAAACAAAAATTCCGGAGAACGCCCCCGACAATTAAAAACAAGAAAAGAAACGATTGAAAATTTTTCCCCAATCCCTTAACCAAACCAAGGAGGAGGTAGAAAGCATTGTTGCAATTCAGGCCTCGAAGAGGAGCAAAGGTTAAAATATACGGGTTGGAAAACCGGCCCCCGCATAGGCCTCTGCAATCTTCATCCTGCCGCCCCCTAAGCGCCGGACACCGCAAAACCCGCACCCGGCCGTCGATCCGGGCCGGTGCAGGCGGGGCACCGCAGATCATCCCCGCCCTGATCCTGATCCTTCTGCTCGTTTTCCCAAGCACCGGTTGCTGGGATAAAAAAGAGATCGAGGATCTTGCTTTTCTAACCGCCTGGGGGCTCGATCGAGAAGAAGACAACGAAATCCTGGCCTCGGCGGTCATCGTCAAGCCCTTTGCCCTGGCCGGTCCGGCCGGGGAAGGCGGCACCAGCTCGGAGAGGCCCTTCTGGTTGGCCAAAAGTAGCGGCCGGACCGTCTTGGAGGCCATGTGCAACTTTGCCATCTTTGCGCCGCGGTTTATCTTCTGTGCCCATAGCCGCTTTGTTGTTTTTGGCGAAGAAAGCGCCCGTCAGGGATTGGGTGAAATGCTTGATTTCTTTGAACGCAACCGGGAACCCCGGCTTACAGCCCATCTTTTTGTGGTCAAAGACATGACCGCTGCTGATTTTTTAAAATCGGAATACGAGCTGGTGCCGCTGCCGCCGGAAGGAGGCCTGGGGATGCTTCAAAATGCCACCAAACGCCTGGGCACAACTATAGATATCAATATCAATGATTTTTTAATCATGCTGGAAGAAGAGGGCATCGAACCGGTAGCCGGGTGCTGGGAGGTCATCCCCAAAAGACCCGTCCCGCTGGAAGGCGAACTGCAGCGGGAGG
>JAAZMI010000151.1 GCA_012798895.1 Bacillota bacterium
GGGGAGCAGTGAGCACCTGTTCGGCGGGCCCGTGTTCCAAGATCTCCCCGGCATACATAACCGCAATCTCATCACAGAGTCCGGCAGCCACTTTTAGGTCATGAGTGATCAGGAGCAGGGCCGCGCCTGTCTCCCGGACAAGTTGCCGGAGGACCCCGACGACCTGTGCCCGCAAGACGGCATCCAAGCCCTTGGTCGGTTCATCGGCGATCAACAGGCCGGGCCGGCCTGTAATGCTGGCGGCCGCCAGGGCACGCTGCTTCATCCCGCCGCTCAACTGGTGAGGATATTCCTGCGCCCTCTTCGCGGGCTCCGGCAATTTTAAAGAATCCAGCATCGCCACAGCCTTTTGCCAGGCCTTCCCCCACCTCGTTTTCCGGTGAAGGTGCAGGCCCTCGGCAATCTGAAAACCGACCTTCAAAACCGGGTTCAAGGAAGTGGACGGGCTCTGCGGAAGCAGGGCGATCTCTTTCCCCCGCAATCGCCGCAGCCGATCGGCATCCATAGCCAGGAGATCCTCCCCTTTGTAGAAGATCTCCCCTTTGATAAGAGCACGGCTTGACAAGAGGCGCAAGACAGACATCCCCAACACTGATTTGCCGCACCCTGTTTCCCCGATCAGGCCGACTGTCTTCCCGGCGGGGATCTCTAAACTGACCCGATCGCAAGCCTTTACAGTCCCTTCTGCAGCTTGAAACGTGGTCGTTAAATTTTGAATGCTCAGCAGAGCCAATTCAATCCCTCCCACTTTGAGACCATGCCGTTTAAAACATCTAAAATCGTTATAACATCTATTCCGCCGTTTTTTCTTCTAATCTGGGATCGAGAATATCGCGCAGCCCGTCGCCCAGAAAATTAAAGGAGAGCACCGTGATCATGATGGCCAGGCCCGGGAAGATGGTGAGGTGCGGTGCGGTCTGCAGGTATATCTTACCATCGCTCAGCATCGAACCCCAGACCGGTATGGGCGGCTGCACCCCCAGCCCCAGAAAGCTGAGGCCCGCCGCAGCAAGAATGGCCTGGCCGACGCCCAGAGTAGCCATTACGATCACCGGCGCCAGCACATTGGGCAAGAGGTGCCGGACCATGATATACAGGCTGCCCGCTCCCAGCGCCCGGGCCGTCTCCACAAAATCCTTCTCCTTCTCTGCCAGCACCGCCCCCCGCACCACGCGGGCATAACCCATCCAGCCCACGAGAGCAAGGGCCAGAAGAACATTGAACATGCCCGGCCCCAGAAGGCCGGCAACGACGAGGGCGAGAATCAGGCCGGGGAAAGCCAAAAAAATATCCACGATCCGCATGATCACTTCATCGATCACCCCACCGTAAAACCCGGCCAACATCCCTAAGACGACCCCGACGACGACGGAGACAGCGGTCACGATCACCCCGATGGCCAGGGATATCCTCGTGCCAAAGATGATGCGGCTGCAGATACAGCGCCCAAAATCATCGGTGCCCAGGGGGTATTCCGATGAAGGGCTTAGAAATGCTTGGCCCAAATCCTGTTTGTAGGGGTGGTGCGGGGCCAGAACAGGAGCAGAAACAGCCACGCCGATCAACAGCATTATTATGGCCAATCCCGTTAAGGCCATCTTGTTCTTCCGGAGCCGGTAGTAGGTATAATTCCGCCTCGCTGTCATCGCTGCTGTAGTCAAAATGAATTCTCCCTCTCATACCTGATCCGCGGATCGAGATACACATAAAGAATATCGACCAACAGATTAACCAACACAAAAAGAATGGCAAACAAAAAAACGCATCCCTGGATCATGGAAAAATCCCGGGCAAAGATGGAATCCACCA
>JAAZMI010000152.1 GCA_012798895.1 Bacillota bacterium
CAAATGTTACCGGCGAATATATCAGAAAGATGTTTGATCTAATCCATCTGCACAAAGTGATCAGAATTATTGAGGAATGAAGGGGAGGGGAGTGCGCTGCTAGATGATCTTAATACCGCCAGAGGGCACGATTTAGACAGAGAGAAGCGACTGCAGGAACTGCAGCAAGCCACGATGGGGATTTTGGTTAACCTGGCAGAGACGGACAACCTTCCCTGGGCTGTGCAGATGTCTCTGCTTAATATAATCAGTACCACCGGGATCCAAGCCGGTGCTATAAAACTAAACAGCGGCGAGGATTATGTTTTTGCGGCCCAGGAAAGAATTGACGATTTTGATAGTGATATATCCCTTGGTTGTAGGTTTGGCCGGGATTTTAAATTGTTTGCTTTTTCGGATAGTGGCAGAGCGCTGCCCTGCATGTTCTGTCAGGATCTGTTCCGTTCTGAAGGCTTTTTTTGTCAAAGCATCTCCCATTGGTATGCAAAAAACGCCAAATCCTTTCCGGATGATAATCCCCGGTGCGAGAAATGTAGAAAATTAGGATATGAAACGACAGTGATGGTTCCTGTTAAGACAGCGGGGGAAACCTTGGGATTGATCCACCTCTATGATACCAGAGAAAAGGCAGTTTCCGCCGATGAAGTTACTTTTCTCGAGACGATCTCCGGCCCCCTCGGTTATGCGCTCAAGCATCTGCAAGATCGGGAGGCCATCCGCAGGAGCGAGGAACAGTTTCGCTTTTTGGCAGAAAACGCCAGAGATATCATCTTCCGGATGCAGGTTTTTCCCGAAAGGAAATTTATCTACGTTAGCCCGGCTTCCACTTTTATCAGCGGTTATTCCCCGGAAGAATTCTATGCAGATGAGCTGCTCGATAAAAAGCTGATCCATTATGCCGACTATCCCCTATATGAAAGGGCTATCAGCAACAGCACAGATCTTAGCAAACCAATTATTTTGAGATTGATCCGCAAAGATAACCAGATCATCTGGGTGGAGCTGCACTGTGCTCCCATTTTTAACAGGGACAGGGTGGAGATAATAGATGGCATCGTCAGGGATATTACCGAACGCGTGCAGGCGGAGCAGGAGTTAAAATCCAGTTACGATCAACTGAAAACATTTTCTTCGATGATTCTGAGGGCACAGGAAGAGGAAAGGATCCGCCTTTCGAGGGAACTTCATGATGAAGTTGGCCAGGCTTTAACTGCGGTGAAGATAGATCTGCAAGTGGTAAAGGAAGAATTCAAAAAAAAGAGCCTTGGTTTCCAGGGAAGGCTTTCAGAGAGCATCAAACTCGTTGATTTAACGCTGGAGCGTGTGCGAAAACAGGCCGTTTCACTACGCCCGCCGGCTCTGGATCACATGGGTCTTGTTGCAGCCGTACAAAATATGGTGCAGGGGTTTATCCGCAGAACCGGCATAGAGGCAAAAATTATCGCCAAAGGCGAAATGGCCAGGTTTTCCAATGAAATTGAGACGGCACTTTTTCGTTGTATTCAGGAATCGCTGACCAATGTGGCCCGCCATTCCGGGGCAAAAAAAGTAACGATAGAACTTAAACGAAATGTTGACAGTGTATATGCCGGCATAGAGGATGACGGAAAGGGTTTTGATAAAGAAACATCGGATACATCTCCGGAGCGCCTTGGGCTTGTCGGAATGCGGGAGAGAATCAAGCTTTTGAATGGAAGCTTTAAAATTGATTCCAAACCTCTTCGTGGTACACGGATCATGATCACGATACCGTTAGTCTAAACAGAGACGGTAGCGGGCGTTTCGGGCGGGAGCAGATAGAGGCTTAATAGCCCAAAGAATTATAATGTGTAGAAATGGGGATTGAAGGGATTGCGCGTTCTTTTGGCTGATGATCATGCTATTGTGCGGCAGGGGCTTCGCTCGCTGATCGAAAGCGATGGCGCGGCACAAGTAATCGGGGAAGCAAAAGACGGCAGGGAGGCTGTGTTTTTAGCCGAAAAGTTGGCTCCTGATGTTACTATTATGGATATTGCCATGCCGGGGCTGAATGGGCTTGAAGCTGCCCGGCAGGTTAAAGAGCGTTGCCCGGAGATAAAAGTGATCATACTTTCTATGCATGTTGAGGATATATATGTCTACCAGGCACTAAGAATCGGGGCCGATGGTTATGTTCTGAAGGGTTCTGCTTTTGAAGAGCTTAAATTGGCGCTTGAGGCCGTAAAAAAGGGGGAAGTATATCTTAGTTCCTCGGTATCGCAGGTGTTGGTCAGGGAATTTTTAAAGCTCGAGCCTTCTTCCGAGATCTTCCATCTAATTGAAAAACTTACGCCTCGCGAGAGAGAGATCATCCAGCTTTTGGCCGAGGGGAGAAATCGCAATAATATAGCGCAAACATTATCTATAAGCCCTAAAACTGTAGACAGGCACAGGGAAAACCTTAAAACCAAGTTGAATATCCAAAAGGAAGAAGAATTTCTGCATTTTGCAAGGATCACGGGTATCGTTAGTTTCTAAGTTGAACTTGGCCAACAGAAACCTGGAGGCGAATACGCTGTGGAAGAATGTAGGTATTGCCGGTTGCTGGACAGGTTGATCGATGTTTTTGTCTGTTATCAGATACCTGTAGATGACGAAGGCCGGCCGCGGGGCTTGGTTCTTCTTGATTTTAACCCGGCCTTTGAAAAGATGATGGGGATCAAGAAAGGCGAACTCGTCCGCGGCGACATGATTACGGAGATGCCGGAAGAATTTACCCGTTTTGGATTTGACTGGTTTAGCACTCCTGTTAACTTGACGGAGATGGATGAGCCCCTAAGATCTGAGTATTATTCTAAGCATTTAAACTGCTGGTACGAAATATCGATCTGCAGGGACGAAGGGGGCTGTTTCGCGGCCATTTTTCGCGATATCTCCGGGCGCAAGCAGGCGGAGGACAGCCGGAAAAAAACTTTATATTTCCTGACGGCGCTGCTGGATAACATCCCGAACTGTTATGCCATGATCTTGAAGAAACATACCCGGGAGATCATCGCCTCCAACAAGGCGGCACAGGAAACCGGTGCGGTCCCGGGAGAGATCTGCTATAAGACGTTCGGAAAGAGGGACGACCGCTGCCCATTTTGCCGGGCGCCAGAGCTCTGGGCCAGCGGCCGGACGCAACATACCGAAGTAAGATACCGCGGCACCTGGTACGAAGGTATATGGGCGCCGTTTTCGGAAGATCTATATGTACACTACATTATCGATATCGATGAACACAAGGTGGCGGAACAAAAAATTGCGAATTATACCCTCGAGTTGGAACACCTCTACTACCGGTTAGAGGGGGAGATGGAAAAGGTGAGGGAGATGCATAAAAAAACCCTGCTGCCCCGGCTCCCGGAAATCAAGGGATATTCTTTGGCGGCCCATTATCAACCGGCCAGGCGCCTGGGCGGTGATTTCTATGATGCCATCAAGGTTGGACGCAAGCTCATTCTCTACCTTTCCGATGTCTCCGGGCATGGCCCGGAAGGGGTGCTGCTCAGCACATTCGTCAAGGAGGCGATTAACAGCTATATCAACTTAAAACCGGATGAAATCCACCCGGAGAAGATCATGCGCCACCTGCATCGGCAGTACCGCCGGGGGAACTACCCCGAAGATTATTTTATCTGCATCTTTTTGGCTGTAATCGACCTGTTGACCATGGAACTGAGCTATATCGGAGCGGGATTGCAGGCCTTTCCCCTCGTCCAGATGGGCGGGGGCGAGCGATTGCAGTTGATTAGTAGAGGTTTGCCCATCTCCAATGCCGTACCCGCCGGATTGATGAATTTTACGACAAAGAAGATCGTTCTCCAGCCCGGCACTGCCATCTTTTTTTATACCGATGGCCTCGTAGAACAGGAGGCGGGCGGGATTCACTATGGTATGCGCCTTCCGGATGTTTTTTTCAAGAATAGCCATCTGCCTCCGGAGGTTATTATTCAGGCTGTGAACGAAGATTTCAGGGAATTTAACGGAGGTCACCTCTTAGGTGATGATGATATAACCTCTGTTGTGTTGCGGGTCGGGCGGTAACAGTAGCCACGTAATCTTTTTTGTTAAACAATAAACCCCCCACAATCTTCTGAAGATCTGAATTATTTTTCATCACAAAATTTGAATGCCAAACATATATCTGCTCGTTCGAGTAGAAGTGCTTTGCAATCCAGACCGCAGATTCCTAGAGTTGGCCGTGTGCTTTAAATACCGGCTTCCTCGATGCTGATTATTTTAGAGAGCTCGATCATATCAAAAAGATGCCGCACGTACCCGTGATTTACATTAATTATTTTCAGTTCGCCCCCCCGCTCTTTTAATCTCTTTTGGAACATAACCAGGCTGCCCAACCCGGCGCTGTCGATCATCGTCAACCTGGTGCAATCTACCTTGATGGAGCTGTAACCCTCTTCACAAAGTGATTGGAGGGCCTGTTTAAATTCCTGAACATTGGTGAGATCGACCCTTTCGGGGGGGAAGATTTTTCCGAATAGCCCGTGATGTTCAACTTGCATGGTTATTATCCTCCTTCAGCCCTTTTAAAATAAAAGTTGCCCGGTTGCCTTTATCGTTGTAAAGGAGATGTCTGCTGCAGATCCGGGCCATAGCAATGCCGCGGCCACGCTCCGCGACCCCCTCAAGCTCGAGGGGCTTATCAATTTGATTTCGCCAGTTGAAGCCTTCACCCTGATCTTCCACGCTGCCCTGGATAAACCTGTCCGTAATTACAATTTCCACGGAAACTGTTTTTTCCTTATCCAGCCGGTTGCCGTGTTCTATGGCGTTGGAGGCCAGTTCGTGCAGGCAGGCTAAAAAAAGATCTACTTCCTTGTGGTTACCTAGGATGCCGGATACTTTTGTGCGCAGGTGTTCCAGCTCTGCAAAATCGCTGCTCAGTTCGAGGCGTTTTATTTTTTTGGGATTGGGATCTATCTGTAGAATTAGAAAGGTAATATCGTCGTTGCCCTGCAGCGAACCCCCGTTAAAATTTCGGAAATCTTCGCAAACGGTCTGGGCCAGCAGCGAAGGAGGAAGATGGCAGTTTTCGTAGAAAACAGCAGGGAGCCGCGTGCCGTAATAGGTGTTTTTTGCGCCCTGTTCTGTCAAGCCATCGGTATTGAAGAAAACGGTGGTGCCGGGGGTTAGGTGGATACTTTTTTCCTGCAAGTTAAGCAGTTCATCGGGAAAAGCAGGGGAAAGAAACAGCCCTTTGCTCATCAATTTTAAACGTTTGCCGTTGCCCAGCCTAACGAGGGGGGCATCTTGGAAGCCGGCTGCGGTGTAGGTCAGCTCTTTTGTTTCCAGGTCCAAAACTGCCAGGAAGGTGCAGATAAAATATTCCGGGGGCAGATTCTTCTGGTGAAATTGGGCGGAGAGGTAGCGCAGTATTTTTTCCGGGCGGATACCTTCCTCCGGTGCAAAGGAGAGATAACCTTTGATTGTATGTTTTACGAAGACGCTGAGCATGGCACCGTCCGCCCCGTGGCCGGTTACATCGGAGAGATAGATCACCAATTTTTTACCCCGCTGCACGACATCATAGAAATCGCCGCCCAATTCTTCTGCGGGTTGGTAATGCGCGGCCAGGGAGATACCCTTGATTACGGGTAGCTCTTTCGGCAGCGTGCGCTTGTGAACTTCCCTTGCCTTATTCATCTCTGCCTCGAGTTTTTGGTAGAGCCCCTCCAGCTTTGCAGTGTATGCGGCAATCTGTTGCTCGTTCCGCTTACGCCCAGTAATATCCCTGGCAAAGCTTTGGATCAGGCCGTCACCTTCGCGGGAGATGACCGCCTGGCTGATCTCGACCGGTATGGGCGAACCGTTCTTGTGCATAAGTGTCCCCTCGAAGAGTAGTTTGTTTTCTTTTAAAAGTTGCCCTAGGCGTTCGGATGTACGCGCTTGTTCTTCCGGGCTGCGGATTGCCGCCAGGTTGATGCCGAGCAGTTCCTCCCGCTTGTATCCCAAAAGCCGGCACGCTGTATCGTTGAGATCGAGGATCTCCCCTTTAAAATCGCGGACGAAGAGCGCATCATTGGTGTTTTCTACGATCGTGCGATACCTGGCCTCGCTTTTTTTCAGCGCTTCCCGCGCTGCGTATTGTTCCGAGACATCTGAAAAAACCATCACCACGCCGGTAATTTTCCCCTTGCTGTCCCGGATGGGGGCTGCGCTGTCGCCGATCTGGTATCTGGTTCCATCGCGGGCGATGAGGGCGGTATCGTTGGCCAATCCTATTCCTTTGCCGGTTTTAAGCACGTGATGCACCGGGTTAAAGGCCGGTTCGCCGGTTTTTGCATCGATAATGTGAAACACTTCCGTCAGTGGCAGTCCCCTTGCATCTTCTTGCGTCCAGCCCGTAAGTTCTTCTGCCTTTGGATTCAGGCGCGTTATATTGCCGTGCAGATCGGTGGCGATCACCCCGTCGCCGATAGAATTTAGGATGATGGAGAGATTCTCCTCGCTTTCTTTCAACGCTTTTTCTGCCTGCTTAAGC
>JAAZMI010000153.1 GCA_012798895.1 Bacillota bacterium
AAGCGTAACAAAAAACTGCATAGGTCAATTAACATTGCCGGCTCTATTTACAATCATCTGATAGCCCTGCATAGAAGATACTACCGTCTATACGGCCGATATCTTCATGCCAATAGGCTCAAGAAACATATCACCAAACTCAAGAAAGAAGCTGCCAAAATACGCCTATTGGAATAAGCTGGGCTCACAGGCCATCTGCATGCAACGGGGACGGTTCCCGTTGCATCAGGGATGAGAACGCTGCTACCAATATGCATGCAACGGGGACGGTTCCCGTTGCATCAAGGAGAAGTTGTAAGACCTGCTCCGGCAGGCAAACTTCAATGACGTTAGAATCCCCCGGATTTATCCGTGGGGAGTATGTCAATAAACGATAAACAATTGCAGGTATTTTTTCTATAAGAGGGGCGTGTGGTCGTTTTCTTGGACTACCCGGGTTGCCAATCCGTGGCAAGGTAAATGAAGGCATGCCCTATGAGGAGGGCTCAGCGCACCCAATGATAACTTGATTCTCTTCTCATTGTACCAGACCAGGTACTCATCCAGGGTATCAATAAATTCCTTTATGCGGGCCCCTCCTGTCTTTTTCTGGAGTCCAAGATTTTGTCCGCATGTCTAACGACACAAAAGAACCGTCCCCTTGTGTCCTCGGTAGTGCGGGAAATTTCGAGGAAGGAAACAAGACATGGGGGTTGCTCTAATAAATTGAAAAATTTTCGGATCCAGCGTCTAATTTTACATAAACTGTCTTGCGACCAAACGCCAATCTTCTAAAAAATATTTGTATAGTACCGGTCTTCTTCTTACCGCCAGGGGGTGGTATGAGGTTATGACATGGTACTCTTTTACCGCATGGATCTTGCCCCGCAGTTGTTTCACCTTTGCCTCCGGATTTTCGAAAAACGATTGGCAGACAACATCCCCCAGGCACATTACAAGCAGAGGATTTGCGGCCTTTAGCTGTTTCCAAAGATAACCGATACAGGTTGCCCGGGCGGTTTTTTTATCATAGGCCCTGCGCGGCCTGCATTTCAGGAGATAGCTGACATAGAAGGAGCCGGGTTCAATGCCGGCTTCGTAGGCCGCCTTTTGCATGGTTTCCCGGGTGCTGCACAGAAAAGGCGTGCCGCTTTTATTTTCTCTGGCACCTGGATTGTCTAAGACAATGAAAAGGGGGGCGCCGGGGTTTCCCTCTCCCCAGACAACTCTTGTTCCATGGTCGCTCAGTTCGCATTGCCGGCAAGATTGGCCGGCAGCCGGGGCGGTATCCTCGGGCAAAATTGTGGGCAGCGGTCTGTTCATTTTTGTGCTCTCCTCTATTTTGTAATGGCGGGCTTTTTTTATATTTTAACCTTGAGGGAGCATATCTATGGTTGTTTAATAGAGTTGGCCGAAAAATATGCTACTATCTGTATCGAGGATCTGAACTTAACGGCCATGCAACGGGAACCGTCCCCGTTGCATCACGGCCATGCAACGGGAACCGTCCCCGTTGCATCACAAGTAGTGGTAGTAAGCCCGGAAGAATGCCAGTCAAAACCGAGCACACAACCTAAGGCTTGAAACCAGAAGGGATCTGCTACCCGGCGCAAAAATTCCTCCGCGGCAAATTCAAGCACGACAATTTCTACGATCAGACCGGCAAGGCGTTTCATTTTTTGAAAAAGCCAGGCCGGGCATTTTCCCCCGTGTAGGGGCAATCTGGTAGTACCCGTGCGCATCCTTCCAAACCCCCTTATCCCTTTTTTCTATTATATCCAAAACAAAAGGATTATGTAAACCATGTAGGGGCAGAAAATGCTGGGCGGAAAACATGAAAATATAGCTGTGAAGATCGCTGCTCGAAATAAACGCGGCTATTACCATAGCAAGGGCAAAATTTTCATATAAAACAAGTCTAAAAACCACACTTGCAGGCCGGCGTTCTTTATCATTTCTGCCGTAAAACCCCCGGATTTATCCGTGGGGAGTATGTCAATGAGTAGAACCAGATACATCAGCTTGTTAAAACCAGTACACACTGATCCATTCCGGGTAATAGTTGCCGTAGTAACCGGGCCCGCCACGCAAGCCGCGCAAAATTTCCATAGCATCTTCCGGTGTATCAACCGGTTGCAGGTATAAAGATCCCTGATCATAGCGTTCCAATCTCAGAAAGAGCATCTCTTCGCCGGAGGGAGAGGGGCTGGGATAATAATCGGCTGTAGAGGGAGGACCTGCCGTAACGGCCCTGGAATTTCCCTTATAGTCCAGTTTATAGATCCGCTGGCCGGGAAGCAAAACCCCGGGCAAGGCGTAAAAATCGGAGATAGTTTTTGCTTCGGGGCCACGACAAAAGAGCAGTTCCTGGGGGTTGCCCGGCAACCATTTAGGCTGGGCATCGGCAAAGCTGTTTTGACTGTGATCGGTAAGCCGGCCGCTGGCAAGATCAGCCAGTTCTAGCCATTTATTGTGGATCACATCCCGGCCTATGCCGGCAATGTAAGCCAGTTTGGCGCTGTCCGGAGAAAATGACATCCATTGCGGGTAGCGCAGGCCGGAGTTGAGGTTTATTAATTGTCCGTTTTCCACATTTAAGACTCCAGTTTCTACTACATCAGCAGTGAGGGAAGCGGAGTTCAATCGCAGGTGATAGGCCAGGTAACGTCCATCCGGTGACCATTTAAGACTGATCAAGGCCCAAGGATAAAGGGTTTCAAGATCGGGGGCCGCCTCCTCTTCAAGGGTATAAAGCACTTTTCGTTCAGCGGCGAGATCTACTTGTTCCAGCCTGGGAGGCTGATCTTTTGTGCGCGGCAAAGAAATAGCGAGGCTTTCCCCGTCAGGGTGCCAGGCCAAAGCTGGAATCATAACCACATCTTCTTCCACCAGGGTGTTGACCTGGATCTCTTCCGCCGAAATTTCGGCACATTTCACTGTCCCGGTAGGAATATAATCATCAATATTTTCCTGCTTAACTGTATAGGCGATCCTGTTGGACTCGGGTGACCAGAGTTGGTCATCGCCAACAGGTTCTGTATCCACCTGCCTGGCCCTACCGCCATCAGCGCCTACCACCCATAAATAAGCCGGTGCATACTCATCGCTGGCATGTTTATAAGCAAGCCAGGCACCATCAAAAGACCAGCCAACCAGCTCCACAAAGCCGGCATCAGTTTGCTGTTTGGGTAAAGCATCCGGCTCCCGCCCATCCAACAGCCATAGATTTCCTTGGTCGGTATAGGCTACCACGGCATCGAATGTTTTACTGCTGATCCGTTCAGGTGGAATGTGCCGTTCGCCGGTTATAATTTGAACCTGACGGGCATCCCCGTCCCAGATCACAGTTGTTCCCAGATTTTCCGCAACGAAGCGCAGCGGCACATAAAACCTGCCGTTGATCAACCGGGCTGGTACCGGGGCGGAAACCGGCTCGCTGTTTTTGCGTATTTCTCCTGTAGCAAGCCTAAAGAAAATTGTGCGCCCGTATTTCTGAATCCAGGTCGTCCCTTCGGCTTCATTCCATTGAAAGTTTGCGGCCAGGTATCCGGCAAGTTCTTCCAATGGTACTATGATCGAATCCTTGTCCCAACGGAGCGGCGAAGATAACTCCTGAAGCCGTCCATCCACCATGAGCGTAGGTGTTTCCGCCTCCGCCCCGGCAGGGGGAGCTCCAGCCGCCGGTATTTCTGCCACCAGCACTGTAAGCCCTAGCAGTAAGGCGACCAAACTACACAATCCAACCTTTTTCATCGCAACTGCACCTTTCCAGTAATTGATTTTACAACCATTCCTAATTAATAGACGGAGTGAACGAAATAAGGTTCCCTCACGTCTATAAAGGTGAAGACAAAAACAGGGGAGGGCTTTGTCATGAAAAATTTTTTTTTAGTTGTAACGTTGATTGCCATCGTAACAGCAGGCGCCTGCCTGCCCACAGATTCTACCCGCGGGGAAATTGATCCGGATATACCAAAGTTGATGGTTACTACACCCCGCGATCTATTCAGCCCGTTTATGAGTTCGATGTTCGGTTTTGAGTTAGTGCTAAACGCACCCGGCAATCCTGCAACCTATACTTATACCTGCGATAGGGGCAGCTTTTGTACCTATAAGGACGCTAAAGTAATCCATCAAGGCAATAATCTGACTACTGCTGAAAAGGTATACTGGGCGCCGGTTGAAGACGGTGAATATGTCTATTCAGGCGAAATGGATAAAGCTCTGATAACCATTACAGCACTGGATCAAGAGGGGGAAGCAATTACCTATGGCACAGCGGCTGTCGAATCTGACTCTAAAGGTGGGTGGTTTAAGTTCATTGGGGAGGTCGCGGCAAACCAATCCACAGATGTTTAGTATTTAATTTTCTTATACTTGTAACCCATCTTATCGAAAAGTTCTATTACAGTGTGATTATTTATTCTGCTACAATGTAATAGCAGATAGTATTCCCGGCAGGCACCATTCTACAGCGACACCGGGTGCAGCCATTCTAGCTGGAAAACATTTTAAGATGTTAAAAATTTACTGGATGGTAAGGGGGAGACAAAAGTGTTGAGAAAAACAGTGGACAATAGAGGACTATCCTGTCCCCAGCCGGTTATTAATACTAAAAAAGCTCTGGAGGAGCTGGCCCGGGAAGGTGTCAGCACATTTACACTGACGGTTATTGTCGACAATGAAGCAGCCAAGGAAAATGTTTTGCGCATGGTACGCACAGCAGGCCACGAACCGGTAGTAGAAGCGAAAGGTAATAATTATAACATTTTGGTTGAAAGCCTTGGTCATAAAAAAAGGGGGAAAAAGGTAGGAAAAGGGGATTTGCAGGTTGAAGAAGACGGTCCTCCTTACGAAAACGAAGGGGTAAAAAAGGAAACGGTTGTTGTTTTCACTTCCCACCATCTTGGGCAAGGAAGCGAAGAATTGGGGAAAATTTTGATGCGCAGTTTTATTTTTACCTTCAAAGAGACCAGCCTTCCTTCCAAGATGCTTTTTCTTAACAGTGGTGTTTTCCTAACTATACAGGGGAGCCCCGTTCTGGATGATCTGAAGGAATTAGCCGGAATGGGTGTGGAGATTTTATCTTGTGGTACCTGCCTGGATTATTATGAGATGGAAGAGAAGTTGGCTGTCGGCATTGTCACCAACATGTATGATACAGTAGAGGCGATACAGGCTGCTGCCAAATGTATTACAGTTTAAAAGTACAGCACTTGGTAGTGCCCGAATTATGTTGAATTTTCCCGGCAGCCGGTCCAAACCGGTTGGGTGCGCAGGGTGTCTTCCCGCAACCGGTTCCGCAAATTGATCCGGAGGACAGCCGGCTTAAACCTTTTCTAGGTTTTCCCACGGGAGATTATTCACCGGCTGCTGCCCGATCTTTGAAACTGCTTTCAAGAATGTCTCAATGTCCTCCCGGGTAGTAAAATAGTTTAAACTTACCCGGCAGGTACCTTGGTCCAGAGTGCCGATAGTCTTATGGGCTAAAGGTGCACAGTGCATGCCGGAACGGGTAATAATGCCGAAATTTTTATCCAAAAGAAATCCTAATTCCCCGCATTCAAAACCCGCCAGGTTAAAAGATAACGCTGATGTCTGGCGCCGGCTGTCCGCGGGACCATAGATGGTAACGCCTCTAATATCCTTCAACCCATCGATCAGCATGCCCATCAGTTCTTTTTCATGCTTCCGGATAACAGTAAGACCAATTTTCTGAATGAATTCTACACCGGCCCCCAAACCGGCAATCCCCGGGGTGTTGGGTGTGCCGCTTTCGTATTTGTCCGGAAGGGATTCCGGTTGCCGGGTTTCAGCAGATAAAGATCCGGTGCCTCCCTCGATTAGCGTACGGATCTCCAGGCCGGGGCGGATATAGAATCCACCGGTTCCCTGGGGGCCAAATAATCCTTTATGCCCGGTAAAGGCCAAAAAATCAATGTTTTGTTCCAGCACATTCATGGGGATGTTGCCGGCGCTCTGGGCAGAATCAACCAGAAATGTGCCTCCCCTTTCCCGGCAGATTTTTCCCACTTCTTGGAGCGGCTGAATGGTCCCCGTGACATTGGATGCGGCAAGAAGGCAGACCATCCGTGTGTTCTTTTTCCAACTTCTTTCCAGGTCGGGAGGGTACAAACTGCCATCGGGGGCACATGTTACATAAGTAACTTCCACCCCCGCTTTTTCTAATACATGTAAGGGGCGGGCAACAGCATTATGCTCCATAGAACTGGTAATAATGTGATCGCCGGGTTTGAGGTAACCTTTGAGCACAATATTAATAGATTCAGTAATATTCTTGGTAAAAACTATCCGGGAAACATCGCTGATATTAAAGAGTTTGGCCAGTGCTTCCCGGGTACCCAAAAGGACACTTGCCGCCTCCAAGGTTTTACTACTGCTGCCCCGGCCGGGGTTGGCGCCGATATTCCGGTTGAAATGATCGATCACCTGATATACGATCTCCGGTTTCGGCCAAGACGTGGCGGCATTATCTAAATAAATTACTTTTTTCATCTAGTTTTTTTGTGTCCCTCCTTGTCGGTAATTGTTTTAATAGTTGTTTCCTCGATGTATACAATGATTTAATTGTACTAGTGATTTTGCTGATGTTCCAATTCAATTTTTCTATAATCGGTTGCCATAGTATTAAATAATTCTATACAACCTGAATAGCCTTCATAAGGATATCCATTTTGGTAGCAAGGCCATGGGAGATTATAAAAATTGGCCGTTAACAGGCCGCACGTTGGGGCTGAAAAAATGATATAATGGTAACAAAAATTGGCTGGTGATTAAGGTGTTTCCGGCCGGTTTCAATTTTTGGTGAGATAGATGAACAATGTTTTAGAGAGCGTAAAACAGCTTTTGGAATGGTTGCCAGCGGGATCCCCCCTTGTTTTTTCCGGCATAGCGGATCTTCCTCCGTATTTTAAGACGATATTGGAGCTATATACGTTGTTCGTGCGCGGGTTGTTTCCCATCCTAGCCTTTATCATCTTGTTGTCTTGTATGCTGCTGCTCTGGCCGGACAGGAAGGAGGATGAGGTACGGGGGTATCTATTGCTGAAGGACGGCAGCCGGATGCCCTTAAAATATTGGGAAAATTCGATCGGCCGGAGCAAGGCCTCCGATCTGGAGATCGCCTTTGCCTATGTTTCCAGAAGCCACGCAGTGCTTACATTTCGTGATAAAAGCTGGCATCTTACGGATGTGGGATCAAAGGGGGGGGTAGAAGTTAACGGGGCCAAGGTGGAAAAGACAGAGAGCCTGGATTATGGGGATACCATCTCTTTTGCCGGAATAGAGGCCGTGTTGGTCCCGGCGGAAAAGCCGGTGCACAACCACCGGGATTTAACCTCTGCCCCACCTGAAAGCAAGGTAAATCCCGGGATGATCTTTGCCCTAATCTTGCTTTTTCAGGTTCTGGGGGCTGTACAAAGTTGTATCGCAGCGGGGGCTGTATTAAATTTGGCTGTACCCGTCACCTTCCTCGTGTTCATTCTTGCAGAATGCCTGTTTTTTTTCTCTGTGCAACGTTGGAGCCAAAGAAGTTTCGATCTGGAACTGCTTCTATGCTTCCTCTCCGGGTTAAGCCTTTTTATAGTGGCTTCAGCCCATCCAGATCTTCTTTACAAGCAGTTGGCAGCTATTTTTTTAGGTGTTGCGGTCTATACCATAATTGGAATAATGATCTATGATCCTGAACGAGCACGCAAACTGAAGTATGTTTTCGTGGCTGCCGCCATCGTGCTGTTGGCACTAAATCTGGCTCTGGGGAAAACCTACTTTGGCGCAAAACGCTGGATCGATCTCGGTTTTATAACTATCCAGCCGTCGGAGTTTGTAAAGATCGCTTTTGTAATGGCCGGCACGGCTACCTTGGATCGTCTACTTACCACGCGCAACATGACCGCTTTTATACTGTTTTCGGGCGCATGTATCGGGGCCCTTGTCTTCATACGGGATTTTGGGACTGTGGCCGTTTTTTTCGGGGCATTTATAGTTATTGCTTTTATGCGGTCCGGAGATCTCCGCACGATAGCCCTGGCATCAGCCGGGGCCGCAATCGGCGCGTTGGCGGTCATCTCCTTTATTCCCTATGTTGCCACCCGCTTTGCAGCCTGGGGAAAGGTGTGGGAATATGCAGATACTACCGGTTATCAGCAGGCGCGCACGATGATCGCCGCTGCAAGCGGCGGTCTGTTGGGGGTGGGTGCGGGAAACGGCTACCTGGCGAAGATCGCTGCCGCCGATACAGACCTCGTATTTGGCATCATCTGTGAGGAATGGGGTTTTCTGGTCGCTATTACAACCGTGCTAGTCTTTATTTTCCTTGCAGTTTATGCCGTTTCCCTGGCCAAGGGCTGCCGTTCATCCCTTTATGCCATCGCTGCCTGTGGGGCGGCTTCCATGCTTCTCTTCCAAACTGCATTAAACGTTTTGGGCCCGGTGGATATCTTTCCCCTGACCGGAATAACGATGCCCTTTGTATCGCGCGGGGGTTCTTCCATGATCTCCGCCTGGGGTCTTTTGGCGTTTATTAAAACCGCCGCCGATCGTTTTGGATCTGAAAGGAACGGTGAATGATGTCGTGAACCTCGTATCGAAAAGGGCTGCCGTGCTATTATTTTTCTCTCTTTTGTTTGTGGTTGGTTTATTAGCTTTTGTTGCAAGATATTTTAATAATGCATCGCTCTGGGTGCAGCATCCTGCTAATAAGCATCTGTACGAGAACGGAAAACTGCTCTCGCAGGGAACGATCTACGATCGCCGGGGCAGTATCCTCGCCCAGATAAACGATGGTTCCATCACATTCAATGAGGATCAGATGGTGCGAACTGCTTTGATGCATACTACGGGTGATATAGAGAACAATGTCGGGACCGGTGCGCTGGTAGCCTTCGGGGACAGGCTGAGCGGTTGGAACATCATAGACGGCGTATATCGTTTTAATAAGAGCCCGGCTCCCGGGGACGACCTTGTTCTTACACTCGATGCCGATCTATGCACCATGGCCTACAGAGAACTAAGCCCTTACAAAGGGGCGGTAGGTGTGTACAACTATAAAACGGGGGAGATCCTGTGCATGGCCAGCACGCCTTCTTTTGACCCTCAAAATCCTCCCGCTGTGGAGGCCGGCCCCGAAAAATACGAGGGGATCTACATAAACAATTTTCTCTCTGCCAGGTATACCCCCGGTTCGATCTTCAAGCTGGTAACGACTGCTGCAGCGCTCGACAGCCTCGATAACGTCGAAAACAGAACCTACCCTTGTGCGGGCGAGCTGCAGGTAGGCGGAGATCGGGTTACCTGCATGGCATCCCACGGTGAAGTTACGCTCGAGCAGGCGCTGGCCCATTCATGTAATTGTGCCTTTGCCCGCATTACCCTCGATCTGGGCGCCGAAAAGTTGCAAGAATATGCAGATCTGGCCGGATTCAATTCCGGGTTGGAGATTGATGGTATAAAAACAGTGGCGGGCAGAGTGGACCTCGCAGAAGCGGAAGGGGTGGATCTGGCCTGGGCTGGCATCGGGCAGTATACCAATACCGCCAACCCGTTGAATTTTATGGCCTTTATGGGCGCGATTGCCAACGATGGTGTGCGCGTCACGCCCGAGATAATACGGGACGAGGGGCTGTCTTCTTTCATTAAAACCACGCAGAAGAAGAGGATCTTATCGCCGCAAACTGCAAAGAAGTTGAAGCAGATGATGAGAAACAATACAGTGAGCGTCTACGGAGAGGAGAATTTTAAGGGGCTTGAGCTCTGCGCAAAATCCGGGACGGCCCAGGTCGGCGGGGGGAAAAAACCACATGCCTGGTTTGCCGGGTTCTTGGATCGCCGGGATTTTCCGCTGGCTTTTGTCGTCGTCATCGAAAACGGCGGTTCCGGCGGCAAGATCGCCGCCCCTGTGGCGGCAACCGTGTTGCAGCAGGCAGTAGATTCGCCCTAAAAACGACACTACTAATAGCGACACTACTTTATTGGCATGGGGAATTTAACGCAATAAGGAAGGCCTCATGCCATCTCCTTTGCTATTTTTAGAAGAAACACATTGGCTGCTGCATTTAAACTTTTAATTCTGTGCCTGGGTGTGCATCTGGATCTTTTTGGATTGCATCAGGGTCAGGATGGTTGCCACGGCGGAGAGCGCGCCCCCGAACAAGTAAGCGTATTTGAGGCCGCCAAGGAATGAGGTCGCCTCCGGCCCGCTGAGATAATCCTGAACGACGATCGCCTGCGGCACCACGGAGTAGAGCAAAAGCCCGGCCGAGGCGATCCCCAGAGCCATCCCCGTATGCCTTGCTGTGCCAAGGATACCCGAAGCCACCCCGAAATGTTCCCGGGGCGAACTGCCCATGATCGAACTGTTGTTCGGGGATTGGAAGATCCCGGTGCCGAGGCCAAAGAAGGCCAGGCGCCACCCTACGGTCAGGGCGGAGGCATCCACGGGCAGAAAGGCCATCGCTGCCAGGGCTGCAGCACAAAGCGCCGCCCCGGCTGCAGCCAGCCCTCTCGTGCCCAGGCGGTCGGATAGAGCGCCGCTAAACGGGGCGACGGTCATCACCGCCAGAGGGAAACAGGTCATCAAGAGTCCAATATTGCTCGGGGAATAATGGATCACCCGCTGCAGGTAGAAAGGCGTCAGAAAGACCATAATATACTGCGAAGCAAAATTTAAAAGAGAGCTGACGGTACCCAGCGTAAAAGTACGATTCTTAAAGAGGCTCAGATTCATCATCGGTTGCGGCGAATGGGTTTCAATGTACAGAAAGCAGATCCCCGCGAGAAGGGCTGCTGTTATTGCCAGGCCGGTGATGAGATTCATCCCCGTGCTCTGTACCTGATTGATAAAGAAGAGAAAAGAAAAAAGACAGATAAAAGCGGATACAGCACCGGCGGTATCCATCCGGCCCGGCTGCCCTTTCAGATCGGGGATAACCCTTAGCCCCCAGAAGAGGGCGATTAGCCCGATTGGAATATTGATCAGAAAAATAAGCCGCCAGGACCACAGGGAAGTAAGCAGGCCGCCCAGGGTGGGGCCGAGAGCCAATCCGGCAGAGATGCTGATAGCATTGATCCCCAAAGCCCGGCCGCGTTCCTGCGGCTTGAAAACAGCGGTGAGGATGGCAAAAGGCACAGCCATCATCATGCCGGCGCCGATCCCCTGAATGGCACGAAAGGCGATTAGCCAGTAGATCGACGGCGCCAGGCCGCAGAGGCCGGAAGTTACAGTAAAGCCGGCCAACCCCGCCAGATAGACCCATTTATACCCCAGGATGTCCCCCAGCCGGCCGTAAAACAAAAGCAGGCTGCTGATCGTGAGCAGGTAGATCAAGGGCACCCACTGTGCGGTGGCGAGGGGAGCGTTAAAAAAACTGGTAATAGTCGGCAAGATGACGTTGACGATACTGGCATCGATGGGCCCCATAATGCCACCCAGCATGACGGCGATGAGCACCTTGTAGCGTCGTTCAGTTATGTCTGAAGCGGTCTTCTCCAACCGTGTAGGCACTATGCTTCCTCCTTAATTTTTAAAAACAAAGTATTTACTTCTACTCTGCACAGAACTATTTTAATTGTAGCATAATTACCGGCGGAGCGTAAAGAAAAAAACCCTTTTTGTGCTGTCAGGGTTATTCATAAATTTACGGGGGTATATCAAAAAGGGCGGCTTTATTTTTTGAAGGGGTTGTCGATAAGAATAGAGAGAAGGTGGTTTTATTTCAAAATAGTATTGAACAGGATAGATAATTTAATAACAAGGAGGAACACTGATGGCTGGCTTTACAAAAAAATCTATTACAGTATGTGCGGTGCTGTTGGTTATCTGCTTGGTTCTTCTTCCGTCTACTTTCAGCGGTAAGGCCGAGGCGGGGGGAGGAATCAAGGTTAAGATCAACGACAAATTTCTTTCTTTGCCGCAAGCCCCGGTACAGGTTGGCATGACTACCCTGCTTCCCTTTCGCCCCATTTATGAATTTCTGGGTGCCACCATTACTTGGGATGAAAAAACCCGTACAGCTTCCGCTTTTAGAGGAGACATCAAGGTTGCTTTGCAGGTAGAAAGCGGGGTGGCTTTAATCAATGATGATAGAATTATCCTTAATGTTGCACCGCGTATCATCAATGGGACAACCATGGTCCCGACCTGGTTTTTTGCTGAAAGCCTCGGGGCAGAGGTAGATTGGGATGCCGAACAACAGGTGGTTAATATATCTATGGCAGCAGTCAACGGGATCGCCCTGGAAAAGGGGGCACTTACCCTGGGGATAGGAGAGGTAGAGACGATTGCGGCTACAGTATTTCCGGAAAACGCTTTCAACAAGAATATCAGATGGAGATCGTCTTCATCTCATATTGCCGATGTACAGAGGGCCGGTGGCACAGAAGCTGTTATTTTAGCCATCAACCCCGGGACAGCTATTATCACCGCCACTACAGAGGATGGCAACTATGTATCAACCTGCAAAGTGGAGGTCGAGGAGGCCTATAAGGCCGTGACCGGAGTTTCTCTAAACAGGACAAAATTGGCCCTGTGGGAAGGAGAAGCGCCATGGACCTTAGTGGTCGATATAACCCCCAAAACAGCCACAAATAAAAGTGTCACCTGGAAATCCAGCAATACCGGCGTTGCTTCAGTTTATAAAAGGACTGTTAACCGCGGCACAATAGTCCCCTTGAAAGAAGGGGAGACAATTATCAGCGTTACCACGGAGGACGGAGAATATACCGCGATTTGCACCGTAACGGTTTATGCAGAAGACGATGACTAGATTGGCTGCCTGGGGTAACGAAACTTTAAGACACAAAAATATTTAACTAGTGCAAGATCTAGCAAAAAGAGGAACTTACTGCGCTTCAGGTGTTGGCCTGGGTCAACACCTGAAGCATTATGCGGTGCTACGCAAGATACTTTGAAATAAGTGCCGGCCACAACCGAACACTCCTTTTTTCTACCTGCGCACAGCATCGCAAATTATTTGCATTGTTTTAAACGTACCTAGCGCTAGTTTCCGAATTACCATAGAAAAATGGTAAAAATATTCCCGAAATATGCCAGCATTATTAATTGGATCGCCCTGGTGTTGCATTTTTAGGGTAGTAGTAATTAACATATTTGGAAGTTGGCCGTATTACCCTACTCAGTAATTATTCTGCCTTAAAGTTATGGAATGTATCGATCGTCACTGCCCGAAACAGGAATAGGGATTAAGTATGGGCGCATATATGTTGTTGCTGCTATCGTTAACCAATATGAAATTGGTACAGAATGTTTACTTTACGATACCACCAACTTTTTTACATACATAGATACCAAAACCAAAAACAGGCCTCCCGGCAGGGGCATTAAGGGCTTTGCGAGATATGCATAACGTGATACAATATGCCTATTAATACACATTAAAAGAGGTGGTATTATGGGACTGGAAATTAGACCTTCGGCGGATTTGAGAAATCACTATAATGAGATTTCCAAACTCTGCAAGGAATCTCGAAGGACGGTTATAATTACTGTGAATGGTCGGGGTGATACTGCAGTTTTGGGCTTGCAAGATTATTATCAAATGAAATCAGAATTGGAGCTGCTGCGAATACTTGCCGAGGCGGAGGATGATGTTAAGCAAGGGAGAGTAGCACCAATGCAAGATTCATTTGCCGAACTTCGTGCATCTTTACAGGAAAGAAAGAATGAAATATAAAATCTTGCGGACAGACAAAGCGGAGGATCAACTTCGCGACATCATTTTTTACATTGCTGGCAGTTCCGGTAATGTTGATATTGCACTTGCATATTTAGATAAAATTGAAACAGCTATTAACCGTTTAACGGAGTTTCCCATGTCGGGCAGCATCCCCAGATATTCAATTCTAAAAAGACAGGGGTACAGGGTGGTAATAATAGACAAACATTTGGTGTTTTACAAAGTAAATGAAGATGAAAAGCTGGTTATTGTTCATGCCATCGTGGAT
>JAAZMI010000154.1 GCA_012798895.1 Bacillota bacterium
CCGGTATTCGGTTTACCGCTTAGGCCTGCAAAGGGAGCCGGCTTTTTACCCGGTTTTATCCGGCAGAAAAACGGGGTTCTGTTTGGCAACCATAGCCGTTCTTGTTTAAAACATTTTTCCCCTGTATACTGCTAGATATAAGCTTTCATCTTTGCAGGAGGGTTTCGGCGTGTGGAAATTTTTATGCCCCAAACAATACGAGAGAGACATCTACGGGATAGATCTGCAGGATTTGAAAGGTAGAGGCATCAAAGGTTTGATCCTCGATCTGGATAACACCCTGGTACCCTGGAATGACCACGCCGTCTATCCGGAGGTTAGGGCCTGGATCCGCACGCTGAAGGAGGCCGGTTTTCGTGCCTGCATTGTGTCCAACAATGATGCCCGCCGGGGAAAGAAAATAATGGAGATTCTGGAGATCCCGGCATTCTGGAGGGCGGTTAAACCACGCCGCCGCACATTTCGCAAGGCGGTGGCGGCGATGGAGCTGTGGCCTTCCGAGGTGGCAGTCGTCGGCGATCAGGTTTTTACCGATATTTTGGGGGGAAATCGCCTCGGGCTCTATACGATTCTCGTGCGCCCCATAAACAAACGGGAATTTTGGGGCACGATGTGTATGCGAAAGGTTGAAAGGGTTGTGCTCATGAATTTAAAACGCAAAGGTTATCTACAACAGCCGGATTGATGTTGTCCGGATGAACCGGATGATGTTTCAAGCCCCGATCCGGCCGATCCGGCCGATCCGGCCGAACAGATCTATCATTTCTGCCGTAAAACCCCCTGATTTATCCGTGGGGAGTATGTCAAATAAGCATCCGGCCGGATCAATCGGATTGCTACGGGTTCTCGGAAGTTGTATTGGGGAGCTACTGCCCGGATCTGTTTTGGGATCTACTTGATATTGATCGGGATGCTGCAGGCTGTTAAGGGGTTGTTGCGGGGGTAGGGGCAGCATCAAAATAGACTTTTAAGATGATGCTGCTGTTTTGTCCTCTGTTGTTTTGTTCTTTAAGAAAGGAGATCTCCGTAATTTCCAGCTCCGCCAGGCGGGGCTTTTCTTTTTTTATGTCCTCCAGTGCCCTGCGAACGCCGCGCAGCAGGGAGGAGGCACTGTTTAAGCCCTCTTTATCCAAATAAGGGGCCAGCTCTTTGCACACGATATTCCGATCCGTATCTTGCATCTTCAGACCTCATTTTATGATTTTTATCAGCAATCTCGCCATCCGGTGGCGTTTCATGGTTTCATGCTTAAATTTGCAGCCCCGGTGAACAGGTAGCCAAAAGTAGGGGTAGTTTTAGTTTATGTTTCTGTTCCGTTTATGCTCCTATTATGCCCATAATTTGTCAAACGGATTCCTTTGTCGTTTTTTTGTTAAGGCGGACGGATAAAAGGGAATCTGCGCTATCATGTGGAAATTAATAACTTGTCTTGTTTTGTCGTTCCGGGGCGAATCGTCCAGGTCAAGGATAAAGAAGTCTTTTTAATATTAAGATGGGGTGGCCCGGCGCCTGTACCAGGCGACAGAAAAATCGTTGCCGGCCGGAGGTTTTTTAGAAGCGGCCCGGCGATCCGTTTGGGAGGCTGTATTGCCTATGGGATTTTCATGTTACCTAAAATTATCCGTTACGTGGTGATCTCGGTATTGCTGGTCCTGATCAGCTACCGGGATCTGCGAAAGGGGATCATCCCCGATTTTCTGGTTTTGTTGCTTTTTTTTTGGGTTTTCATCTGGCAGCTATTTTTCCCAATTTTTTCACACGGATCATCGCTGACGGGTTTTCTGGTGGGAGGCGGCCTATTTTACTTGATTGCTGTTTTAAGCAAGGGCGGCCTGGGCGGGGGCGATATTAAATTGATGGCCGTTCTCGGCCTGGCCACGGGTTGGCCCTTTGTGCTCCTCGTTTTCTTGTTGGCTTTTCTTCTGGGTGCTGCAGTGGGGCTGGTTTTGTTGTTTGCCAGGGTGAAAACATGGCGTTCAGCCCTTCCTTTTGCCCCCTTTCTCACACTGGCATTTCTCCTGGTCGCTTTCTGGGGGCCGCAGATCTGGCACTGGTACATCTCTTTTTTTTAGTCGAAACTGCTGAAGATTCTGGCAGGCGGGGGAGGGATTATCGTTGAAAAAAAGTGTTTTTAACGAGGGGTTGCCGGGTATCTCCAGTCAGCAACTGCAGTCTACCGGCAATGAAATTTATAATTCAGATCTAATCAATGCTTCCCTTGTAATCGATCGGGAGGCGGTTGCCGGCCTGGAAACGGACAGCGGGAAAGATTCTGCGGTGCAGATTGTCGATGCCCTCGTATCTCTTGCGGTTGGCCGGGAAGCGAGCGATATCCACCTCGATCCGACTGAACACGGCCTGCAGGCCCGCTTGCGCGTAGATGGCGTCTTGAGCGATCTGAGTTTCTACAACAGGGAAACAGCCCCATCGATCATCTCCCGCCTGAAGATCTTGGCCGGGATGAACATTGCCGAGAGAAGGCTTCCCCAGGATGGAAATATTGCGTTGAAGTGGAACGATCAGCAGGTCAATATTCGTCTCTCCACTTTGCCAACTATTTATGGGGAGAAAGTGGTTGTCCGGCTTTTCCGGCCGGGGGAGGTAGTAATCCCCCTCGATTCTCTTGGATTTAATCCGAAAAATTACCAGCGCTACCTTGAATTTCTCCGGCATTCTCACGGCCTCGTTCTCCTTACCGGCCCTACCGGCTGTGGCAAGACGACAACGCTCTATTCAACCCTTCATCACCTTAACAACCCCGGATACAATATTATCACCGTCGAAGATCCCGTAGAATACAGGATCGAGGGTATTAACCAGGTTCAAGTTAACGATAAGATAAACTTGACCTTTGCCCGGGCTTTGCGCCATATTTTGAGGCAAGATCCCAATATGATCATGATCGGCGAAATCCGGGACGATGAGACGGCGGAGATTGCCACCAGGGCGGCCCTCACCGGTCACCAGGTTTTTTCCACGCTCCATACCAATGATGCTCCGGGGGCTGTAACGCGTCTATTGGACATGGGGGTGAAACCTTTTCTGCTGAATTCTGCACTGCTCGGGGTTGTCGCCCAGCGCTTGATCCGCCTGACCTGCCATGATTGCCGGGAAGAGTATGTGCCGGGGGAAGAAGAACTGTTTTTCTATGAAAATTTTAGCGGAAATCCTGCCGGTAACGTTGTTTTTACCCGGGGGGCGGGATGCGAAAAATGTTACCATACCGGTTTCAGGGGGCGCACGGCCATTCACGAGGTTATGCCGGTGGATGGAACGCTGCGCAAGCTGATTCATGAAGCGAGGGGAATGGAGGAACTGCGTCATCACGTCATCTCCCAAGGGATGCAATCTCTTCTTGAGG
>JAAZMI010000155.1 GCA_012798895.1 Bacillota bacterium
CGAAAAAGAAACATCAGGACGCGAAAGCGCCAACCAATGAATTGTCCTGTATATCCTTGCTGTCTCCGCTGGGATACCTTTTAAAAATTTTAGCCTGGCCGGCGTGTTGTAGAAGAGATCCCGGGCTGTAATCCTCGTTCCGACAGCAAAACCGGTTTCTTGAAATGTTTTCTCTCTGCCCCCTTCAAAATAAGCTTGAACGCCGCTTACTTCAGTTTGGTGGCGGGTAGTGATTGATAACCTGGAGACAGCAGCGATGCTGGGTAAAGCTTCACCGCGAAAACCAAGGGTCTGAATGTTTCCCAGATCTTCAAGAGAGGAAATTTTGCTGGTGGCATGTCTTTTTAGGGCCAGGCGCACCTCTTGCGAAGGAATGCCCGTGCCATCATCAATGATGGTAATCTCTTTTAAACCGCCCTCTTTAAAAGAAACCCTAATTTTTTGCGCACCGGCATCAAGGGAATTTTCTACGAGCTCCTTGACCAGTGAGGAAGGATTTTCCACAACTTCCCCGGCCGCGATCTGCTCTGTTGTCCTGATATCCAATTTGCGGATGGTCATCGCTTATCGATCCTCTCCCCGGAATTTTTCCCCAAGGAAAGCAGCCGCGATTGCAATCTATACAGCTTGTTTAAAGCCTCTAGGGGCGTTACGTTCACGATATTGAGTTGCTTGATCTCTTCAATTATTTTGTTTTCCTCATCTGTAAGCGTACTGCTTATCTTTTTTTCCGATGCAGGCAATAAAGAAAGCTGCCCCTTGTTATCTTCAAAGAGAACGGGCGATTTTATAACGGGATCATCTTTCCCCTCTATCTGCTTTTCCATTTGATAAGAAACATAATCTGTATCTGTGGCTTTTTCGGCTACAGTATCGGCTATCTGTGCTTCAAAACCTTCAAGGATCTGATAGGCCCTGGCGATAATTGCAGGCGGCAAACCGGCAAGACGGGCCACATTTACCCCGTAACTCTTATCTGCTTTACCGGAAACAATTTTTCTTAAGAAAATTATCTCTTCTCCCTTTTCTTTAACAGAAACTGTCAGGTTTTTTAAGGCCTTAAGTTTACCTTCCAAGGCAGTCAGCTCGTGATAATGGGTGGAAAAAAGAACGTGCACGGCGGGTTTTCCGTGCAGATATTCGAGAATGGCCTGAGCAAGGCTCATCCCATCATAAGTACTGGTGCCCCGGCCTATTTCATCCAAGATAACGAGGCTGTTGGGAGCAGCCTCCATTAAGATGGATGCCGTCTCCTCCATCTCCACCATAAACGTGCTCCTACCCCCGCTGAGATCATCGCTGGCCCCTACCCGGGCAAAAATGCGTTCCACCGGATAAAAATGCATCCCGGTGGCAGGCACGAAACTGCCGATCTGGGCCAATAACAAGATCAGGGCGATGCTGCGGCAATATGTACTTTTGCCGGCCATATTTGGCCCGGTGATCATCAGGATCTTTTCATTTTCATCGTCCAGAAAAATATCATTGGGGATAAATGGTGTCTCCTGCAAACATTCCACAACGGGATGACGCCCCCCTCGGATCTCGATCCGCCTCGAAGAAGAAAGCTTTGGTTTAACATAACCCGGTGATGAAGCAAGATCGGCAAGTGAGAAAAAACAATCGGCCTCTGCGATGATCTGCCCGGCCTGCTGCAACTTTGGAATATACTGCCCAACATCAAGTCGCAGTTTTTCAAAGAGATCATATTCGAGCTGGATCAATTTTTCTTCTGCATTTAAGATCAAGGCCTCTTTAGCTTTGAGTTCTTCCGTAACAAAACGTTCAGAGTTAACCAGGGTTTGCCTTCTGATATAATTTTCCGGCACATTTTCCAAATTGACTCGGGTGACCTCCAGATAATAACCAAAAACCTTGTTAAAGCCAATTTTTAAAGATTTTATCCCCGAACGTTCCCTTTCCTTTTCTTCCAACTCGAGCAACCACTGCTTGCTGTCTCTTGTAATTTGCCGCAATTCATCCAACACGGGGCTGTAGCCGTCTTTAAAGATGCCACCTTCTTTTAGAGCCAAAGGTGCATCATCTTTTAACGCTTTCTCCAATTTATCAAGCAAAACCGATAAGTCCGGGAAGCGTTTGCTGAGCCGGATCAGCCGTTCCGCCTCCATCTGCTTTAAAATCTGTTTTATCGGCGGCAGCAAAAGAAGCGTTTTTTTTAAAGCCAATAAGTCCCTGGGATTAATGTAACCCAAACTTATTTTCCCGCTCAGTCTCTCTAAATCATAGCACTGTTTTAGAAACCCAGCGAGTTCATCTTTTTGCAGTTGTTTTGTTTTCAGTTCTTCTACTGCGTTCCAGCGCAATTTAAGGGC
>JAAZMI010000156.1 GCA_012798895.1 Bacillota bacterium
CCCGCCCCCTCCACGAGGTAGAGGGGAACACGAGGGGCATAGTGTTTATATTGTTGACCCGATGAAGGGGAAACAACTTCGGATTCATCCCTTTTTTCCAGGATTTTGCTTCCATACACCCCTTCCAATTCCGCGAGTTCAATCCCCCCCGGACGCAGGAGAACAGGAGGAGAAGAGATAAGGCTCAAAACAGTTGATTCCAACCCGATCGGGCAGGGCCCTCCGTCGAGCACCGCTGCAATCCGCCCGGCGAGATCATCTAACACATGTGCCGCTGTAGTAGGGCTGGGGCGGCCGGAAAGATTGGCGCTGGGCGCGACCAGGGGAAAGCCCGCTTTTCGGATCAACCCCAAGGCCAGAGGATGCGCCGGAACGCGTACCGCCACGGAGGAGAGCCCGCCGGTGATGATCTGCGGTACATCCTTGTTTTTGGGAAGGACCAAAGTCAAAGGGCCGGGCCAAAATTGCTGCGCCAACCGGACTACCGCCGGCGGCATATCTTCTACGAAAAGCCCGGCTTGCTGCAGATCTGCGAGGTGAACAATGAGGGGTTTATCCATCGGCCTGTTTTTCACCTCAAAGATCTTCGCCACAGCCCCCCGATCAAAAGCATTGGCTCCTAAACCATAAACCGTTTCTGTAGGAAAAGCAACCAGCCTTCCCTCTTGCAAGATCTTCGCAGCGGCTTGCAGGGCCTTCTCTTCTTTCCCGGCAGGGCCTGCCCGGAGTAGAACTGTCCCCTTGACCTGCATCCATGCCGGACCCAAGGATTACACCCCCAAATGAAACATTCCCTTTATATTACCATAAATTCAAGCTTTTTGATATGATCCCGGCTAACGAAAAAAAATGGGTCTGCCAAAAAACAACTGTTCTGGCTGACCCCTAGTAAATTAGAGACGGGTAATTTTATTTATGATTGCAAAGATGATCGCTCCGGGCTGCAGAAGATGTGGCGCCCCATAGAACAGATTTGACCCGTAAACAAATCCTTTTGGAAACACCCTGGAGGAAACCGGAAACAAAATCGCCGGCAGCAGGCACCAATCTTTCACAGCCCGGCCATGCCGCAGATCTATAATCCGTCAATGATCATCTGTGCCAGGTTTACCGCATGATCGCCCACCCTTTCGAGATTGCTTAAAAGATCGAGGTAGATTACGCCCGCCTGCGGAAGACATTCCCGGCGATTGACCCGATCGATATGGTTCTTTCTCAGTATGCGTTCACGCTCGTCCACAATATTATCCCACTGGATGACCTTCCGGGCAGCCTTGGTATTTTCGCCCATCAACGCCGCGACCGCTTCTTTCAGCATGCCGTCCACTTCCAGAAAAAAACTGTACATCTCTTCCTTGGCCATAGCTGTAACCGGCAACTTATCTTCGATGACCATTTCGGAGAGATAGACTATATTGCAGGCATGGTCGCCAATTCGCTCCAGATCGTTGGCCGCGCTCATCACGGCGGAGATAACCGTAGACTGATGGTGGTTTAAAGAATGCTGCGACAGTTCCCGCAGGTACATAACGATCTCTTTTTCAAGCCCGTCAACCAGCTCTTCCATCTGCAGGATCTGGGGCAGATTTTTCAGGTTGCCCTTATAAAAAATATCCATCGCACCCTTGACCATCTCACGGGATATGTTGGCCATGCGGATTAGCTCCATCCTGCTGGCCTCGATCGCCGCCACGGGGGCCTTTAACATCCTCTTGTCCAGATATTTGGCTCCCAGGTCCAGTGCAGGCTCTTCCCCGGGCACAGCCCACTGCACAAAAGCTACAAAGTATTTAAAGAAAGGGAAGATAATTATTGTGTTAAGGACGTTGAAAAGAGTATGGGCATTGGCTACCTGCCGGACGACAACGGGGGAGGTGCCAAGAACAAGAGCCGTAAAAGGTTTGAGGAAAATAAGGGCGAGGATTATGCC
>JAAZMI010000157.1 GCA_012798895.1 Bacillota bacterium
AGCGTTCTTCCATGGGGCGGTGTTTTTTGTGTTGGTGGTATTCTGGGTAGGCGGTGTTATTAGGGGTTGGGGACAGTGCGGCATTAAAGGATCAGATTTAATTCTTGTTGAAAGGTGGGATGAAATCTTTCCTGATCCGGTTTTTACGGCCGCAATGGGCGAATTGTCTTACTCACAAAACGTATGTCGTTAACATGAATGACAATTTATTCCGTCTCAAGGAAACAACTTAATAGGCCAAGGAACTTTTTTGGCCTCAAGTGGCATACTTTTCAATTGACAAATACAGTTCCAGAATTATTAAAAAAAAGCCTTTCTAAGAGGGTATTGGAAGGCTTTTTTAATTCATTTTTGAACGCCTTCTACAAGAATCCGCAGATAATCATAATCCTCATTGCGATCAAAGAAGAGAATGTGTTTTTCTGTAAATTTTTCTCTATCCCACGTACTACCACCATAGTGTTGACGTAATGTTTCATATGGGGTGCTAGAAATGATAACATCAGCACCGCAGAGATGCTGGTTACGGAACTACTCCACTGGGGAGAGCACACCGCTAAACCCTTGGCGGGGCTGGCTTTTAGGGGCGAGGGCGAGTTTAAGCCCGGTGAACACTGTCGTTTTTGCAAAGTGCGCTTTACCTGCCGGGCCAGGGCAGAAGAACACCTAAAACTGGCCGAGCATGATTACAAAAAACCGCCCCTTTTAACCGAGGAGGAGATCATTGAAATTTTAGCCATATCTGACGCCCTACAAAGCTGGGTGAGCAATGTGATGAGCTATGGGCCTTCGGGGGCAAGTTGTCGGAAGGCATGGAGAGGGAAATAGCCGAGGCTGAAAAGTTGGGGCTTAGGGTCAGGCGCTTTGATACATGCTGCCGGCCCCGGGAGGTGCGAGCTGGTGATGCCTGAAACAATCCCGGTTATAAAACATGATGGGGTGCTTACCATCGCCACCGGCCGCAGCAGGAAGGAAACCGAGTGGAAAAACCGGGAGATGCTGTGGTCGGAACTGGCGGAGCGGCTGAGCAGGACTGTTCGCACTTCCGAAACCCAGGCGGAGTACAGGCAACTTCCTAAAACACTAAAAGATGAGATAAAGGATGTGGGCGGGTTTGTGGGAGGCACCTTAAAAGGGGGCCGCAGGAGGGCGGACAGCGTGGTTTGGCGGCAGGTTATTACGCTGGATGCGGGCTACGCCAAGGGGGACATGTGGGCCGGGGTAGAGACCATGTTTGGCTGTGGGTGCGCCATGTATTCCACCCATAGCCATAGCCCGGAGAAACCAAGACTGCGGCTGGTGATCCCCCTGAAAAGGCCGGTATCGCCCGAGGAATATCAGGCCGTATCAAGGCGTATCGCCGCCGATTTAGGCATTGACTTCTTTGACCACAGCACCTTTGAGCCCCACCGGCTAATGTATTGGCCTTCCAGCCCCCAAGACGGCGAGTTTATCTTCAAGTTGTTAGACGCACCCTGGACTAATCCCGATGAAATTTTAGCCCTCTATCCTGATTGGAAGGATCCCTCATATTGGCCGGAGAGCACCCGCACCAAGGCAAGACGCAAAAGACAGGCCGAAAAGCAGGGAAACCCAAGGGAAAAGCCGGGCTTGGTGGGGGCCTTTTGTAGAACATACAGCGTCGCCGGGGCGGTAAAAAAGTTTCTAAAGGATGTTTACGAACCCTGTGAACTCCCTGATCGCTACAGCTTTATCCCCGGCACCACTGCCGCCGGACTGGTGATTTACGAAGGGGGAGATTTTGCCTATTCCCACCATGCCACCGATCCGGTCTGTGATCGGCTCTGTAACG
>JAAZMI010000158.1 GCA_012798895.1 Bacillota bacterium
AAGATAAAGGTTACCGCCTGACCATGAATTGCGGCCGGGATGCGGGACAAGAAGTAGACCACCTTCACTTTCACCTTTTAGGTGGACGAGCTCTGGGAAGATTGGGGTAATGAGCACAGGGGGAGTGAGCACAGGGGGACGGTTCTTTTGTGTACCAAAAAGCGGTACACAAAAGAACCGTCCCCCTGTGCTCATTACCCCAATCTTCCCAGAGCTCGTCCACCTAAAAGGTGAAAGTGAAGGTGGTCTACTTCTTGTCCCGCATCCCGGCCGCAATTCATGGTCAGGCGGTAACCTTTATCTTGAAGGTTGTTCTGCCGGGCAATTTTTTGGCTGACCAGTAGCAGATGCCCCGCAAGGTCTTTGTGCCTGTCTTCAAGATCGTCAAATGTGGGGATGTGTTGGCGCGGGATAATGAGAATGTGAACGGGTGCCAGGGGAACCTGATCGTGAAAGGCAACGACGAGATCGTCCTCGTAGACTAATTCCGACTGTATCTCACCACTAGCTATCTTACAAAATATACAATTTTCCACGGTTGTTAGTTCCTCCTTAATCGTTTTTCAGGTTTATTATAACATTTTTTGCTGCCAAAGCCCGTCTCTTTAAAGGCCTTCCCCTACAAAGATTTTATTCACAATTTTCCCCCTAACCGGGATTTTATCCGGCCATGATGATCATTAGGAGCATGGGGGTTCCAAATAGCCGCTGATATTAAAGGCGATGCTGTTTTTTTATGTATACAACTCTGTTATAATACACTTTGAGGGCAACAAGCCCATGGAAGAAGGGTTGGATAAGTGTACGGGGATCTAACTGTAGAGGAAGCGATCAGCCTGCCTACTGCCGCTTTCATCGACCTGCGTTCCCCAAGCGAATATGCCAGGGGTTCCATTCCCGGTGCCGTAAATATTCCTCTTTTTAGCGATCAGGAACGCCATACAATCGGTTTAACTTACAAGGAAGATCGGCAGGCCGCACATGATACGGGCCTCAGTTTCGTTGCTCCCAAGCTGCCGGAGATAATGGAAAAAATAAACCGGTTGAGAATACACAAAACACCGGTTTTGTACTGTTGGAGAGGGGGTCTGCGCAGCAAAAATTTTTATAATTTCCTGGCAGCACGGGGTATCCCCGCCTATAGGTTGCCCGGCGGTTACAAAGCCTACAGGCGTTTTGTTTTGGACCAGCTGGCTGCCTATAGGTTGCAAAAGCCCCTCTTCGTTCTGAACGGGCTAACGGGCACCGGCAAAACAGAGATCCTGCATCTGCTTCTGGGTAGGGGCTGCCCGGGCATCGATCTTGAGGGCTTGGCTTGCCACCGGGGCTCCCTTTTCGGCCACCTGGGTTTACAACAAACACGCGGCCAAAGGGATTTTGATGCCTTGCTTTGGAACTGTTTAAAAAAATTCGAGGTTGCGCCCTACCTGCTTCTGGAAGGTGAAGGCAGAAGAATTGGGCCCGTTTACCTGCCGGCTTTTCTTTTTGAAGCAATGCAGGGGGGGGCACACATCCTTTTGACGGCATCCCTGGACAAAAGGGTTGAACGCCTGTTGCAGGAATACACCCCCACTACCCCGGAAGAAAAAGAACAAGTTGGAGAAGCCATCCAATCCTTAGAAAAATATCTCGGCAGGAAAAACATGACCCGCCTTCTTTCATTATTAAAAGAAGAAAATTATGCAGAACTAGTGAGCCTGCTTTGCCGTCGTTATTATGATCGCCTCTACAGCGAGTCAAAACCGGGGCAAACAGATTTTGTCCTGACCGTAGATAGCAGTAATTCCGAAAAAGCAGCGGATGAAATTCAGGATTTTGTACGGCAAAGGTTAGCCGGGGCAGATATAAAATCCCCCGTTTAGCTTTCTGTTTTTTGTTGGCAAAAACGGATCGCAAATACAAAATAGAAAGGAGCTAAAGTTTGTGAACGTCTACGATTATGCCCATAGTTTGGCAAAAGCAATTAAGGCATCGCCGGAGTACATAGGTTTCAAAAAGTGCCAGGATAAACTGGAAGAAGATCAAAGCGCCAAAGAGATGCTAACTGATTTTAGGAAAAGCCAGTTGGAGCTGCAAAAACAAAAGATGTCCGGCCTGGAGGTGGCACCAGAACAGGAACAAAACCTGGCACAGAGGTGGGAGATAATTAACATGAATCTGCTCATTAAAGAATATTTAGAAGCGGAATACCGGTTCAGCGTTATGCTCACAGATGTGCAAAAAATTATCGGGGAAGCCCTGGCGGATATTCTTTCCCTGCAGGTACCGGATCCGTTTTCCGAGCAAGAAGAAAACCGGGACGAAGAACAACCTTAATAAAGGTTTTCCAGTTGGTAACTGCAACTGCCCGCGGCAAACATAGGCGCCACGCTTGGGATGACAAAAGAACGTCCTTGTGCATAGCCGGGCATTATTTTGATTGAACATTCAAGCGCAGATTGTTTCAAAAAAATCAAAATATGAGCAGGAAGCAAGAGCACCTGGACCGGTCCATTACATGGGATCGATCAGCTAGGCTGTTGTGCCGGAAACAGAATTGCCGGGATTGGAGCTACCTTGATCACAAGCTGTCAAAGCTACTGCGCCGGGAACGGAGATATTATTTGATCGTCTCTTGTTCCTCCTCTTCCCCTGTTCCTTCTTCCTGCTCACCTTCTTCTACCTGCCAAAAAGGGATAACCCGGCTTAAAACCCGATCTTCCTCATCGACAAACTGCCAGACGGCATTGTCCAGATCTACAGTTTGGCGATCGACGGTAACCACATGATAGAAATTATCCTTGGGTTCTACCAGAACTCTGATCTCCGACTCTCCAAATTTGGGTATGACATTCATGCTTTGTATCTCGCTGTTTACCGCAAACACGGCTACCTCTGTTGCAGCATTAAAAGGATAGTCAGGCAGCTCTACACCCAATTCCTGGGAAACCCTGGTCCAACCTTCATCGTCAGCCACAAGATTAAAGGTGGTAGGCGTAGTGAGGGCGCCCCAATCTGTAGTGGTAAAAAGTAGGCTATCTGCTGTATCCCCTTGGGGCGGCACCGCAGTTGGTTCAAGCCTAAAAAAATTATCATAAACTGTCAGGCCAACCAAAAGTGCCAATAAAAACAACAGTGGAATAAGACGGCGTGCCTCCACAATAAAAAACTTGCTTCTTTTTTTCATTGGCTTTCCCCCTTCACATTTCCTTCCTTGGATTATATGCGGAGAAAAGCCCGGGTATGACTGTTGCTTCTAAACCGACTTGCTGCTCCCAAAGACGAAAAACAAAATATCTAGTGCAATCCTGCATCCTTAAGTGATAAAAATACCCTGCAGGTAACTGCGACAATTTTTGGTGAGATGCACCCGGCCTATTTTGCCTCTCCACTTTCCCGGGGGGGCCAAAGCCCGCACCCGCAGGTAATTGGAGGTCAAGCCTTCGAGAAAGCGATCTCTTAAATGCTCCCCTGAGCGACCCCCCGGCCCCGCCTTCGCCTTTTTCCCAGCCGGCTGCCGGTCATCCTCTTTTCCTGTCTTCTTCTGGATCGGCTGTTGGGCGGCATCGTTTTGGGTTGCCTGCACTAAGGACCCCTTTAACTCTTTTTCAAAAAGGACATCCATCTTGCGTCCTAAAAATTTCTGTTGAAATGTTGTTAAGAGCTCTTCGCCAAGAGCGGACATCTCTCTGCTTCGCTTTTCTTTAAGTTGCGGAGAAACCTGCGGGGCCATAGCCGCAGCTCGTGTGCCGGGGCGGAGCGAGTATTTAAAGACGTGCAGGCGGCTAAAAGAACAATCCCGCACAAACTGTAGGCTGTTGCGGAAATGCACATCATCTTCCCCCGGGAAACCAACCATTAGATCGGAGCTTACAGCCAGATCGGGCAGGGTATCACGCAATTTCTTTAAAAGCGTGGCATAAGTAGCAGAATCATAGGGCCGCCCCATTTTTTTTAGTATGGTGTCATCGCCGCTTTGTAAAGGGATATGCAGGTGCCGGCAGATTTTTGGTTGCGCTTGAATGATGCCGATTAGTTCATCGCTAAGATCTGTGGGCTCAATCGAGCTCAGGCGGATCCTGGCCAACCCTTCTATAGATGCTGCTTCTTCCAAAAAAGCAGCCAAACTTGTGCGGGGAACCAGATCGGTGCCATACAACCCGAGGTGGATGCCTGTGAGCACTACCTCTTTGTAACCGGCGCGGCTAATCTCCTGCAGATACTTTTTCCCCTCGGACAGCGGGAGACTTCGCAACGGGCCGCGGGCAAAAGGAATAATACAGTAGCTGCAGAACTGGTTGCAGCCTTCCTGTATCTTTAAAAAAGCCCTTGTCCGGCCCTGTTCCGGTAAAAAAGGCCTCTCCTCGAAGATAGCTTTTTTACCGTAGGGTTCTACCGGGCAGTAGACGCTCTCCCCGGCAAGTTTCCTTTTGAGCAGTTGCGGTAATGAAGAATGCCCCATAGTTCCCAAAAGCAGGTCGACTTCCGGCAGGGATGCTATTCCATCGGGATTGGTCTGGACATAGCATCCCAGGGCAACAACCAGAGCTTGCGGATTGCGCCTTTTCGCCCGGCGCAGGTATTGCCGTGATTTACGATCTGCCTGATGGGTTACAGTGCAGGTATTTACCACGTATACATCCGCTTTATCTTTAAAATCGACGATTTTAAAGCCTTCCCGGCGGAAATCACTTTTAAGGGCTTCTGTATCGTAATAGTTGACTTTACAGCCCAATGTGTAGAAAGCTACTTTTGGGGACATGGTTACACCTCGATAAGGGTGGTGAAAGATGTAGTGGGCTTCAAGTTCGTACAACTTTTTTGCCGGTATAAAATGACAAGTGATAAAAAAACTTAAATACATAGCCACACGGCCGGCCACAGATGAAGATACCAGATTAGGTAACCGGTTTTTTCTGTTTAACCCAGGTCGCCCCAAAGGTGCATTAAAACGGCCATGACGGCCAAAGGGGCGGTTTCGGCTCTTAAGATGCGCGGCCCTAAAGTTACCGGATAAATGTTCCGGTATTTTTTTAGTTTATCCATTTCCCCCGGTGCGATGCCCCCTTCCGGGCCGGTGAAGATAGAGGCTGCCCGGGGAGGGGGTTTCATCTTCGCGATCAGGTGCATCAGGCCGGTTTCTTTTTCTTCTTCCCAGGGGACGATTACCGGCTCCAGTTTTTCTCCGGCAAAGAGATCCAACATTTCCTCAAAATAAAGTGGTTCCGAGATACCCGGGACAAAACTGCGGCGAGATTGCGCCGCGGCAGCAAAGGCAATGTTTTGCCAGCGGCGGGTTCTTACCTTTTTCTTTTTTTTGTCCAGCCTTACGATCGTCCTCTCCGTAAAAACCGGAACAATTTTTTTCACGCCCAGCTCCACAGTTTGGCGAACAACTTGATCCATTTTTTCGCCCTTGGTGATCCCCAAAAACAAGGTGATTGACAATGGAGGTTCCGAATTTTGGAGCAGCTCGTGCAAAATAGCAGCATCAGCCGATTGTTTACGCGCTTCGAAAGATAAGAGGCGGGCCGCAAAAGCTCTACCCCGCCCATCGGCAAGCACGATATCGTCACCCGGTTTTAGGCGTGCTGCTTTCAGATGCGCGAATATATTTTCTTGCAGAACAACTGTCTTCTGTCTCCGCAGATCCTCCGGAGGTAGGAAAAACCAGAAGGACACTCCAATCTCTCCCAGGCCATATTTTAGGGGATGCACTACGCTTTGATATATCCCGGCAAAGTTCAGATCCAAACACATTGACACCCGAACACACGTACGCTATAATTGAGGACAACGGGGTGAAAAAATGAGATACAATCTTGAACAGGTCAAAAAAGAAATAGCAGCCTTGCTGCCTTCTGCTCATCCTGAAGGAGGCGAAGCTACTATGTTGATTAACGCCCGCGGGGAAAAACATCTGGACAGGCGTTCCCTTCGTTGGATCGTAAGGCGTCTTGCCTCTCTTTATAATCTAGATCTTGCCGCCATTAGAAATAATTATGGCCCGTTGCTGGGCCGAAAAAGGTATCTGCCCATACCTTTCACGTATAAGTTAATCTACTTGCCCCTATCCCTAAAAGCCGCTACTATCCCCCCGGCTGCCAGGCTTGGTTATATTTCTCTGAAGGATATCGCCGGCTTCAAAGCCAACCCGGAATTAAATGTTATCATCCTTCAAAGTGGCTTCGAGCTGTTCTGCCTCAACGCCCCGGCTACGATCGAGCGCCGAATTCGCGACGGTAGGCTGCTGCAAAAAATAATGCGGGGAGAACAGTTGAAAGGGGAAAATCTCTACCATTTAGCTAAAGAATCATTATCCCTTGTAGCCGAAAAGAGATGCGGCACAGAAGAGATAGCACGCTTTACTGCCAATCTTCTACATTATTTGACAAAAAACCTGTGAGGGGCCGGTGCCAGGGAATGATCCTAGCATTACCGGGAGGTATGCCCTTATCCCCTATTATCCCCCCGGCATGGTCTGTCGATTTCCACATTACCCGAAGATATGAATAGCACTATTTGAAGAAGACTGTTCAATAAACAACCGATCGGTGGCAGCCGTCCCTTTGATCACTTATTTTGCATTAAAGGTTTTTTTTACGCGCTCAAAGAAACTTTTATCCTCCTGTTTCGGGATCTCCAAACCACTCACGGCAGCAAATTCTTCCAATATTTTTTTCTGGCGATCATTAAGCCGCCGCGGTATCTCCACTTTTATTTTTATTAGTTGATCACCGCGGCCGAAACCACGTAATGAAGGCACTCCCTTCCCTTTCAGACGGAAAACCGTTCCGGGCTGGGTTCCCTCCGGGATGCGCAGTTTGGCCTTTCCTTCCAGGGTCGGCACGACGAACTCTCCACCGAGAGCAACCTGCACAAAACTAAGCGGGATTTCGCAGACAAGATCATTGTGCTGCCTCTTAAATGTTTCATGGGGGCGAACGTAGATGACTATATAGAGATCGCCCGGCGGCCCTCCTTTTATTCCCGCTTCCCCTTCGCCGGTAACGCGAAGTTTTGAACCGTTATCCACGCCGGGGGGGATCTTGATCTCGATCTTTTTTTCTTGCATTACCCGCCCTTCACCTCTACATTCCGAGCAGGGTTCCTCGATAATCCGGCCTTCACCGCGGCATCTTTCGCAGGTTACCATACTGACCAGACGACCAAAGGCGGTGTTACGAACTACCTGCTGTTGCCCGGTGCCCCCACAAGCCGTGCAGGTAACGGGAACGGTGCCTTCCTTGGCTCCCGTTCCACCGCAAACAGGACAATTTTCGGCACGTGGAACCCGGATGAAGGTTGTTTTTCCCCGCAGAACATCTTTTAGAGATATCTCCAGATCGTAGCGCAGATCCGCACCGCGCCTCGCCGCCGAAGCCCTCCGGCCCCTGCCTCTGCCCGTGGCAAAACCGCCGCCAAAAAAGGAATCAAAAATGTCTTCAAAACCGGAAGCGAAACCGCCAAATCCCCCAAAATCCTGAAAGGCATCTCCTTCGTGGCCATAGCGATCATAATGGGCCCTCTTTTGAGTGTCGCTCAGAACATCATACGCTTCCTTAATTTCCTTAAATTTAGCCTCGCTGTCCACACTGGGATTGACATCGGGATGATATTGACGGGCTAACGTGCGGTAGGCACGTTTTATTTCTTCCGGATCGGCATCTTTTTCTAGGCCTAGTACTTCATAGTAATCTCTTTTCAAATCTATTTCGCCCCTTCAAAAGCAGCCTTACTTTTTATCCTCATCATCTACAACCTCATATTCGGCATCAAAGACATCATCTTGTTTGCCGCCACCCGGGGCCGCTCCAGCCTTATCTTCCCCTGTATGAGG